>JAFLXO010000002.1:20280-62010 GCA_029786595.1 Nitrososphaerota archaeon | reverse complement strand
CAGCAACACGACAGGCACGCTGACCCCTTACTTCTATAATGATACCCTCCTAGGTCAACTTCTTCCATTGCAATGGGTAGGCTGGGGTTCCATAGATACAAGCAACGGACAACTTGTAGGCATTTCGCAAACTTACCAGTCAGGTTCACCTTACTTCCAGCTGCCGCTAACCCAGTACGGGATCACCTATAATACAAACAGCACTGGCCCGTTTACCTTGGCATACTCCTCCCCTATGTCTGAGGCGTCGGATGGAATCTGGGCTCAGGTGTTAATATATCATTTCAATTCCTCTGCGGTATATTAATACAGCCCTTCGCGTGATCATACCATCCCAAGGGAAATAAAGGCCGGAACGGTGGTCCTGTAACGCGCCATGAAAGAGGTTGGGATGGAAATATCAGAAATCACAGCTGTGGAGACGCCCACGGTGATGCATCAGAAGGTGTGAGCCCTGTGCCGTTGACTCAAGTTCTCTGCTTGCCGACTAACCCAAAAGGGGTAGCCATCAGGAAGGCTCATATGCGTTAGTAGTGGGATGATGTCGTGATAGGCCTAACGGGCCCGGTGGGATTTGAACCCACGACCGCCGGCTCCGAAGGCCAGCGCCCTATCCATCCTAGGCCACGGGCCCATTTTACTGGATTTATAACATCTATAAAATTACCATCCAGGTATTTAACTTGACGTTCCGATTTTGTTTATGGCCTTGAAGGGAGGCTTCAGAACCCCCTTTTCAGTTATAAACGCTGTAATCAAATCCGGGGGGGTTATATCGAAGGCGGGGTTAAATGTCTTGATCCCTCGCGGGGCCACCCTTTTTCCTCTTATATATTCAAGTTCAACCGACCCCCTTTCTTCAATCTTGGTGGTAGCTTCATTCCCCTCAAGATCTAGGGTTGACAGCGGCAAGGCCACATAAAATGGAATGCCGAACCGCTTTGCCAAGGTGGCTACCTGAAAGGTGCCTATCTTGTTTATGGTGTGGCCATCGTTAAATACGCGGTCGGCTCCTACGATGACCTTCTTGATCATCCCCCTTGACATAGTGTATCCCACAGCGGTGTCAGCTATTAGCGTTACATCAAATCCATCCTTTAGGAGTTCATAGGCGGTCAGGCGGGAACCCTGCATTACTGGCCTGGTTTCAGTTGCAAAAACCCTGAACTTCTTGCCTTTATCCTTTGCTATCCTCAGTGGGGCTAATGCCGTCCCGTAATCTACGGTAGCTAGGGCCCCCGCATTGCAGTGAGTTAGCACGGCGTCACCTTCGGATATGAGCGGTTCACCGTTAACGCCTATAAGCCTGGCATTATTCAACTCTTCATCGAAAATATTTTTCGCTTCCTCTAATGCAGCTCCTCTCGAGCCGTCAAGGGATGCCCGAAGGACCCTGTCTATGGCCCATGCCAGGTTAATGGCCGTAGGCCTAGCGCCCTTGAGCTTTTCCGCGGTCAAACGGTCGTCTTGGCTATTCCCGGTTATGTTCTGTGCTAACCCATACGCGCCCACTACGCCTATCAGGGGGGCCCCCCTAACCTTCAGCTCTCGTATCGCTGAAAAGGCATCATCTACTGACCTGACCTTTATCCACACTTCACGGGTAGGCAAAAGCCTCTGGTCGAGGACCGCTATGCTGTCCCCTTCAATTCTGATTGGCCTCATACTGCCTTTAATACCGGATACGGTGGTAAATATGCCTTTTTGTACAAGTCAAACATAGATATACAGATAAATGGCGGCCCAGTTATCTTAGACCGATGTCGGTCAACCAAAGGGAATTCCTACAGAGCGCGTTCAGGTGGTATTATTTTAATAGGCAGGCCGAAATCAAAATCCCTACTAGGTTTAGGGAACGAGAATTTGGATTCAGGGACTTCGATGGTAACATGAAAAGGCATATTTCGATAGCCGAAGAAAGGGAGTTGACCGCCCTGATAATACAAACCATACCTCGCTCAATTTATTCTTCATCTTCATATTACAGGTTTCCAGCGGCCCCCATGGATCAAAAGGGCTGGATTGAAGGGGACCTTATATTCGATCTTGATCTAAAGGAAGTTAACGCTCGGTGTAAAGTCAAACATGATTTTTGGATATGCGATGATTGTAAACTGGTGGGCAGGCTGCCGCCACCTCTCACATGTTCAAGGTGCGGTTCAAAGCGCATATCTAAGGTCGAATGGATCTGCGATGAATGCCTAGGTAAGATCAAGGGGCAGACCGTTTCTCTGATCCAGATGCTTCATGATGATTTTGGCATCAGGCACGATGAGCTTTCGGCATATTTTTCTGGAAACCACGGTTATCACATCTCTGTTAGTTCGACCCTCTACAGCAGCCTATCGTCCAGGGAACGTACAGAAATAGTCGATTACATAAGGTTAAACGGGTTTACGGGCAGTGGGCAGAGAGCTCCATCTTCGGCCCTAGCCATAAAGGTTGATCCTTCTGTCTCCATGGATGTGCACAGGATATTCAGGCTCCCCGGATCGCTGCATGATAAAAGCGGCCTGTCAAAGAAGGAGTGTGATGAACAGCTATCTGGAGATCCGTTTGATTCGGCGGTGGCCTTGCGTGAAGATCCGGTTAAGATCAGGATAACATATGCGCCTCAGATCAGACTAAAGGGTCAGGTTTTCGGGCCGTACAAGGATGAATCAAAAACCATCCCCACATATGCTGCGGTATACCTGATGCTAAAGGGGCTTGCTGTTGTTGAAGCTACATAAGGTAAGTTTTTAAGAACAACATTCCATTATAACCGGCATGAATGATATAACTGATGTGATGATAAACATACTTAACCGGGAGCTATCCGATGCCGGTTTAGGCGAAATCCCCCCCGACTTTTATGAAGCATTATCCATTAAGGTTAAGGAGCTTGTACTGCTGGAGACTACCAGCCCTTCAAGCGAAGGCGCGGAGGCCGTAACTGTATATCGCGACCTGGTCAACGGGCTGATGGAGGACCTGGTGGATATAAGGGTGAGGAAGGCGCTAAACCAAGCGATTTCAGGAAAGGATATTGTCAACCTGACAGAGGAGGAGAAGAGGGTTATTGAGCCAGTATACGAGCTGATCAGGCGGTCCCGCCTGTTAAAGGATGACATAAGACACGGGCTCACCGAGAGCCTGAGGGTGGCGCATTCCAAGCAGGAGCCTCATTATAGGTTAGTAAGGTTCATTGAGGCAACCGACAAGTTCATAGGGGCTGACCTTAAAGTTTATGGCCCCTTTGATAAGTCGGATGTGGCCGACGTGCCTAGGGATAACGCAAAAGTATTAATAGACAAAAATATAGCGATAGACGTCAGTGTGTTGGAATGAAATTACCAAAGGTTATAGTTACATATTGTCCAAGGTGCAAGGCCCATACGGAGCATACCCCCTCGATCTATAAGAAGGGGAAGGACAGGAAGACTTCCATGGGTGCAAGGTATCATGAAGAAATTAAACACGGTTACGGCGGCCAGAAGTATCCTGAGCTGGTCAGGACGTCGAAGACCACTAAAAAGCAGGTCATTAAATTGAAGTGTAAGAAATGTGGTTATACAGTAGTTAGGCCTGGCATAAGGATGCGCAAGATAGAGATAGTTGAAAAGTGATAATATGAAAAAATCAAAGTCCCTTATCGTCAGCCCGAAAAGCTCGTACCTGTTGATAAGATGTAAGAAGTGCGCAACAGAAAGGATAATATTTTCCCATTCGACTACGGCCATCAAGTGCGATGGGTGCGGGGAGGAACTGGTGGTCCCAAGCGGCGGCATGGCATCGATTAATGCAGATATAGTCAAGAGGCTTGATTAGGTCATGGAGCCCCCCAGTTTTCCCGATATCGGGGAAATAGTGGTGGTCACAGTAAGGAAGATAACGCAATTTGGCGCCTATCTTTCCCTAGACGAATACAATAACATGGAGGGGTTCTTACACATAAGCGAAATATCAACGGGGCTGATCAAGAACATAGACAGGTACATAAAGGAGAACCAGAAGCTGCCTCTAAAGGTTATACGGGTTAACAGGGCAAAGGGGGAAATAGATCTGTCGCTGAAACAGTTGACCAACGAAGAAAGAAAGGCCAAGCTGATGGAACTGAAAAAGGCGAAGAAGGCTGAAAGCATATTTTCCATGGTGAAAGCCAAGCTGGGGCTCAGCTCTGATGCCCAGCAGCTCAGGGTCATAGAGGACAACTTCGAAGGTCTATACGTGGCGCTGATGAAGCTAATAAAGGATGGACCGACTGCGTGGATTTCGATCGGTGTGGATCAGCCGTACGCGGAGGCCGCATATGAAATAGCTATGGAACGAATAAAACCTTCCCTGGTGGAGGTCGATACGATCATGGAGGTCTCAAGCTCGAAACCGAACGGGATGGAAGTGGTTAAGAAGGCATTGCTGAATACACAGGGGCAGATTGGGAAGAGTAACCTCCTTATCAAATATTTAGGAGCGCCGAAGTACAAGGTCGTTGCATATGGGGACAACTATAAGGAAGCTGAGAAAAGGTTGAACAGGGCCTTGGCCATCATGGAAAAGGAGATCAAGGGCAACGGACAGGTCAAATTTATTACGAAATGACTGACTAGAGGGTAGTTGTGCGGCGGTTTTATTTATGACAAAATATCTAAAGGTGTGCCCATCCTGCAGAACATACACCATGAAAGATATCTGCCCCAAGTGTGGCTCCAAGACCGTCTCAGCCCATCCGCCACCGTTCTCCCCCGACGATAAATACTATCTGCTGCGTAAGAGAAATTAACTAAGAACTGGAAAGTCGCTTGGAAGCGTTGATCAGCCTTGTTATCGCATCGAACGCCCTTCCGGCGTCCTCATCCTTTACTATGAGCACCGTGTCCGTATAGCAGCTCGTAGTATCTTCTACGTTTATCTTGGCGTTGGAGACGGATGAATAAATGGATTCAAGACAGCCGGGGGTCCTTATTATAGCAGCGGGGCTGTGAACTGTTATTGCGGTCAATTCCCCCTTTTTGTCGACTATGTTGGCCGTTCTGAGGGCGGCCTTGATACGCTCATATATCGATACATCAAAAATTATGGTCGTGTTGTTCAGCGTCTTTGACAGGATCACCAGGTCCTCGTCATATCTCTTAAGGCTCTCCAGCAACGATCCCATGTCCTCCACCCCCTTTCCAAGCACCACCTTTGCTACGCTGGTCCTCAGCATGACAGAGCTCTTCGACAGCACCTGATAAACCGGCTCCCTCTCGGCGGAGGCCCTGATTTTATACCGTTTTAAGGCTGAAACTATGGCCTCAACGGAGGCCTCAGGCCTAGTCCCTGATAGTCGTTCCCTTATAAGGCGTGCCACTCCGCTGAGGTTCGCATATCCGCCTATTATGGACGCTTCTATGGCGTCATCAGATGATACCACCTCTCCGACCAATTTATTGATAGATTGGTCATTTTTGGTCATTTTAATCATATTTGGACAGATTTAGGCCAAAAACTATTTAAACATTTCTTAAGGAGCGAAACTGAAATGGTAAAGAAAATTGTGCTCGCCTATTCGGGCGGGCTGGACACATCCGTGGCGATCAAGTGGCTCGCGGAGGAGTATTCCTCTTCGGTCATTACGGTGACCGTCAACCTGGGCCAGTTTGAAGACCTTGAGGAGATAGGCAAAAGGGCCTATAAAACTGGGGCCATAAAGCATTATAGCATAGACGCGCTGGACGAATTCTCAACGGATTTTATAGCTCCTGAGATAGCATCAAATGGGCTATATGAAGGGAAGTATCCGCTGGCCACTGCGCTGGCGAGGCCCCTCATAGCAAAGAAGATGGTGGAAGTGGCCAAAAAGGAGGGCGCTGATATGGTGGCGCACGGCAGCACCGGAAAGGGCAATGACCAGGTGCGCTTTGACGTAACCATCAAGGCGCTAGCACCAAACATAAAGGTCATCGCGCCCGTTAGGGAGTGGGATATGAACCGCAGCATGGAGATCGAGTACGCCAAGAAAAAGGAGATACCGGTTTCCATAAAGAAGAGTGAGTTTAGCATCGACGAAAACCTGTGGGGTAGGTCTGCGGAAAGCGGTAGGCTTGAGGATCCGATGACCGAGCCGCCCGAGGAAGCGTTTGGGTGGACGAAGTCGCCTCTTGATGCGCCGGATAAGCCAGCATATATCGATTTGGAGTTCAAGGGTGGGCTGCCAGTTGCAATGAACGGAAAGGCGATGAAACTTTCAAGCTTGATCACCGCATTGAACAGGTTGGCTGGAGAGCACGGTATCGGTAGGATAGATCATATAGAGGACAGGCTGGTGGGCATCAAGTCAAGGGAGGTCTACGAAGCACCCGCTGCATCCGTGATCCTTGAAGCTCACAGGGACCTTGAAAAGCTGACCCTCCCCAAGTCCATACTAAACTTTAAGGCTATAGTGGATAGTACGTGGGCCAGGCTCATATATGAAGGGCTATGGGTTGATCCGCTTAGACAATCCCTGGAGGCCTTTACCATGAGCACACAGCGATATGTAAACGGAAGCGTAAGGATCAAGCTGTACAAGGGGGGCATGAGGGTGGTTGGACGTTCATCCAAGAACTCCCTTTATCTCAGCAACCTTGCGACGTACGGCACCGGTTCCACCTTCGATCAGAAGGCCGCCATTGGTTTCATAGAGATCTGGGGGCTGCAGGCGCGCACTGCCAAGTTGATAATGGATGGACAATAAGAAGGACCTTCTTAGGGGGGATAGGCTGGCAGGGATGGACGATCTAGCCCTGCGGCTCACTTCGTCAGTTCAGTCAGACTCGAAAATAGCTAAGGCCATTGTGTTGATAAACCTGGCTCATGTATCACTTCTCGAAAGATCTGGGGCTATAGATAGAAAAACGCGCGCAATAATAAGCGAAGCCCTTTCAAAGGCATATAATGGCTACAGGATTGATTATCGACTGGAGGACGTTCATATGAACCTTGAAATGGCCGTCAAGGAGTCGGTTGGCGAAAAGGCCGGGTTCCTGGGGCTGGGAAAGAGCAGAAACGACCAGGTGGTCACAGCCATTCGCATGGTGGTCAAGGAGGAGCTGTTAGAAACCGTCAGAGAATTGGGTTCCCTCATATCCACTTTTCTGGATACTTCTGCGTTACACAAAAATACGTTCATGATCGGGATGACGCATTTGCAGCCGGCTCAGCCTAGCACCGTCGCACATTGGCTGTTGTGTTATACAGGCGCCCTTCTAAGGGACCTTAGGAGGCTCAGGGAAGCAT
Organism: Nitrososphaerota archaeon; assembly: GCA_029786595.1. GTDB lineage: Archaea > Thermoproteota > Nitrososphaeria > Conexivisphaerales > UBA164 > JAJZYL01. The sequence goes on along the minus strand of JAFLXO010000002.1, from coordinate 54,771 downwards.
ATCAGAGCTCTGATGCCTCCCCCATGGGGGCGGCAGCCCTGGCCGGTTCTACGGTGTATATCGACAGAGCAGCGGAAGCGCTAATGCTCGGGTTTTCAGGTCTGGTGGAAAACACCATGGATTCAGTAAGTTCACGGGATTTTATAGCGGATGCGCTTTATGCGCTAGCGTCAACCGCGGTGGACATCAGCAGGATAGCCTCGGATGTTATGTATTTGTCTTCGACGGGCCTTATAAGGATAGCCGACGAATATGTTTCCACCAGCAGCATAATGCCGCAGAAGAGAAACGCAGTCGTTGCGGAGATCATCAGGGCAAAGACTGCCGTTATAATGTCCAATCTGGAGTCCTCCATGGAGATAATGCGTGGCCTTAACCAGACGTATAATCTGGACCTTCAGGAGATAACCCCTCGTCTTTGGGAGTCCATGGAAGAAATCAAGCCCATCATAAAGGTGGTTGGGCCCATGATAGCTTCTGTAAAGTATGATGAAGCCGCGATGATCAGCGCGGCATCAACATCGCAGGTAACTGCCAGCGATGTCGCAGAATGGTTGTCGACGAGGTATGGTATCCCATTCAGGTCCGCTCACCAACTTGTCGGGAAGGCAATAAGGGAAACGGAGGACGGTGGCTTAGGCCTTCAGGGGCTGGTGGTGAAGTATTCCAAACAGGATCTGGGCCTGGACGTAGATGCAGCCGAACTGGCTAAAAGGTTTGACGTAGTTAAGAGCATAAAGCTGAGGCTTACAGAAGGAGGTCCGAATCCCACAGAATCTGATAACATGATAAGGAAGCATAGACAAACTTTACTGGAGGAGGGCGCCTGGGTTAAGGTTGAAAGCGATAGGATTAAAAAAGCTTATCAATCGTTATTAGGTGAGTCATTGAGTGATAAGGAGGTATAATAGATAATGAAGATCAACTGTCAGGAATGTGGAGCTGAAATGGACATCCCGGCCGATTCCATTCCGGGGGAAATAATAAGCTGCCCAGATTGCGGCGTGGAGTACGAAATAGTTTCCATTTCTGCCGACAAAGTAGAAGTCAAGCCCGCTGAAGAAGTGGGCGAGGATTGGGGAGAATAACTTCAGAATTGGCCAAATTAAGCATAGTCTTCGATCGCCTTAGATGGGAAGAAAAGGAATTATTTGAAAGGGCTAAAGAAGAGGGCTTGGAGGTCAACCTTGTGGATGCCAAATCCATGCCGCTCGATCTGACTTCTTCGAGCGTGCCTTCATCCATAGCCGACCTTGTCCTGCAGCGAACCATAAGCCACTACCGGGGGCTGTACTATGCGGCCATACTCGAAAGATGGGGCTACAGGGTCATAAATTCTTACAAATCATCTCATCTTTGCGGAAACAAGCTGCTGACTACGCTTCTCCTTTCCCAGAACGGCATACCGACGCCGCATACCTTCATCGCTTTCTCAAGGGATTCAGCGCTTCAGATCATGGACAAGATGGGTTATCCTGTGGTCATAAAGCCGATAACCGGTAGCTGGGGGAGGATGATAGCCAAGGTGAGGGATAGGGATGAAGCTGAGGCCCTGCTGGAAACAAGGGAAATGCTGCCGGACCCACAGCAACAGATCTACTATGTGCAGGAATACATAAACAGGCCACCACGGGACATCAGGAGCGTGGTGGTGGGGGACAGGGTGGTGGCGACCATATACAGGTATCAGCCGGATGACGACTGGAAGACCAACATAGCAAGGGGGGGAAAGGCGGAGCTGCTGAAACCGGATAGTGAACTGGAGGAACTGATGCTCAAGGCCGCAAAGGTGGTTGGTGGAGAAATCCTCGGAATAGATGCCATGGAGTCGTCAAACGGTTATGTGCTCCACGAAATCAACAACAACGTAGAGTTCAAGGGCGCGTCCTCGGTCAGCGAAAAAAATATAGCCTCTGAAATTATAAAATATGTAAAGGGTAGTGTATCAAAATGAGCATTAAGGTAGTCGTGCTGGGGGGCTCTGGTTATGTAGGAGGGGAACTGTTACGTATTCTGGTGAATCATCCGGATGTGACGATAACTGCGGCTGGCTCAGTTCATTATGCTGGTGAATACGTACACAGGGTGCACCCAAATTTAAAGGGCGTACTTGATTTGAAATTCAGCGGTGAAGATCCGCTCAAGTTGGGCGCTGGAGCCGATGTAATCTTCTGCGCCCTGCCACATGGATCCTCGCTTAAGGTGGTCCCCAAGCTGATGGATATGGGGGTGAGGATCGTAGATATGAGCGCCGATTTCAGGCTTACCAACGCTGAATCATATAAGACATGGTATGGTTATGAGCATCCATACCCGGACCTCCTCAAAAAATTCGTATATGGCCTGCCGGAGCTTCACAGGGAACAGATCAGGGGGAGCAGGTACATAGCTGCCCCCGGTTGTATGGCCGCTGCGGCCATTTTGGCCCTCGCGCCCATAGCAAAGGGGATGGATATCGAAGGGCCTATAGTGGTCGACGCCAAAATAGGTTCATCCGGAGCCGGCGGTAAGCCGTCACTAGCTACCCACTTTTCCGAGAGGTTCGGTGTGGTGAGGCCCTACAAGCCCGTTGGTCACCGCCATACCGGTGAGATAGAACAGGAAATCAAGTTTGTATCAGGAAAGGATTACGGGGTCGCAATGAGCGCCCACGCCGTCAACATGGTAAGGGGAATTCTATCAACTTCCCATGTATTTACGAAGACCGATGCAGCAGCGGTATGGAAGGCCTTGAGATCCTTCTATATATCGGAGCCGTTCATAAGGTTCATAAGGGACAAGGCCGGCCTATACAGGTATCCTGATCCCAAGATAGTCATAGGGTCAAACTTTGCGGATATAGGATTTGAAGTGGACCCTCATTTAAACAGGTTGGTGATGCTTTCAGCCATAGACAACCTAATCAAAGGGGCTGCGGGAAGCGCGGTCCAGTCAATGAACCTGTCCTTGGGGCTCAATGAGAAGGCCGGACTGGGAATGGCGGCCTTGCATCCAGTATAGGTGGCTGGTTTCTATGATAACGGTGATAAAGATCGGAGGGAGCCTCATTGCGAGCGGCCCTGTGGAAAATATGCTCGGGGATATAGCTAGGCTCCTGACCACGGAATCCGAGAAGATCGTCTTAGTGCATGGAGGTGGCAAGATAATTACAGAATACTCTGAAAGGCTCGGGGTCAAGCCCACCTTCATATTTTCCCCCGAGGGAATAAGGAGCAGATACACTGACAAGGAGACGGCCGATATATATAATATGGTTATGGGTAAGATAAACTCGCAACTGGTTTTAGGGCTTGCCATCAAAGGGATCAGGGCCTTTGGCCTGTCAGGAATCGATGGATGGACGATCAGGGCAGAAAGAAAGAAAAGGCTTCTTATAATAGACGAAAAAGGGAGGAAGAGGGCCATAGAGGGAGGTTATACCGGAAAGGTCAAAGAAGTGAACACGGGGGCCCTGTCGGCCCTCATCTCAGCCGGTTATCTTCCTGTAATTTCACCTGTAGCCATGGGATTTGAAGGGGAGGCATTGAATATAGATGGCGACCGGACAGCGGCTGCCATAGCGGCTGCGCTTAAGGCTGACAGGCTGGTTATATTCACCGATGTTGAGGGGCTCTTGATGGATGGCAAGCTGGTTGAACGCATGGAGAGGGGAGAAGCCAAGGAGACCCTTAGGAAGGTAGGACCAGGGATGGATAAGAAGGTAATGGCCTGTATAGAGGCGCTTGAAGGTGGCGTTAGGGAGAGCGTAATCTCCAGCGGGCTGGTTCAGCATCCACTGGAGAACGCTCTTGAAGGGCAACACAGGACGGTGATAGTTTGATGGATGCTGATAATGGCGTTGGTTTCAATTTCAGGGAGATCGAAGACAGAAGGCTCTTCAGCACCTATCAGAAGTATGATTTAGACCTGTCCAGAGGCCTGGGGGCTAGGGTCTGGGATACGGCCGGAAGGGAATATCTGGACTTTATGGCCGGATATGGAGTTGCCATAATGGGGCACAGGCATCCGGAGATAGTAAAGGCGCTCAAGGACCAATTAGACAAGCTCATGATATGCCATGGCTCGGTATATAATGAATCAAGGGCGAAGCTCCTTGACGAGCTATTTAGGGTGGCGCCACCCCAGATGAGCAGGGTTTTCCTATCCAACAGTGGAGCGGAGGCCGTTGAAGTAGCCCTCAAGCTGGCACGCAAGTACACCGGCAAAAAGGAATTCATAGCATTTACAGGCGCGTTTCATGGAAAGACGTTCGGCGCGCTTTCGGTCACTCATGCGCCTAAATATAGGGGGGGTTTTGCCCCGCTGCTGCAGAATGTAAGGTTCGCCAGCTTTGGGGATATAGCCAGCCTGGAGGCGCTAGATGGCTCGGACGTGGCTGCAATAATAGTGGAGCCGGTACAGGGGGAGGGGGGAGTGAACATCCCCAGTGATGATTTCCTGCCTGCGGTTGAGGATAAGGCAAGGCGCCTGGGTGCCCTCTTCATAGTTGATGAAATCCAATCCGGGTTGGGTAGGACCGGGAAGTGGTGGGCTCATCAACACTGGAAGGTGGAGCCGGATATAATGACGCTTGGCAAGGGAATAGGTGGTGGGATACCGATGGGCGCCACCCTTGCTAGGGAAGATGTGGCAAACTCCATGAAGGTCGGCGAACAATCTACAACCATGGGCGGCAATCCCCTAGCGTCCGTGGGAGGAACTAGTACGTTGAAGCTCATAGGGCCCATGCTTGACGACATAAATACGAAGGGGGCGGCCCTGCTCCAAGGCTTAAGGAAGATAGGTGAAGAAAGCAGGCTGGTAAAGGAGGTGAGGGGAAAGGGGTTGATGCTCGCCATAGAATTGAGGGTAAGGTTTCAGGATACGCTGTTCGAAATGCTGAATGAGGGCATGATTTCACTTTATTCAGGGCACACCGCTCTGAGATTCCTCCCCCCTTATGTAATAACCCAGAGGGATATTGACGACGCGCTGAGGATAACCGGTAGCTCCATAAGAAAATCCGAGAGCAACGCACTGTCGCATCAGGCCTTGACTTGAACATCCCCTATGCATCTGCTATCGTCCTTCCTGAGCTATAACCTGAATAGATGAACGCTCTTTCCGGCAATTTGCGCAGGATCATCAAACGAAGCCGAATACCTTCATTTATTGTGCGAAAAACGTTTTTAAGAGGGGGTTATAACGGCATAACATGGATGATAAGGATAGAAAGCTCATAGATATGCTGAAGTCCGACGGCAGAGCGTCATATGTCGCTCTCGGACAGGAGCTGGGGCTATCAGAAGCGGCGGTCAGGCGCAGGATCAAGGCCCTTATGGAGAAGGGGACTATAAAACGGTTCACGGTGGAGATAAGGGAGGAGGAAAAGGCTAAGGCGCTTACGTTAATATCCGTAAACCCTTCTGCCACGACTTCGCAGGTGGCTGAGAAGCTGATAAAGATACAAAATGTGGATAAGATCTACGAGATAACCGGCGAATATGATATAGTGGCCCTGATATCAGCTTCTAATATCGTCGAAGCCAACGCCTGTATTGACGATATTCGGAAATCAGAAGGGGTAACCAATACGAATACCATCATTATTCTGAAAGAAATATGATGTTTAAGAACGATAAACGTTAATAACCCATTACGGTCAACCGTTAGCATGCAGAATACCGAAGAATTCGACGATGTGGACAGAATCGGCCATTCAATTGAATTTAACGGCCGGCCGGACACAACGCCCAGGCCCGTTAAAATATTGGATACTACCCTTAGGGAGGGAGAACAGTCACCAAATGTTTCCCTAACCATGCGCCAAAGGCTACAGATAGCTTGGATGCTGGATTATTTCGGCGTTGACGCCATAGAAATAAGCCCAATCATATCCGAGGATTATAGGGAGTCGTGCAAAAAGCTGTTGAACGCCGGCCTTTCGGCCAGGATAGTTGCTCACGGGCGTGCCCTTAAAGAGGATATAGATATTTCGATGTCGTGCGGTGCAGACTATGTAGCAATGTACCATTCGGTATCCGATATCCATCTGAAGTACAAACTGAAGGTTAACAGGGAGGAAGCATTAAGGAGGGCCACAGAAGCTGTTCAATACGCCAAATCCCATGGGCTCTACGTTCGCATGACCTTGGAGGATGCCTGCAGGGCAGATCCGGAATATATGGTGCAATTTGCGAAGGAGATGGAAAAGGCGGGGGCGGACAGGCTTAGCATTCCGGATACTGTGGGTATAATGAGGCCAATCGGCATGTACCGGCTGGTGTCCCTTATAAGATCTAATGTCAAGGTGCCGCTTGATGTTCATTGCCACAATGACCTGGGGCTCGCCCTGGCTAACGCACTGGCTTCATATGAAGCGGGCGCGGATCAAATTCATGCCACAATAGGGGGGGTAGGGGAGAGGGTAGGGATAACCGACCTAGCCCAGCTCGTGATATCGCTGCTGGTGCTGTACAAGTTGAAGTTAAATGTACGCTATGACATGCTGGCCGAACTTTCTGGTCTCCTGGCAACGTATGCCAACTATCAGACGCCATCAAATTCACCGCTGGTGGGCGCAAACGCCTATAAACATAAGGCTGGTACCCATATAGCTGCGATATTGAAAAGTCCAAACGCCTATGAGATAGTTCCACCAAGCACCGTAGGAAACAGGAGGAGCCTTGTGTTTGGTGAGCTTCTCGGCAAGAACGGGTCGGCCTTCTTCCTTAAATTGCTCGGGATGAAAGTTGATGATACAGCGATAAAATCCTTCTCTAAGGGGATGAAGGATCTGCGGCGGGGGGACCTGTTCGAGCTGGAACTTACTAAGGAGATGGAGAGGGCCATACTATCGGAATAGGTGAGCGTCAATGAAGGTATCGATGCTATACGATATAATAAGGTGGGAGGAAAAGGCCCTTTATGAAGCATCAAAAAAGCGTAATATAGATATGAAGATGCTTGATGTCAAGGAGGAAATATTTGACACATCGGACGGCAGGGCTGAAAGGTTTGGCGATATCTCACTGCAGCGGTGCGTTGGCCATTACAGGAACCTGCACACAACGGCATTTGTGGAGGGGCAGGGGGTTAAGGTCGTCAATGACCTAAGAAGCAGTGAGCTAACCGGGAACAAGCTCTTCACTATACTGGCGCTGAAAAAGGCCGGCGTTCCGGTCCCCCGTACGATAGTCTCCTTCAGCCAGGAAAAGGCATACCAATCGTTCAGGGAGCTCGGGAATAAGGCCGTGATCAAGCCCGTAACGGGTTCGTGGGGGAGGATGATAGGGCTGCTTGAAAGCGATTCCGCCGCGCGGGCGGTCCTAGAGGATAGGGAGTATATGTATCCACTCTATCAGGTATATTACATGCAGGAATATGTCAAGAGGCCCCCCAGGGACATAAGGGCGTTCGTAGCAGGGGACAGGGTTATAGCGGCCATATACAGGTTGCAGCCCCCTGATGACTGGCGTACAAACACGGCCAGAGGTGGTAAGGCGATCAACTGCCCTATTACCAATGAGTTGGAGGATATCGCGCTCAGGGCCACATCCACGGTTGGTGATGGCATATTCGGCGTGGACCTGATGGAATCAGAAGCCGGAATGGTGGTTCATGAAATAAACGGTACCACTGAATTCAAGAACTCTGTGCCTGCCACCGGAATAGATATACCCGGCTTAATGCTCGACTATATCATTGAAAGACATGGAAGAAGTTGAATTTCTTCGTAGGCTGGTCGGGATATATTCGCCCAGCAATCATGAGGCCGAAATTTCTGACTTCATATATGATCATTTGAAAGGGGCCGTTGGCTTCAGCGGCGTGGAAAGGGATGACGTGGCTAACGTGATCGCGCGCGTGAAAGAGGGAAGGCCAATGGTCTATCTGTTCGGCCATATGGATACAGTTGAAGGTAATTTGCCCGCTTCGATGGATGAACGGTACATAAGGGGCAGGGGGGCAGTGGATGCCAAGGGTCCGCTTGGTGCGCTCGTTTACGGCGCGCGCAACGCGCTTGATGCGGGGGTCAAGTGCGGAATAACCCTGGCGGCTTTAGTCGATGAAGAGGGTATGAACAGGGGAATAAAACGCTTTATTGAGACTAGGGATGAGCCCGACTTCGCCATCTTTGGCGAGCCAAGCGGAGTTAATCAGGTTGCGATAGGCTATAAGGGGCGCCTTCTTATCAGAGTGGATGTTGAATCGCGTCCATATCACGCAGCATCACCGTGGTTGGGCTCCAACAGCATAGATATCGCAATGGAAACAATAAATTCAATTAACGGGAAACTGGCTGATATAAACCGCGACGCTGAAGGCTATTTTGATAAGGTTACAGCGGTCGTGACGAAGTTCGTAGCTGGTGATTCGCTTAATAGGGCGCCGGCCCTCTCCCAATTCTTTATGGACATAAGGTATCCACCGGGGTTGTCAAGGTCTGATATCATTGATAAATTGAACTTGCAGGGCCCGAATTTGAAATACGAGGTGATGGACCTGATAGAGCCTACCCTTACGAGGCCATCAAACGAGCTATGCAGGGCATTTTCAAGGTCCATATACAAGGTTACGGGCTCCAAGGGGGCTTTCGTTAAGAAGACCGGAACCAGCGACGGAAACGTATTTTATTCTAAATATAAGGTGCCGTTGGTCGCATACGGCCCTGGAGATTCCAGGCTAGCGCATACCGATGATGAAGTTCTGTCGATAGATGAATATATGGCATCCATAGCCGTGGTCAAGGAAACCCTTATCGAGCTGGGCAAGATTACAAATATCGGGCCTACCTTATCACATGAAATTCATCCTTAAGCCCCCGATAATGGAAGGTCTTGAAATGGCTGATAAGAGTTAAATATAGAAGCTTCCCTAGTGAACGTGATAGATATGGTCAAGGGTTGTGTCCTGATGAGGACAGAAAGGGGAAGGTACGCTTCTGTACTGGATGAAATAAGGAAGATAGCAGGTGTTACCAGCGCTTATCCAGTGCTTGGACGCTTTGATGTAGTTGCGTACGTATCGGCAAAGGATCCATCATCGATGGGCTCCAGCATAATGAGGATGAGCAGGATGAGCGGAGTGGTCTTTACAGAATCCCTTATCGAGGTGACGGAATAATGCCCCAGGCAACTTTGCTAATAAAGGTCATACCCACAAAGCTTAGGGAAGCGCTCAAATCAATCAAGGAGATCAGCGGCGTTAAGGATGCGTTCATAGTCTATGGGCGATTTGATCTGGTTGTATCCATAGGGGCCATCAACTATGAAGAGATGATAAGGCTAACGGCCGAGATAAACAAGATCGAAGGCATCAGGAGCACAGAAACGCTGCTGGAAGCCTAGTCCAGCGTTATTGAAAAAATCGCAGGCTTGACGCTGATATTCTCCTGTACTAAGGACGACCTCTACAGGGTTTCATCGATACTAAGCCTGGGTGGTTCTGTAATACTTAACGTCGGAGAAATGTATATTTTTGGGTTAGCAAGGAGTAACTTCAAGCCCCTTAAGGCGGGGTGTCTGACGCCGCCGCCAATCATATTAACCGATGACGTGAAGGTTATGCAAGGCTATACCTCCAATAAGCTTGCGAGGTTTCTCCTTGAGAAATTCATAGATAGGGGGTTGGCCGTCGTTGATTCGAATCCAGAGGCTGGGTATGAAGGATTTGGGCTCAGCCTGATCAATCATCACGGCTTCAGCAGCCTAATGATGATGTTGAAAGAGGCTGTCACAGGATACCAGATCGACCCCAGGGTGGAGCTGCATGACGCCATCGTTCAGCTGAACCCAGATGCAGTTGTCATGGATTTGCCAGAGGGAGGTCCGAAACTGTTGACCACGTTAAAAACTAGCGGTTACTCCTTAGAGCTTTTAAGGGAGGGCAGTTTAAAGCTGGAAACTATCGAGGAATCCCTTAAGGGGCTATACAGTTGAATCGAAGTGCACCCACCCCATATCATGGACTGGCACCCACCTTTGGCCCTCGTAGAAGAAAACGCCTTCCCCTTCCTCTACTCGGCCTATGCGCCTAAGCGTTATCCCTAGTGAGCGTGCTATTTCCCTGAGCGCAGTTGAGCTACCTGGGTTGCAGGTAAACACTATCTGATATTCTTCACCTCCGTAGAAGACGGCAGAATATACATCATTGTTGGAATTTCTGAGGAAGTTGGCCATGGCACGGTCTATCGGAAGCTCTTCGATCATATATTTTACATGGCCTTGTTTTGACATCTCATGAAGGGTTATAGCGAGGCCATCACTCGAGTCCATTGAAGACGTGAAAAGGCCTGCCTCTACGGCCCGGACTCCGAAAGGGAGCGGGGGGCTCTGTTCCAGAGCGGCGTGCACACATACATCTTTCATTTTTCCATCTGGTAACCCGGAACCCTTTAGAAGGAAGTCCAGTCCGGCCTTGCTTGGCCCGAATTCGCCTGTAACAAATATCAGGTCCCCGGGTCTAGCTCCCCCCCTGCTGACCCGCCTTTTCGCCCTGCCGTAAAGCACACAATCGATCACCAGGTCCTTTGACTCATTGACATCTCCACCAAGCAGCTCTACACCGAACTCGATGGAGGCATCCTTGAAACCATTTATGATCCCCTTTATGAGCTCCTCCTTATAACCCCGTGGAAGTCCTATGGACAGCAGGGCGCCATCCGGTGACACCCCCTTGGCCGCAAAGTCAGAAACCGCCGCCACTAGCGCCTTCCTCCCTATCTGTTGGGGGGTCATGCTGGGGGGGACATCGGTAGAGCCCACCAGCATGTCCACCTTAAGCACTAGAAATCCATCGCCATCATTTACGTAAGCTACATCATCATTGAGTTCGAACGATAAATTTTTGCCGAATACACTCCTTATGTAATTTATGATGTCCTTTTCATCCAATTACGTTCATCCAGACCTATCGTACAAATAGATAGACCTGCTGTTCTGAGATGATCTCACTAAGAACTCTTTCGGTTACCCTCCTGCCGGGGTCCTTTAGCCCTATTCTCTTCTGTATATCTTCGAAGCTGGCGAACGGCTTCTTTTCTCTTTCCTCGAGCATCTGTCGCATAAGCGTTTTACCTATGCCCGGTATAAGCTCTAGGGCGTTAAGCCTGGGCGTTATGGGTTGTGACTGGTTGAAAAAGGCCACGAACCTAGCCTCGTTGTCCATCACAGATCTTTCCACTGCGGCCGGTAGCTCATTCTTGGCCACAGATGATAGATCGCTGTACTTCATTCGTCCCAGAACGCTCGCGATCTTGGTACGCCTTTCCTTGCTGATATATACCTTTTCTTGAATTCCAAAGGTCGTGTTCGGATTAGCCAGAAGTTCAAGGATCATGAAAAATTCTCCCCCTAAGGCTTCTACAACCGTACCGCCCCTATTCTTAAGTATCTTGGATACGGAGTTTTGCCTGAAATCCAATACATAGCCGTATGTTTCGTATCTCTTCTGGGTTTCTCCTTGCAACATCAATCGGTAGCGTTTTAGGTGATGGGTTATAAAAACATTTCAATTGAAAACCTCGCGGATTAAAGCCCATCATGAAGTGGTTAAACCTAGGACCATTTGTTAGAACACACCTACGATCGTGGGCAATCCATTTAAAATTACATGTTGTACGAAATCATGGAAACCATCACCTGGATTAAATGATACATTAATCGGACGCCTAAATTATGCCTTTGATTGTAATATAGATACGATCTTCGCTACAACATCGGATGTCAACAACTTCTTCCAGCCCACCAGAAGCGCCCTCACTTCTTCCATGGTCTTGGGCATTATGTTGACAAGTTGAATGGCCAAGTCCTCTTCAAGAGAACACTCAGTTACGATCCTATTGACGAGGTCCCTTCCCCTTTTACCATCTATAGTCGAAAATTCGCTTATATAGCCGGCCGTCTTCTGTTGAATCTGATCCATGGATTCGCTCTTTATCTGCAAGAGCAAATCCTTTGCCTCATGGATGGTGATCTTTCTGGCGCTTTTAACCTTTGGCAACCATTTCTTCACCACGTAAAGGTTTTACATGTTCCAGCCTGACCATTAACTGTTTGAGCTTCTTGCCAACTTGGACGTCTACCACCAGGGAGCGCCTTCTTACTTCATTTATTACCCCTACCCTGCCGTTAAACCTCCTGTGTGGCATTCCCTTTGGTTGGGTAGGATCCAGTTTAACTATGACTTTATCCCCAACGTTATAACTCTGCAGCAAATAGGATAACCCCTTTCTCTTTTCCAGCGTTAAGAGGGCCCTTGTCTTTCTCCTGTAGCCTTTACTCTTCGGCATTCCCTGCGCCTCTATTCCAGCATTCCCATATAAAAATCGATCTATTTCAGAAGAGCCCTTTGAGCCTGGCGATGGCCAATCTCGGTATTATAGAGGAAATGAGCGAAGCCCCAACCTTACTGGTCAAAACCTTCCTTATAATATAAGAATGGAAATCGAAGTCCGCAGAATCCATTTCTATGTCTTCATCCTTGATTAGGTCCATCAAACCCTTCAATTGCTTATCATTCAACATCTTATACACTTGCGCAAGAGTAACCTGTCTAGCCAGTTCTTTTCCATATGCATCATCATAAAGGGTGGTATAACCATTAAAGTCCCCTTTTTCGAGAGCATCACGGGCCAATCTACCTGCTATGGCACCACCCACGCCCCCTGTAATTATCCCTCCAGCTGTAGTGGGCTTGGTCTGCCCTGCCGCATCACCAACTGGTAAAATCCTCCCTCCGTCCCGTCTCACGTATCCGCCCACCACCAGTGACGCGTTTATACGCTTGATCACCTGATATCTGATCCCCAGTGCTTGAAGTGCGGACTCAAAGTAACGGTCAGCCTCCTGGCCGCCAGTTCGGCCTCCGGCACCTATCTTCGCAAAACCATCATCCAGCGGTATATACCATCCGAAGAAATCTCCAATCTTGACCTTATCTATAAACACTAGAATCCCATCATAAAACCCATCCTTTACAGCGATCAGATTTTGAAATGCAGGGATAAGCCCTCGTTTATTGGGGTAATAACCGGCACCCATGGCGTTTATCATCAACTTGGATGACGTCTGCCTCTTGTTGGTTCTTATCGTTACGCCTTCATCTTCCATCTGTACGCTTTCAATCCTTTCACCTATGGAAATCCTTGCGCCTGCCCTTACAGCCAGCGACGCCAACTCCTTATCAAACTCGTTTCTATTAAGAACCACTAGACCAGCCTTCTTCAGATCAAATTCATAGCTTGATGTATCAGACAACACGACCTTTCCTTCACTGATAGTATTAAGGAGGATCTTTCTTGTAGGGGGTATGCCTAGCTTGGTAAGGCCATCAACCGAAATTAGACCGCCACACTTTTCCGGCATCCCTATTTCCATGTCGTTTTCAATTACCTCAACGTCAATGCCCAATGCCGCGGCTACCCTGGCAGCCGATAGTCCTGCCACACTTCCTCCTCCTATGGCCACCTCTGAGGTCATGCCTGATGTGGGGTTCAGCTTTAATTTAACCATTTGGGATTTTTTGGACCATGGCAGGGCGCCATATGCCGTAAATGTATATGTTAAATATCTGAAGAACCTTACCGTGCAGAGGGGGTCCGAGTGAAACTAAGTGAGCTGGTAAATTCGATAAGAAGTAAAAGGCTGGACCCCGATAACCGCGGCATAGTAATAAGGAAAACCCCAGTGGAACTACTTGAGCGCGCATCCAGAGCTATGCGGTTTGACAAGGTCCCCAGTACCATGGACCTCCAGTCAGGCGTGTACAAGGGAGAACGCCTTGGCCATGCACTGCGCTTGTATTTTGCTTCAGAATATTACCGAATCCCCCCTCGGATTATCAGCTTCAATGGACATTCGGCTGTAATTGAAAGCGCCAATGTTCGGAAGTACAGCACCAACCGAGCTATGGCAGAACACATAATGACGATTACAAACTCAGCGCTTGTAGCCAGCGGCTATACAACATCTTCAATTGGAGGACCAACAGGCGCAGGCTATGGGTGTGATGCAGCAGGCCAAGAGTTTCAACATCATGTTAATGGTATCAATACACCAGCGCTGTTCCTTAAGATGGGCTTTACTGGAGGCAGTTTTCGCCTTCGCTTCTATCAGGGGTCGCAATTCTCCCGTATGATAATCGCACATCAGGCCGCAGCCGAATTGTATGGCTTATCATCTACATCCTATGCGTGCCATATAACGGGGCTGGGAGAAAGATTATTCCTGTATTTTTCCGACGAGGTAGCTCCGCCAAGCACGCTGCCTAGCACCAACCCTACGGCTGCTGATGCCGCCAGACCTAAACTGCTTGATATGGGTGAACTTCTCGCGCCATCGTGGGTGCTTGACGCGATGATGGAGAGGGGGCTGTTCAACTACAGTTATAAATTCACTAGCGTGCCTATGAATGTAAATCAAGCGCTTGAACAGGCAAGAACTAGCGGCTTCCTGCATCCAAACTTTTCACTGCCACTGCATACGCTTTCCTTTGACGAGCTGAGATCGTTGAAAGAGGGATTTATTGGAATCCTCGATGGAACTGCGCATTTTAGGGCTGTGGCCAGCAGCGCGTTAACAGATATGGGTATCCTGACCGGATATGAAAATGGAGCGCTATTGGTGGGTGGATATCCCGGTGAAGTCTTGGCCAGCATACTTGAGGGGCTTGATATCAAAGGCTTGACCTCCTTGGATGCCCTTGAAACTGGTTGTGGATTTAAAATGGTCTCTGCAGGTCAGCCGGTAACCCTTGTAATACCATTAAAACTAAACAAAGCCAAGCCGGTTAAGACGGCCCACGGAATATTTCCTTCAATGAACGGAAACCTGTTGGATGATGACAGGGTTGTCGTCAGATCACCTCTGCGCTACTGCGTTCACTGTATGACTGAAACACCATACCGAATTTGCCCCACATGTGGGGAGATCACGGAAGCGGTATATACCTGTGCATATTGTAAAAAACGCCTCACTTCTGCCACCTGCCCTGACTGTGGTCATTTGACGGTACGAGAATATAGCAACGAAATTTCTGTACGCCCTCTGTTACAATATGAGTCGCATAGGGTCTCTCTAAAGCCATTGGAACCCCTAAAGGGGATTACGCCCGTAGATAATACCGAGCTGGAGAATTTGGGCAAGGCGCTGGTTAGACAGTACCACTCACTGATGGCGCAAAGGACGGGGATAGTTACTGTCAAGGTAGATGTGCAACTGGCTACAGACAGTTGGGATAGGAATATGATGGTGGCATATTCTAATAAATCTGGCCAGGCACTGAAGGTCGACGAAATAATGTTACCTGTAAGGGCGGCGAACGCGCTCCTGGAAGCCTCTAGGTACATAGATGATGAGCTGGAGAGAGTGTATGGGCTGGAGCCATACTACAAATTACAATCGGTAAGCGATTTATTGGGCCGATCGATAGTTGGACTGGATGCCGGCTCACGAATTGGATTATTGGGCAGAGTCGTTGGAATACTTCATGGAGAGTCAGGCCTTGCTAGGGACGAATGGGTTTTTACAATCAACAGGGCAGCGCCTAGCCTCTCCGTAAATATAATTCTGCTTGGCGATCTCCTTTTGAACTTTTCGGGCCTATATGTACACCCTGAACGAAAGCTGGTTTTATTCAAGCATCCAGCCGTATCTCATCCGTCTATGGTTTCAATTAACGTCGGCAGGCCGCGCAACCTTCTCAATGCAGAACAGATTGATGACCCGTTCTATTTAGCCGGGTTACAGCTTGACGCTATAAATAGGATGGCGGCTACCCCTGATAACCGCTTAAATGTAGTGGTGAGGGAGGTCGTATTACCGCTCCTTAGCGGTCTGGAGCAGCTTCTATCCACATGGGGGCTGATCTGTGCGTCATGCGGCGCACCAGCAGGCGTTGCTGGACTGAGAAATGTGTGCGCTGTATGCGGAGGCAAGCTTGAGCCTTCATATTCGATCGAAAAGCTCAAATCCATAATCAACAAGGCCAATCTCCTGACCGGTAAATTAGAGGGCGGCACCCTAGATGAACTAAACATAAGCATAGAAGCGCTTAGGTCGCTAGTCAAGTCAAAGAAGCAGTTTTCACTTTCTGAGTACACCTGAACGTGCGTATCGCTCGGCCATATGAGCTGGGCCATCGATTTTCGCTGTTGATGGCTATATTTAGAATTGGAACGCTCTCCCTATCTTCTCAGCGTTATATATGAATATGCATCTTGCTGGTTATCGAATGCATAGCTCACCTTTGGGAACTTCCCTTTAAGCGCGCTTATCTCTGACCTTATCCTTTCATGATCATCCTTTTTTACTACAATCCTATATATCAGATCGCCTATATATTCCATTTCTGACCGTCCCATGCCCAGCCTGGTCAGTTCCTGAGTGCCCATCCTTATTCCCCCAGGGTCCTTAAAGTGCCTTCCCTCCTTTATATCGCTAGGTATCATGTTCCTATTCAGGATGATGTTTGCATCCTCAAGTTCCCTTTCAACCCCCCATCCTCCGCCTTGGGCAGTTACATCAACCAAAACCTGGTGTGATTTCGTAAATCCATTTCTTCCTCCGATCACCTTCAGGCCTCTGGCGGACAGTGCCTCGGCAAGCGATTGGGCGTTCCTGATCACATTGGTAGCATAATCCTTGCCAAATGCAAGCATCTCTGCAAAGACTACGGCCTTAGCGGCCATATGGTGTAAATGGTGGTTGGAGGTATTGCTTGGAAATACCGATCCCTTGATCTTGTCCGAGAACTTGTTGAAGCTAACCACGATCCCACCCTGAGGGCCTGGCAAGGTTTTATGGGTGCTCCCAGTCATAAAATCAGCCCCCTCCCTAAGTGGGTCCTGGAATTGGCCTCCCGCTATCAATCCGAGGACGTGCGCCCCATCATACATCGTAAGAATTTCGTTCGACTTCAGGTAATCTGATAGCTCCTTAAGTGGGTGCGGAAACAGAAAGACCGAGCCGCCAAAAACGATCATCTTCGGTTTCTTTCCCTCCTTGATCATCGATTCTATCTTCTGCTTTGTCCTGTCAACATCTATATTCATTTCTTCGTCGTCGAATGGAATATTTTCTACGACCAGGCCGTGAACAGCCCCGGCCGTACCCCCAAGCTCTTTCTTGCCATATGTTATATGGCCGCCGTTCGGAATGGAAAGTGAGAGGATACGATCTCCAGGATCGGTGAACGCCGTATATATAACTAAATTTGAATTAACGCCCGCTATGGGCCTAACATCAACAAACTCTGCCCCGAATAGCTCCTTGCCCAGGTTCTGCGCAGCTATTTCAACCTGATCTATGTATTTGCATCCGGCGTATACGCGTTCTCCCGGCCATCCCTCTGCATACCTATTACCAAAGTCGGAGAGAATGGCCTCCCTTACCGCTGGGCTCGGCACGTTCTCCGAAGCTATCAGCGTTATCGATTCACTAATCCATTTCTGGTGTTCCTTTAGGAGCTCAAACAAGTGGTCATATTGCCTTTTAACATCCTGTCCTTGCATACTGGCGTTTACTTGACCATGCTATTTATACTTTAAAGCGACCCCGGCCTCTAGTTTGCTGACAACGATATCCTTTAATATAAATGTTGCAAATAATTGTATCATGCGCAGGCAGCCTGGTTTTGGTTTTCTGACAAGTAGGCAGCTCGATGTGCTAAAGCTACGGAAGAGCGGAATGTCATATGAAGATATAGCAGAAAGATATGGAACCACGCGTGAGAACGTCCTCATATTGGAAAAGAGGGCCCTGAGGAACCTGAAGATGGCGGAGGCTACGATCGAGGCGGCGTTACATGAAGGTGTAGCGTACAAGGTCAGGATCCCTGTAAACACAAGGCTTATCGATATACCTAGCTTAGTCGTAGACTTCGCCGATCATAATGCGATAAGGTTGAGGGCTAATTTCACCAAGATATTTGATGATATAAGATATAATCTTCCAAGCGCTGTCAACAGCTCCACAACCATCAAACCGATAGACATGTACATAATGATGGATGGTTCGCTGTTCTATATGGCAGCATGATTCCAGGAATAGTGCCAGTTGCTCAAATGCTGAGGTGGTGACCAGTCAACGCGCGCTGGAACTCATATTAAAAGTAGCGACATTAGAAAGTATAAAACCATTATTCCTATAATCGCATCTAAATAGCGCATACCCTTCCTTTCTGCCTTCTTCAGATTATCAAGTGGATCTTGGCCCATTAGTTTTATATTGCCCTCCCAGACGAGCAGGGAGATTTCCACCCTTTTCATGACGCCCTCAGAGACCCGTTTTAGGTGATCTATTATGTATTGAGCCGGGGTTATATCGCCTAGCGCCCAGTAGCCCTTGCCATTGAGCGCATGGGACGCATTAAAATGGGTATCGGTAGTTACAGCCCACGAATTGTCCCCAAGAGCCTCGCGGACCCTCTGCGCTACGCCCGGCACGATGTTGTTAGAATCAAATATTAATAGATCAAGGCTGGTTTTTTCATCTACCATATGCAGTTTTTTGATACCAAGGCTGCCGATCTCTAGAGGGAATGGATTGCCAAGGCTTTGGGCGCTTAAGGAAATATTACATTGGGCCGTGTTATCGTTGACTATACGCTTCACCTGACCTTCTATCTCTTCGGTGATGACTTGATAATTTCCGGTGGCCAGATTGTTGTGTCCATCAGCCAGAAGGAGCGCCTTACCGGTCTCCTCTTCCATCTTGTATACTCGATCAAGATAGTTTGGGGGGAAGTCATCGCTAGGCCTCTTTGGCGATATTATTATTAG
This sequence comes from Nitrososphaerota archaeon, assembly GCA_029786595.1. GTDB lineage: Archaea > Thermoproteota > Nitrososphaeria > Conexivisphaerales > UBA164 > JAJZYL01. The sequence continues at coordinate 36,011 of JAFLXO010000002.1, read as the reverse complement.
AGAAGCCTTATCCGATGAAAGGCCGCTATAAAAGTAGTTAACGCTCTCCGAGTTGACAAGATGTGCGTTGGACAGTTTTATCACGGTGGGCTTCATATGCTTTAATGAACTCAAATACTCAGCCATCGATTTACGTGATGGCGCATTAGAATCATGGTTGGTCGTTGAATGAAGTACTATACAATCGTTAAAGCCCATCCCCGTGAATACCTTATTTATCTCCTCCGGTAGATTATAGCTTCCAACCCCCTTGAAGGGGCCAGGGTGCATGGGCGGCACGACCACGCAAGCCCTATCGGTTCCATCGGAGAAGGTCAGCGCATAGGTCTTGACCTTTTTTTCCTTGGATCTGGAGTCAAAATATTCTTCTAAGGATGTGGTTGAACCTGATAGCCACGCATCCAGCGCAGCTCGCAGGAGCAGCGTTGTCCTTATCCCCAATTCCTTTGTGCCCATTCCATCCAACCGGTTTATTGTATAAATCAAGATAATAAAGAAGCCAACAAATAATAGGATGGTGACATAGCTCGTATCGAGGATAACCGGTCTGACTACAGGTAATAGCGCTATCAGGAAGAAGAACAACGTAAACGCTGTAGATTTAGGTATATTGTCTACAAACTCGCCATTCAGAACAAAAAAGGAAAAGAGAAAGAGAACTCCCAAAAATCCTTCAAATATGTTTACGCCCAGAAGGTCTCTCACAAGAACGGACACTAACATTGAAATGATCCCTATGATCATGATAACCGAAAGCATAGCGAATAGGCGCCTGACTGTAACATATGATATCGTCCGGTTAGTTGAATACTTGACGCCAAGGCCAAAGGCCGCAAGCAGTAGCAGCTGTAAAAGAAAGAATGGCGCATTGAATTCAACGCCATAATAGTAGAGGAGCCCTCCCTCAAACACCGAGAATATAGCTGCAGTCAAGATAAAGGATATTATCCTTGACCTGGGAAATCTGAGAAAGATACTTACCTTTCCGTTAAGGGTCTCATTGGCATTGAGCATTTAATATTACCAACCAGTGCTATTTTATTATGGGCAAAATAACGGTCAATGTTATGAATACTATGGTTGCTATAACAACTATTTCTGGTCTGAGCTTCAGCCCTGGCTCATCGGTTTCGTAAAACCGAAGCAGACCAGCACTCGACGCCGGTAGCGCCGACGCCTTCTTTTTGGAACTCATAACACCCGATAATTAGCTAGCATATTTAAATTAATCGATAAGTCTGCCGTTCCTCCGCCGGACGCCCTGTAAGGTTCAGCCGTGTAATAGTTGAAGCTGGAGGCGCAAGACGACACCAATGTTATCATATAAATATTTATAAATACGCCTCCATGGTCTTTAAATCGATGCTAAATCCACTCTCTCTGTTCGGTTTCTTTACGCCTACGGGCTCTACGGAGTATACCATATACTTGATTATAGTGTGGATACCGTTCTTGCTTTTCATAATATATGGCCAGAAGCTACAGGGATGGGCAATACAGGGGGATGTGGTGCGCGGTCTGGCTCGCTTAAAGGCGGATTCCGATAGATCGAAGGCCGCGTTTACAAGTTTTCTTCAAAAGATGGGAGTGGCCCTGGATGGCCAGAACAGGGTTAGTGAAATGGTTGAAATGGCCACGATCATGCCGGTGAACCTGGACCCGGTTGGCGTTGTAAACAAGATGGACCATATAATGTCCACCCAGAACGAACAGATAAAGAAGGACATCAAGAACATAATGTCAAACGCATCAGATCTGAATAGAAGCGTCGCATCCAACATGCTGGAGATCGTTTCATCCATAAATCTGGTGTACAAGATAGTACGGCACTATATGCTCATAAGCAAAAAATCTTCAAACAACATCTACCTTCTGGCCCAACTGCAGATGATATTACCCATCATCCTTAGGCAGACTGAAGCGCTGCTGGGTGCGATGGGCGCTCTGGAGCATGGACAACCCATAGGTGATGGTGCCGGACCTCTGGTGACTTCACAACTGTTGATGGGCGTCCCAAAGGTTGACTTTGACGATGAAACGGTATATGGTGAAATGGATTATAATAACAGGAGGATCGCCATAGTAAAGGCGAAGGGCCCGACGGCCTTCGTGGGGCATGTAGACGACGCCCTTATCAACCTGCTTAAGGGCCCATATTCAGATTCTTCCGCGATAATCATGATAGACGCCGCCCTCAAGCTTGAAGGAGAGGACACAGGCAGCGTTGCACAGGGAATAGGCGCCGCAATAGGTGGAATGGGGGTAGAAAGGTTCAAAATAGAAGAGATATCCACGGCAAACAATATACCTGTCTACGCCGTAATTGTCAAGGAATCCCTTATAGAGGCTATATCCATAATGAGGAAGGAGATAGCCGATTCCATGGATGAAACAAGGTCGACCATATTAAAGCTGGTCGAGGAAGTCATTCCCGAACACGGGAAGGGGATCATAATAGGTGTTGGGAATACGTTAGGCATAGCCCAGTGATGGAATATGGCGAATCCAAAGAACAGCAAGCTAGACAGGGTTTACACGGTTGAGGAATGTGCGATATGCGGATATAAACTGAAGCGGGATTTCAAGGACGGGGATTACGTCCTCAAGGAATCTGGCGTCTGCCCAAAGTGCAATAAGGCTATGGTTATCAAGTACGTATTTGCGGAGTCCCCTCCCAAGTAAAATCCTATCTTTCGCTGGTGACTATGGCGCCATCTTCGGTGATGAACACGGTATGTTCGAACTGTGAAACATATCCTCCCTTGGCTTCCAATAGCGTTGGATATTCCATCAATGCGTTGATCCTTATTAGCTCTTGAAGTTTTTTAAGGACCCCTTCTCCGTGATCGCGCACCAGCCATCTTGAAGCAAATGGCAATCCCCTGTATTTCTTCCATATGTCATGAATGAGTTCATCCAGTTCCTTCACCTTATTCCTTCGGGGATTTATTAAGCTCATTATATTGCTCCCATTTCCGTCTACGACAAACCCGGATTCATTTCGCTCTACCAGGAACGGCTCAATAGCATATGCAGTATTCGGTTTAAATTCATTCCTGATCGGCGTCCTGATCATGGGAATCGATTCGTTTGCATGCAATATGTACTGATCTAACCTATGGCCAGAAAGGTTTTCTATCATCCCAAAGCCCATTTCCCTAGCCCTGTCCTCTATTAGCCCGCCTAATTCGCTGAATTTTAAGCCAGGCCGGAGAGTCCTCAATGCTTCTGACAATATTTCGTTGTTTGACTTGACAAGCCTGTCATATTTGGTGTTAAAGGAAATAGTAATGGCCGTGTCGGCGATAAATCCATCTAAGTGGGTCCCTATATCCACCTTTACCACGGAATTGTCCTTTATCTTCTTAGTGTCATTGTAGGAGGCAGTATAGTGAGCAGCTTCATTATCCTGGGCTACGTTTACCGGAAATGATATTTGGACGCCGAGTTGCAGGATCATGTTTTCAATTTTTTCGCAGAGGTCAAGCACAGGCATCCCTTCCTGTATTATTGAGGGGACCCTTTTAAGCACTTCAGCAGCCGATTTCCCAGCCTTAAGGTAACTTTCAAGTTCACTCATATTTTAGATGCTATTTAGGGCCCCTATTAAATGTTCATGGCTGACAGGCCCCCTGCGGTATGGTAATGTTCATTTCCTTGGCCTGGCTTTAGCCCCCCATTTCTCCTAGGGGCTAACCATTGAGCTCATGCCGGCTACAATTCCGATAAGCGTATCGGTACCTGATGTGGCGCCGAATTGAGTCATCATGTTAAGCGCAGATGCGCGCACCCCTTGTACGTCCCCATCAGCTATGGAATTCATTACATCGGTTATCAATTTGCTAAACTGTCCTCTGGATGCCCAGTACAGTAATTCTTCACTGAGCAGGGTAGTGCGGCCGCAAAGGAGTGGGAACTCATTACGAAAGACATCAAGGTATATATCCATTGCATCAGATGCGCTATTTAATAACGTCCGTGCAGCCAGAAACCCCATTAACACATCATCCCCTGAAGGGGTTAGACCAGGCCCAAGTCCAATTAACCCTACTATTCCATCCAGTATAGAAGATGCTTGACAGCGCATCAGTTTTCTAAGGGGTTCAAGATAAGTTCTAACCGGTTTGGGGACGCTCTCCAGTGATGGATAATAATCTTCTTTCATAATATAATCTATGACAGGGCCAGCTCCTTCCATCCTCCCATTTTCCTTGATGAGCGTTTTCAGGGCGTGAACCGAAGGTATCAACTTGAGTGCATCGACATATCCGTGTAATGGCTCAGAAACCCAAAGGTTAGACTCGTCATAGCCTACGAAGATTTTCTGGGCTATAATGATATTGCCATTAGATATCAACACTTTATCACCAAAATTGGTCAGGCGCTTAAAATCTACTTCAAGGTCGGTTACAATGGTTATCGGGTTCGGTTGTATCCTTGCTGAAGCAATTCCAATTAGGAAGCCAAGGGCTTTGACATTTACCACATCTCGGAACGCCGCAAACACCCTCCCCTCAACAGGTTCCACCATTAGGTCTCTGAGCCAGAACGGTACGTGAACCCCGTGCCCGTGTACTGCAAAACCATTGCTCTTGCCCCCTTGATATCCCTGCAATATTGGGAGTAAATGGAAGCTGGCGATATAAATATTGGCCATGGTCCAGCGCTCAAAGTTATTTAAAGCAACATATGACATCCTTACATGGCTGAAGCGCATGAGAGGATGTCACTTTTACAAATGGCATCCCAAGGCTTTAATAGTTGTAAGAGGGAGGCCCGTATACCCCTCTGCGCTAAGACATCATAGTTTTACCGTTACCCCCAACATATTTATAAGGAAATAAAATCAAAGCGGAACAAATTGATCAACGATAAGCTGACAGGCAATTTGCTGGTGCTTGAACTAGCTACCATGGTGATTGCCATAGCTTTAGCCTTTAACGCAGAAAGCCTGGTAGCTTCAGACCTAGCGAGCATAATCAGGTTTATCGTGATAACAGCCCTGGTAGTCTGGTTCTGGTGGATCTATGTCGCCGATAGGCTCGAATTTCCGCCCAAGACCATGGCATTTCCACTTATAGATGTGCTGATCCTGATCCTTATAGCTATCATTCCAGTGATAATAAGGCAGGGAATAACTGCAATTTCGGTCTTCTTCGCTGTGCTGCTGCTGCTATGGGGCAGGCTGATAAAGCATATGATATTTGAATATAACGAGTCGATCAGTGATAAGCGCAGGAGGGATCTACGGAGGGAAGAGTTGCTGAGATACGCGTTTGGAACTCTATTAGCGGTAAACGCTATAGTAGGGATCATAAGCCCGATTGATGGTGAGTTGATCTTCTACATGCTTATAGTCGTGCTCCTGCTGCTGTATATACTGACTAGGTTTAGGATGCTACCATTATCTCAAATAAGGCAAGACCGAGATGCAAACGTTTAAAATATAACACAGAAGTAGTTTTAACACGGAAAGATCATTGATCCCGTAGCTCAGCATGGATTAGAGCGCTGGCCCTCTAAGCCGGAGGTCGTGGGTTCGAATCCCACCGGGATCGCCATAATAATTTTAAAAACTGATTTGAGCTTGCTGCGTTCAGAAATAATCAGTTGTCTTAGGAGCTTAGTAGAAGAGGTAAAGCCCAGATGTTTATTGTCATAAATATAATTTACAGGAAGAACGGCAGGTACGTTCCTCATCGTTCCTGATGGTTCCTAATCGCCCCTTATTATAGTCTTGATATAAGGGATATCTGACATGACAAGCAAAAAAATTCTGACCGCGGCAATCATAATGGCAATAGTAATAGTAGGTGGCATAGCTTGGTACGGGTTATCCTATCCAACTGCCAATGCACAGAAGGAAACATATTATATCCAGCTAACGGATCCGCCAACGGTTCCAACGGGGACCAGCGCGCTGACGCTTAACTACAGCGCAATAGCCCTGCATGTTGAAGGAAGCGGATGGATTAACATCAACGCTTCGGGCAGCCTGAATCTCATGGCACTATTGAATGTAAGTGAACTGATAGGAATGGCGCAGGTACCCAACGGGTCCGTAATAAATCAGGTAAGATTCGTCATTAACTCCTCGAGCATAACGGTGAACGGCACTGCATACAACGTGGTTCTGGCTAACAAGATGCTGGAGGTCCCGGTGTTGGGTGCGAGCAAGGCGTCTACAACGGCTATCCTGCAACTCTCACCCGTAGTAGTGCAGACGTTCGTTGGTACCACCCCTGTCTTCTTCATGGTGCCTTCGGCCACGGCAGTTACAGTGCAGGGCGGCATTAACCAGAACTCGAAGGTCGCCTTAGGAGACATGTACAACATAAGCAATAGAACGAGGGATGACCTCGAGAATGCACAGGGCAACGTATCTGTAGTGGCTGCAAGCCTTACATCATCTGGAAACAGAACACTCCTTAGCCTGACGCTTAAGAACAACGGGAACATATCCATATCGCTAGAGTCGGTGGCCCTTAGCGGCTGGTTTACCCTAACGGTTCCACCGGTCGTCGTATCAGGGCAGACGTTTAATGGAACCATATTGGTTGAGAACGCATCCATTCGCACCGATGCCTTGTTCTTGGTTAACGGAACCAACCTAGTCCCCGTAACCACAATGTTACCTCATGAATTCAGGCCGATGGGGATAATAGCTTCAGGCGATGGACAGTTCAACTTCATCAATAAATTCAGCATGGAGCAGGGCCTTTCAGGCGGATTTAATACAGAATCATTCATTCAGGGCAATGAGAACGAGATGGGAAACGTGAACGACCAAGGAAATATGAATGGCCAAAATAACAGGAATATGGAGATAGGCAATTCGGTGGTGGCCCTAGACCAAAACAGTGGTGGCGACACAGGCGGTGAACAATTCCAGTTCGGAGTTGAGCCTGCGAACGTGTCGTTCAACTCAGGCTATATGCTAAAGGCTAACCAGACAGCTACCTTTTCATTCAATGGTACACTTACATTCCTCACACCAGGGCCAATAGGAGCGGGTTTCAAAGACAACATACCCATTACACTGATGGGTTCGGCATACTTGACGCCAATAAGCGGGTTCAACTACACGCTGTTTGCTGCACTAACTCAACATACAAAGGTGGTCACAACGGTGACCGCCGCCTAAATTTTTTCTTTTTTTATATATATATATTTATTATACTAAAGTTTTATTTTGTATTATTCGCTAATAAAAATTACATTTGATATCAGGTTAAACCTTGCTTAACCGCATGAAGATGACGCCTATTATCAAACTCACAATGGATAACCCCACATATATGATAAATCCAAGGGAGTACCCTCGGTATCCGAACAGGTTGACAAATGCCCCCAATAGAACCGTAATTATAAGCCCGCCGAATACGCCGAGCCCACTGACCCAGCCGGTGGCCCCGCCTATATTTGATTTAGAGTACTTGGGCACTAGCTTGAAGGTCGCAGCGCTGTTTACACCGACTCCTATGCCCAGTATAATTTCGCCAGCAACATCCAAGGCAAGGCCATTGATCAGAAAGACGATCGACCCAGCCAGCATTAAAAGCGAACTATAGAACAGGATGGCCTCACCACCATATCTATCGCTCAGTGAACCTGCTGGCACTCTGATTATGGTGCCAAGGATGATGAACCCGATAGATGCTATGATCCCAGCATCTATTATCCCAACGCCATGGTCAAGCGCCCAGTAAGTGGGCAGCCAGGTGGTAAGGGCTACGTATCCGCCAAAGGCTGTCGTGTTGGCTACTACGAGTCCCCAGTTCTTCAGGTTACTGAGAGGAGCCATCAGCGACCTGAACGCGTTATAGGAAGGCACCAGCTCCTGCCCATTGTCCTTCGCTATGGCCGCGGCCCGTTCCCTATCCACTCCCTTCTTTAAAAGCTGGAAGAAGAAGGCGTCCTTGGCTATCAGGAAATAGACCAAGAGTACAGCTAGTGAGAGTATAAGCCATATCAGGTAAGCATATGCAGGACCAGTGAAGGTCAGAAGAGGCGGAAGGGCAAGTGTGATTAAGCCGGGCGCCAAGCCTCCGATGCCCGAATAGATTCCCAGCACATACCCCTGCCTGTTCAACGGATACCAGTACGATGCCTGGGGGACACCGATAGAAAAGGCGGCCGCACCAACGCCGACAAGGCATCCAAGGAGGAGGAAAAGGGGGAAAAGGCTGTGCGTTAGCCTCATCGGATAATCCAGAAAAAGGATGATGGTGATGGCGGCCATCGAAACGCTGGATACGCCAAGGACTATCAGCATCGGGCTCCTGCCACCGGCAGAATCGGCCCAGGCTCCAAATGGAACCCTTAGGAGTGACCCGGCTACGACGGGGATGGAGACCAGCAGTGCCACCTCTATAGGTGAAAGGTTCATGGCCCTCTGGAACACCACCGCGGTCGGTCCAAACAGGGAGATCGTCGCAAGGCCCATGAATTGGCCCATGGTGGCCGATGTAAGGCCAATCCTCCTACTGCCGGTAAGGCTATAATCCGCTGTCCCCGGCGGTTTCATTTACCTTCGGTTAGCCACAGTGCTCTAATAACCTTTTTTTTGAAAACCAGCTGCTTTTGACTGGCCAGCCCCTGCATGAAAATGAAATAGGGCCCAGAATATGTGGTAGGAACGCAAGCCTTTTATCGTTCCGCACCGGCAGTTACATATTGTTGAATATAATCAAAAGGGATGGACGCAGGGAACCCTACAGGCGGGACAAGCTGTTCGCCGGCATCCTAAGATGCTCGAATTATGCAATAGCGGATAAGGTGGTTCGCATTGTGGAAAACAGGATCCAGGCTACTGGCGGTAAAGCAGATATTACGGCCGACGAACTGCATAACATGGCGCTCGAAGTGCTCCGTGTTGAATCGCCTCCATCAGCGCTTCGCTATGATCTGCGGAGATCGATTATGAAGCTTGGTCCAAACGGTTTCGCCTTTGAAGACTTCATAGCGGATATGCTCAGGTTGGAAGGAAAGGATGTGCTGGTGAGGGTCAAGGAGCGAGGAAAGTGCGCCCTGCATGAACTTGATATAACATACGAAGAGGAGGGAGGCAGGCATTTCATAGAATGCAAGTATCATAACGAATATGGGATATATACGGGGCTCAAGGAGGCCATGTACACTTATATGAGGTTGCTAGACCTAAGGGACAATGGTTTAGGTTACACAAACTGCACCCTGGTAACAAACACGAAGGTATCATGGGAAGCGGTCGACTTTTCATCCTGTAAACACATGAACGTCATAGGTTGGAACTTCCCACCGGGCCATGGGCTTGAAAGGACCCTCGAGAGGCTAAATATGTACCCCGTCACAGTATTGGAGAAACAGCTACAGCCGGAGCAGGTATACCACCTCCTTAATGAGCACATAGTCACGCTCAGAGATCTGATAGCGGCCTATGATGGTGGCAGGCTTGACAAGGGCTTTGAGAGTTCGGTTAACCTGTCCAGGGAAACCGTTTCAAACGGTTGAGTTTGAGATATCAATGCATCGAGCCGTCCATGGACCGCCCCTATGGTAAATCCTTCCATTGTACAAGGAAGTTCGCCCTTTCGTCAAAGTCCCTCAATGATATGCGGTCCACCTCATCTATTTCCTCCACGGACATGAACAGAACGCTTTCAAGTTCCATGGGCAACCCCTTAACGTCGAAGGAGTTCCTGCCTATGAGCGAATCACATGCTTTACTGAGCTTTTCAGTTCGATATATGGCATGAATGACCTCAGGTTGTCCGTCCGGCCAGATCGGTATGACGGCCGCGAAGTCGGTGGATGATATCCTTCGATATAGGTGTTCAATGAATCCAAGCGTTATGAACGGGGAATCGGCCGGAACCACCACCGTATAATCATATTTGGCCTTGCCTACTGCGGAGGCCGTGCCTATAAGAGGGGAGTATTCTTGACGCCCATCTATGGCGACCGTCACGTCGCTGGAGATATTCCAGCCACCCAGCTGCTGCTTATCCTTGATCGAAATTATTACATCATCTGAGGCCTGGGTCGCTATATCGACCACCCACTGAAACATGGGTTTAGAGCCCAGCATGAACATCTGTTTTCTCCCCCCAAACCTCCTTGATTCTCCGCCGGAGAGGACGATTATGGTTACCGGTATCACGTAGTCCAAGGCCAAGGTGTGGCTATTAAGCGTTATCGACGGATAGGCCATGGATGACCATTTAAAACGCTAGCGCCTGACGGTCAGTCAAATATGGGGACAGCAGCTAGCCAATTTACCGCCATCGGCTCAAACTTCAGCCTTCAAGAGCCTCGAGCGGGAATTGAACCCGCGACCTTCGCCTTACCAAGGCGACGCTCTAACCAATCTGAGCTATCGAGGCAATATTATGCATCGCCCGGAGGTCCCTTTCGAACGGCTTTAGTTCGTCAGGGATTTTTAAACTTATTGGGTCCTTGAGCGCAAGCTTCCTCTCCTTTTTATAGTTCCAGACATAACTATTGAACTCCAGTAGCCTATCAGTAAGATAGCTCAGGTCCTTCTCCACCGTGGGCTTTGAAGGGAACATCTCCTTATGGATGGAGGTCGAGGAATACAGCGTTGTAAATATACGGTCGGACATCATGGGTATGAACGGCGCGATCAGCAGGAGCAGGCTCCTGAGCACCAGATGTAATGTGAACCAAGCCCCTCTAACCTCCCTTTCACTGAAGCCGGTTACCCCATATGCCCTGGGTTTCGCCAGTTCAATGTAATGGTCAGCAAACTTGTACCATGTGAAATCGCGAATCAACAGCATAGTCCTGTTTAACATATAGCTTTCATTTGAGTTCCTGACTTCGTCGATCAACTTAGCCAGCTCCGCTATGATCCACCTATCGCTGTTCAACAGTTCGTAATCATCGCTTGGGATCGGGAAGGACGAAATCAGCCTGCTTACGTTCCAGAGCTTGGTCAGAAACTTTTGATTTCCGGTCACCCTCTGCTGTGAGTACCTTATATCCCCCTCCGTTATATTGCCCTCCAAAAACGCCCAGACCCTGAACGCTTCAGCCCCGAACTGGTCCAGCACCTTGTTAGGGTCCACCGTGTTGCCGAGGCTTTTGCTCATCTTCTCCCCCCTTTCATCCACAACATGCATATGTATCCATACATCCTTGAAGGGGGCAGCTCCGGTGATCAGATAGCTCTTCAAGAGCGTAAAGTAAAGCCAGCTCCTCACTATCTCCTTTCCCTGTGGCCTTAGCGAAACAGGGAATGCCCTGCCAAACGTATGGCTATCCAGGGGGTATCCAGTTATATATAGCTCCGTGTTGCTGGAATCAAACCAGGTATCAAATATCCGACCTTCACCCACGAAGCTTGATCCTCCGCAGGAGGGGCATCTATTGATCGGTGGATCCTCCTTCCACGGCCTGTAATATTTGCCCGGCGGTGGCGCATAGGTGGCGCCGCAGCTTTTGCAGTACCAGAGGGGGATCTCTGTCCCGTAGTAACGATGTCTCGAAATCACCCAATCGGAAGAGAGCCCGTTTATCCAGTCGGTGAGCAGTTTCCTGCTTTCTGGGGCAAAGAATTTCATCCTGGCTACGGCGTCCAGCAACTCCTTGACAAAGGGTAGCTGTTTCAGGTAGATCTCCTTCTGTGGAATGAATTCGATGGGGGTGTGGCTCCTCCAGCAAATTGGCTGACGATGGACAATCCTTTCCTCCTTAACTACAAGGCCGGCCTTCGCCAGATCGGAGGCTATCTCCTCCCTGGCCTCCCTGACCTTCAGTCCAGCGTACTTTCCGGACAGCTTGTTCATTCGCCCGTCCGGGCCCAGCAGAAAGGTGGGTGCAAGGCCCAGGTCCTTGAACACGGCTATATCCCCCTGATCGCCGTAACTGCATATCATAACAAGCCCACTCCCGTAGTCCGGCTTTGCATATGGATGTCCCCTAATCGGTACCTCCTGGCCAAATAGGGGCACCCTGGCCTTCCTGCCCTCATAATTCCTGTACCGCTCATCTGTAGGATTAAAGATGATGGCCTTGCAGGCAGCCAAAAGTTCAGGCCTGGTGGTGGCTATGGTCAAACTTCCGTCGTCGTCAGCGATTTGGAACCTGATGGAATATAGCGTAGTTTCCTCCTCCCGATATTCCACCTCCGCATCGGAGAGCGAGGTGCCGCACGCTATACAGTAGTTGCTTGTGCGTTCGCTTTCATATATGAGCCCCCTTGCAAACAGGTCAAGAAAGATCCTCTGGGTAAGCTTCCGGAATTCAGGATCATCAGTTTCGTAGAGGCCACCCACATCATGTCCGCGTTTATAACTGTTGAACCCTATTCCGAGTCGCCTGAATGTTTCATGGGCGGTCTTTGTATATCTGTTTAGCAGATCTTCACACTTGGCCAGGAACTCCTCTCGCGGCGTCACCCTTATATCCACCTTGTATTCCTTTTCGGTCTGCACTTCTATCGGCAGACCATTTCTGTCAAATCCGAGGGGGAACAGCACATTATTGCCGGTCATACGCCTGTATCTGGCTATTGCGTCCATCCAGACGTAAGTATACGCCTGGCCGATATGTATCTGAGTATTTATATATGGCGGGGGCGTATCGATGGAATAGACCGGAAGCCCTGATGCCTTGTCGAATGAATATATGTCATCCCTTTCCCATCCATCGATGATCGAACTTTCAATGGCTGTATCCCACCTGGTTTCCTTTATCTTTGGTTCCATTTTACCATCAGCGCCTATAGCGCAGGAGCGCCCCTATCCCACCAAAGCTCATGAACATTACCCCAGCCTCTGATTTGGAGGAGATCACCTCAATTTTGCTGCCCACGGCCGTCCCCCTGTCATATAGGAAATCCACTAGATCCTGTGTCTCAAAGTTCCAAGTGTCCTTACCACATGTGGGGCATCTGGCATCGCTCATCCTCGTCCTAAACGAAAACATATCGGATTCCTTGACGAAATCCTCCCTATTATATCCACAATTTTTACAGATGGTTTTCACAAATTTCATATTAAGATCTTCCGAAATCAGGATCGTTTGTGCGCTTGCGTCCCTTATGCTGTCAAGCACGGGCTTCAGGCCGTATACCGCCAGCCCCTTGGGCTTTGATGCCTCGGTTATGAACTGCTCCACAAGCTTCTTCTCCTGTATTACCCTCATGTTTTCCAGAAGCCCCTGTCCTCTGGTGAGCGTTTCCCTGATCCCCTCTTCACCGGCATAGCCGGTATCGATCTCACCTATGGTCATCTTCTGCAATCTATAATCCATATATTCGCCCTTGAAAAAATCCTCCTTGGTCATGCCTGGACCGCTGATTATCAACGCCTTTATTGGCCTATCCCCCAGGAATATCTTGGTGGCGTGGGCAGCTACCCTGTGGAAGTAGTCGTTTATTTCGTTCTCCCTTATCCTCTCGAACCTCCTAGCCGATTGACCTCCCTGTCTATGCTTGCCGCCGACGCCACTGGTTATCACCTGAATGACATCTACCCTGTCCCCGGATATGGTCCCGTAGCCCGCCTCGGAGTTATCCATGGAAAGTATGCCTATCAATTCCTCCTCCCTTAATAATGACCTGAGGATGTCGAGATGGAAATGGTCGTCGCAATTGTGGACCATAAACCCGTTGGCAAAGAAGGAATGATCCCCTCCATCAAGCGTCAGGTCCCTTACATCGTCTACCTCCACCAACTCAGTGGAGACTACGTTCTCCCAGAGGAGGAACCCATCAGGCCTAACCCTTGAGGTGGCAAGCCAGTCAGAATATTCGGATACAGGCGCCGTCCTTAAAATGGATGTTATGATGCCGCCAGAATTGCCAGTTTGGGTTGCTTGCCTTCCAATATTTAGAGAATTTGGGATCCCTGGGATGTCGCTGCCCGAACCCCCTCCGGATACAGGGGTTATTCCGGCGCCTGCAGAAGAATGGTAAAATGCCCTGATTCTCAGGTATTCACCAAGGAGCAGTGCCACCGAGGCCTTCCTTTCCGAATATCTGAATCCCACTGCATGGCACAACTTCAGGATATTTTCTTCCGTATGATCAAATAGAAGCTCAAATTCAACAGCCCTTGTGTCATCCATCGATGGGCCCATGGGCCTCGTCAGGATGTCATCGATCTTAATTCCAGAGTTTGTAAATAGGCGCGAAATATCCCGCGCAAATTCCATGCCTTCTTCATACATTCCTTGGGGCCTGTGGAATACCGCCCTACCTGAAACTAGATGATCTGAGCTCGATATGGCTGGGGCCTGACTGTCCCCACCCATATAGGCCGCTAGGAACTCCCGCTGAACTTCAGCAGGCGCATTAAACAGCCAATCCGGTACCATAGGCATGCCTCCGAGGATATGACCGCGGCCAGCGCCCAGAGCCATTAATAGCATATGGATCGCTGGGTCTACAAGCCTTACGTTGATCGCATTATGGGGCCTGCCCTCAGCGTTCGAGTTACCCTCTGATGCAGTTAGCCCAACCAGCCGGGTTGCTGCCCCCAAGGACATCAAGTCGGCCCTGATATCTTCTGCGGCTGAAGCATCTTCGGCATAAATGTCAATGGAGTAAACGGAGCGCTGTTTTCCGTCATTGATCCTGGCTGCAGGGCATGAAGAGCTTTCACTAAGCATATACCCTAGAATACGCGCTACAATAGGTAATTTTGGATTATCGAATTTCAGTGGCAGAAGTGCCAGCTGTTTTAGCCTTTTAACAGCAACATCGATATCCATTGGAGGATAGTGCGCGCTTTTTATAGGCCCTTCATCAATAACTATTTTGTCGCCCCCAGGGTCCACTTTCTGGAAGTCCATGTCATCCAGAGGATAGACACATACCAGGTCTCCAGGTTTTATATCTGCCATATGCTTCCAGCCGGCTGGCGTAAAAAATGGGTGATCTTCAGTAGCAACTATAGCCCTCCCACTCTCGCTGGTGAGGCGGTAAACCTTCCGCCTTCCTGCCACCGTCTGGATGTAGCCTTTTATTCGGGCCCCAGTTATCTGTCGCCCATTATCCTTTGTTGACCTTATGGTTTCACGACTCCATGACGATCCAAGTTGGCCAATGGTCCTTTGCAGCCCATTCTGTAGGACTATCCGTGTATCCGGCGAAACGCATCTGTAGAGATATGTAGTAACCGGCTTTGGAGGGACGATTTCATAGGTTCTTATCTCTTCGTCCTTTGTGCTTCCTTCCACAGGAAGCGAACCTCCAAATATGATCAGGCCAGTATCGGGTGGCTGTTTATATAGCTTCAACTTCTGCATTATGCGTGTCAACGCGTCCTGCACATGCGTCCTGGTAGTATCGCTTTTGATATTTGACGCTGTTCCGTATTCATCCTTTAGCTCATTTACCACATCGTAAATCGGCTTTTTTGGCGGAACGTACAGGGATACCAGTTCTGTGCCGTGGCCCGAAATGTTCCCTAGCTCCAGCAAAAGCCTCTTTATCTTATACGCCGCAACTGAATTATATTCATCCATAGCTTCCAGATCACCTTAAATCTTAATTACCACCATTCGCTACCTATAGCATCTTGATAGCGGTAATAAAGCTTTCAGGTTCCCTGTTCAATGGCCCAGACGTTTCTGGCATTATTTCCATCGCAAAGGTACTAAGGAGCTACCACGCGGCCGGTAACGGGCTCACACTGGTGGTGGGAGGGGGCCTGAGGTCGCGGGAGTACATTTCACTGGGAAGAAAGCTCCATCTCAACGAAAACTACCTGGACGCTATCGGT
>JAFLXO010000002.1:0-20182 GCA_029786595.1 Nitrososphaerota archaeon | reverse complement strand
GGCTGATATTTTTATAAACGCCACGGATGTAGCTGGCGTATTTGATAAGGATCCACGAACACATGGAGATTCCAAGCTGCTAAGGCAAGTAAGCGTTGGACAGCTTCGAGATATACTGAAAAACGGCGAATCTATAGCCGGTTCATATGAACTGATGGACTCATTCGCGTTGCTTATTATTGAACGCTCGCGTATCAGGACAGTGATAACCAGCTATAGCGCTCCCGATATAGAAAAGGCTTTAAGTGGTCAGAAGATAGGCACAGAGGTAGTATCTAATGAGTGAGAAGAAGCCCTCTAAGGTCCACGCGATGATTCCTCCCCATACCCATTGCAAGGTATGCGGAAAGGCCATACCGGAGGGACAGATATATTGCAGCAAAGCATGCCACGATAGGGATGAGGGGGCGCATAAAAGAGAAAGGCGTACCATGTGGATATTCTATGCCATATTCTTCGTAGTGATGATAGGGATGTTCCTCTACATCTACGTGATAAGGTAATTGCTACTGCCTGCAAATGAGCAGGATACATACATAACACTTCTCTTATTGGGCAATTAGCAAACCATCGTCCCGCAGCATATGGGAAAAGGCCAAGTTTGGAATGTTTTCTCCTTGATGTACATGTTGATATCGGTCACAGGCTAACTGCAAAGGGACGGCTGGACATTTACATGCGAGTCCCACAGCCCAGAGCCGGCAAACCCTTAAATATTCAAGAAGGCTTCTAAATCGATATGAAGGTCTTGCCTTTGATAGCTGTACTAACGGTAGCTATGATGGCAGGCTTCGGCTTATATCAGGGTGGTGCTTACGCACAGACCCGGTCTTCTCAGGATCCAGTGGACCGGGTTATAGGAGGCTACTCAGGGCCCATAGGGTATAGTCAGTATCAATTTCAATGGATTCCAACCGCCATAAATTCGTCGAACATAAATTATGGTGGAGTACTGCTGAATGTACCTGTAAGGGCTAACGGTACGGAGACCCTAAACGGCGATGGCACTGTAGCGGCGTGGATTCAGGCTGCTGCATACATAACAAGCTCGGGAACCTACTACCCCACTATTGAAGTATGGGCCCTAACTTACGATGGGCCTCCACAGTATTCCCAAAACCCCTTCGAATATAGCTGGGCATCCCTTCCAATTAGTCCAAATGGCCAGATAGCATTCATAGAACTTAACTATACACAATATGCTAGCCACACGGGCTGGTGGTTTATCCTCGGACTGGGGGAGGGAACCTCACCGTCTTCATTGATCTATATGGCAGTTTTAACTTCTAGTGGGGGTGTGTACTACCTGAATAGTCGTGGTGGGTATATGGCCGGGGCCTCTCCTGGGCTAACGGCAGTCGGAAATACGGCAGCAGGTATACAGGATCAGGGTGAATACGTTTATCCGTCGATAGGGCTTCAAATAAATGAAAATAGCTACGGGCAATTTACCGGCTCGAATCCAGCCTTTGAAGTGTATGGTTCATTCTTTGCTGGAAACAATTACCTAAGTAATGTATACTATGCTAATAGCTCAGGCGCGAGTGCAGACTACGGCCTGATGGCAGGAGGATCATCACCGCCTACCACGGTGGCGGGAAGCGGTGGAACGTTTTATCCACCTGACGGAGGAGCAACAGAATACGCGTATGCATTTGGTACTCCCGAGGGAATTCGGTCTTCCGGCCAGTTGAGTGCATTTACACAAAAACCGGGCACCGATTTGGCAACCTTGAATTCTGTCACGGCCAGCGTGATAAATTCATTTAGTGATCATGACATTGCGTTATCGCCCACCTATCCAGTCATATTCCTGCAAATTACGAATATGGCGTCTCCTGCCCTTGCCGGTGCAGGTATTCCATTTGGTATCCCATACAGGCCGCCCTGGTATGCGATATATCCCTATGCGCCACTGGAAATAATAGGGTTAATCTCTGTAGCGGCCTATTTGGTAATATTTTTGTTGCCCAAATTAATGCGCTTTTTACAGAATAAAAGTCACAGGTAACAGAATCACATTCTAAGGTCGAGAACGCTTCGGAAGAAGTGAATGGATACCATGAAGGAGTTCGTAAAGGACTACCTGACCCTTCCTCTGGTGGGCTGGAGCAGACCTTTGCTATTATCAGCGCCCTCTCTGTTAAGGAAGGCTCTGGCAGTCCTCAGCGTCACCACGTAGCGGATCCTCCGGCTGAGGCTCAGGTCGGCCCTTTCATTTATAAATTCGAATATCTTATCCTAGTCCGTGAAATGCGCCTTCCTTATGAGCGCGGATTCGCTTTCAAAGGCCTGTTGCCTGTAATATATGTCAGTTATATGGTTATTAAAAGCGGAGATTAGAACCATGCCTTAGGATGCTCCGGGCGGGATTTGAACCCGCGATCAACGGCTCGAAAGGCCGCTATGCTTAACCGAGCTACACCACCGGAGCCCAACAATGCACAGGCGCTCTAGCTGAGCGGATTCTGCATCATTCGTTGATGGTTATGGGTGTATTTATAAATATTTTTTATATATGAACTGGAGGATTGGCGTATAACCACATTAGCTAATTGGATTGAATTAGATGGTATACGCCGTCATCAGAAACATTAAACATGCCTGAATACACGCCCCAGTCATTCATAAGGACTTCAAGATAATGCTTTCCACCAGGCCCTTCAAAATTCATTACACTCTGTTCAGAAAGCTTGGCCTTTAAACTTTCTATGTCAAATGGGCCTAGGGACGCGGCGGTTTTAAACGGTTCAATCAGGAAGAGGGATCCCCTGATGAGCTCCTTCCTTCTTTTAAGCGTGGACCTGATAAACTCCGTTCCCTTATCGGAAATTATTATGTCGCCATCCCCAATGGTGATGAACCCCAAGTCGTCAGCTGCGTAGACTATGGGCATAAAATCATCGAGGTCCACTTCGAGCCTTTTTTCAAGCTCAAAAAGATCGGTCTTACCGGCGAATTCGTTTTGTAAAATGAACAGTAGACCCAGCAGGTCGGCCACGCGGGTGCTAGAATGCATAACAGCCAATTTTATATAGGCCTTGTCAGTTCCTTTTTAAAAACTTTTATGAAATGACAGCCAATCTCTTTGGTTTAAGGCATTGATTTGCTGCTCATAAGTATAAATAAATTAACCCTAAGGCCTATCGAGGCTCGAGTTTCCCAAAATGGGGGAAACCCATAATTTAAGGATGGACACATAAAAGACTGGCCGATGATACAACTATTTAAAAGATCGAATCAATCGATAGTGCTGATAGTGCTCCTAATAGCAGGCTTTTCCCTAATAGGTACTACGGTATCCATTTATGCTCAACAGCCTTCCCCCGCCTTAATCTATGTGAGCGCCGGCGGCAGCAACACAAGTGGAAACGGCAGCATGGCAGATCCCTACGCGACAATTCAGTACGCGGTAAATGTTGCGCCGCCTCGTGCGGTCATAATTGTTGAGCCGGGGGCATATAACGAAATGATAAACGTCACGAAACCACTGACCATCGAATCAGCATCGCTGCAGCCAGCAAATACTGTAATTAACGCGATAGGCCAGGTTTACGGCATTGAGATCATTGGCCAGGGTGCCAGCGGGACGGTCATAGACGGCCTTACAGTTGAGCACGCGAATAACCACGGGGTATTTGTTCAGGATTCTTCACACGTAACCATTGAGGATAACTATGTAATATACAACGGGCTCAATGCATCCCAAGGGATAGCGGAAAACAAGGGAGTAGAGCTGAGCGGGACTTCGTACAGCACTGCGGTTAACAATTTTGTGGCAAACAACATGGCTGACGGTGGCATCGGGGTGAGTGACGAAGGGCAGATTAACCCTGGAGGGCTTTCCCCCGGCATTCCGGCTCCGGCACTGGGGAACATAATAAGCGGAAATGTGGTAACCGGAAATACAGTGGGGTGCGGAATCGTGGTCGCTGCATACAACCCCGGTGAAGGTGTAATTGGAAACGTGGTGAGTAACAACCTGGTATACAATGGCCTTCCTGGTGGCATAGTCGTGGCAGCGGACGTGCCGGGAACCCTTGCGGCTAACAATACTGTATCTTACAACACCGTGCTGAACAACCTGATCCCAGGCATTATAGTTCACAGCAATACTCCGGGGGATGTAGTAACTGGAACGCAGATCATAGGGAACACGATAAGCGGCAACGCTGGCTTCGGCCCGCAAACCACAGGCATAACCATAATAGGCGATATAAACGGGGTCACCATAGCCACTGATACGGTAATTTCAGGCAACATAATACACAACGAATTCTTTGGGGTCCTGGCATTAAATGTGACCGATACACAGGTTTATTCAAACAACCTGTTCGATTCCACGGTCAATGTGCCCGTGCAGGGCGCTGCGCTATCGTCAGTTACCCTTGGTAGCCTATCGTCAGAGCAAAGCAGCCTTCAGTCATCATTAAGCTCTCTGCAATCAGCGCTTAGTTCACTCCAGGGCTCCAATTCACAGCTGCAGTCAACGGTAAGCTCGCTCCAATCTTCAGCGGCTACAACCAGCCAGGTCAACTCACTGTCAAGCAGCTTGGGAACTACAACAGATGTAGCTTACCTTTCACTGATAGTGGCCTTGGTCCTTGGCATAATAGCAATTGCCCTAGCGTTGAGAAGAAAGTGATAAAACTCCGATAATATCTTTTATTTTATTTTTAATATTTTTTATTTTTATTGTGGTGATTTTTAATTTGAATGGTTCTTCCCCGGATAATTTCACAATAAGGGGCTCACTGGGTGTGGGCATACCCATGCTGGTCATCCCAGTGGTTCTTCTCCTTGTGGTGCTCCTATTCCACAGCTTCCTCTTTCTAGATTACCTGCATGTTGCAAGCGGGCTTACTTGGACTGGTATGGACCTCACACTCGGCCTCTTCTTCTCCAACGTCATGAGGGGGCTGAAAAACGAGCAAAGGGCCAGAGTTGCGATAAGGTTGACACCTGTTATGCTCTTCTTCATGCCTTCCATTAGCTCGGTTACCATAACGGCCGGAATATACCTGGCTGGGGCCGATGGTTATTTTCATCCGCTAAACGACGTGCTTGTTATCGCCATCATCATAGCAGCCACACTCTTCATAATGGGAATAGGCATATTCCTGCCTAACGAATTGAGGGTATACAGGGAGTTGCTTAAGGGGCCGAGGGGCGATATCAAGAAGGCCATCAGGCTGACCATGCTGAACCTCAGGCTCTCCCTGGTCATGGTTATACTGCAGATCCTGATAATCCTGATGATGGCACAGCTTGCCACTGGTGTATTCCTATGAGCGAAGAGATGAACTCACTTTTAAGGGCCGGAACTGTTTCTGTCATATTCCAGGCCCTGGCTATCGTAGCCGTCCTCCTTTATAATCACTTGGTCTTCATGGACTACCTTCATGTCCTCAGCGCCGCCATGTGGGTTGGCGGCAACGTATTTATGGGGATAATATTTTACCGGCTGATCAGGACCTTGCCTCAGGGGGATCAGGTCGATATAAGCAGGAGGCTGCTGCCTCTCACGCTTTTCTTCCTCCCTTCGATTTCGGTCACCACCATCATCACGGGGGTGGACCTGCTGAGCCGCCTGGCGGCCTTTGTACCTCTGGGCATAAGGCTGGCCGTCTACAGTCTGGCGGGGGTCCTCTTGATCATCAGCTTGTTAGGCTTGCTGCCGAACTCCCTGTACATTTACCGCGGGTTCAATAAGAGCACCTATGATGCCGGATTCATAATGAGGAAATCGCTGTCTAACTTTCGCCTCTGCCTTATTCAATCCATCATTCAGGTAATGATGATAGGGGTAATGGCGTACATAGTAGTGGTCCTCATCCCCTAGTCCAGCATATACCCATCTTCGTCCTATGTACAGCGGGATCGCTGGGGGGTAGGTAGTCAGGAAGACATAGTACGGCCTTTTGCGCCTTTGCCATATCGCGAGCTCTTTCTCCTAATGATATAGTATGGCACCAGCACGATTCCAGCTATCACCGAAAGTACACCCGACAGGAGAAGGTATGATACCACGGCCGCAGCTATGTTTATGTTGTGCCCCAGGATAACCAGGCTTAATCCGGCCTCGGCTGGATCTGCATTTGCTATGATCACAGGCAACATTGCCAGCCCGGCGATCAGCGCTATATTTCTGAGCGTGAACATTGTGCCGCTTGCGGCCGATCTGAGGCTCGGCGGCCCTATATCTATGGCCAGAGTGGTTGACGCGGCCCAGTAGACAGAACCACCTACGCCCGCAAGGAAAAGCATGATGGCTATATACAGCAGGTCATGAAGGAAGATTCCGATCAGGGCGATGGTTACGCCCTGAAGCACGACACCGCCGAACATAATGATAGTTCCCTTACCAGTTCTATCCAGCAGGTAGCCTCCAAGAGGGCTTGCGAAGATCGATGATATAGGGTAGGCCGAAAGAGCTATTCCGGCGACAATCGGGCTCATCCCCAAGTCATTCTGGAAGTATATGCTCAGGGCATAGAGGACGCCGAAGAAGGCCAGCGCCTGAAGAGCTGTAGAAGCTAGCAGAAAAAGATATGACTTCTCCCTAAGCAGACCCCTTGGCACAATGGGCTTCCTTATCTCCGTGAGTACAAATACGGGGAACAGCGCAGCCGCCGCAATTTCCCAGTAGGCGTTAAGGAAGGACAAGCCCACAACCAGTGGGACAATGAACAGCAGGAATCCAGCCAGGTTCACGACATCAACCCGGTGTCCTGGATCTCCGGGAGTGGCAGGCACCCTTCTGAGACCAAGGGCCATCGCGAAAACCCCTATGGGAACGTTTATCAGGAAAATCAGCCTCCAGTCTATGACAACCAGAAAGCCGCCTAGTATTGGCCCAACCAGCGTCCCGATAGACCAGGAAATTGCATTTATCCCCACTGCTCTGCCCCGCTCGCCACTTTCAAAGGAGTCCATAAGGATCGGGATTCCCAGGCTTCCCATTATCCCGGCTGCGGCTCCCTCTATGGCCCGCAGGATCACCACTATGAGCACGTTTGGAGAGAAAACTATCAGAAGAGAGGAAACCGTAAATAGTGCAAAGCCAGTCATGTACAGCGTCTTCTTCCCGAATCGCGCCGCCAGCGAAATGCTGGGGATCATCATCGCAGTAGCGGCCACCAAATATATTATTATTATCAGTGACAGGTACGAAATCCCTATCCCGAAGTACTGCCCTATTTCAGGGATAGCTAGGAAGATGATGGTGCTGTCTATGGCTGCCATTAATGCTCCCAAGGTCGTTACGGACAGCACGGCATATTTGTGGACCATCGCCACCTATTGTAACACGTAGCCTTTTATCCGTTCTTAGGATACAGGCGGTCTCCAAGCTACTTTTGCCTTATGAGCTTCGGACCCCCCGCATCAGCTTGATTGTACTTTCATATCCGGTGAACTCCATTTCACTAACGATCCCTATGGCGGGTAGGGCTCCAACCCCAAGGTCATGCAAATTATGCATATATATATTATAGGTGTGATTATGTTGGCATCAAGTAGCTAGGGAGCATATGGTATCGTGACCCCTGTTATCAGGAATGCCAGTCCCCCCTATCCAGGAGCTTAAGTGCTGGTCTTCTTTTCCACGAACGCTGTACCCTGGGCCGTCATATGCGGCTTATTTTCGAGTGCTGGCCTTTAATGCCACCTGCGTATGGGTTCTCTCGAGCAACATATTTGACCAGTAGGTGACGGTCCCTGTAGAGGGAGCTATTGTTTCTTCATCGTCCACTACCGCATTGCATAACGGACTAAACAGCTTATCGAACGTCCAAAGTAGGCTCAACAATATCCTGAACTCAACTCAGTCATGAACGACTACGAAGAAGGCCCTCAGCTAAGTAAGCTCCGCCGTCAACGGCATGGGCGTGAAGATCGTATAATAATAGTAATAATATCTATCTGATATCAATAATGGCCCTACTGCTAGGGCTCACAGCTAGCGCGCGGTGATAATCATCCTTTTTATAACCATGGAACATATTGAATATGAGACCATATACCGGCCGGAGGAAGGGGCAAGCTTGATCCATAACTAAAGAATGCGGGCCTTAATTAGTACAATTTAACCAAGCCTTAGCATGGTTGGCCTCCTGAACAACGATAATTAGCCTGCATGGTAAATACGCCATCGGCCTAGCCGCCGCCCAACAGCAAATACTGAGGTTGGGTTTCCCGATTATAGGTAAACGCGATGTTTAATCTTCCTTGACAAATTTGCCCTGCATGGATGGGGCTAGACAGCTGCTATCTGATAGATGGTTCTCCTTCAACGTAATGAAGATAGACAGGGCAGTGACCATAATTTTTGGGATTATATGGGCAATAGATGGGCAGTTTAAATTCTGGCCCGGATTCATCCAGGCCTTTCCAGCGATGGTGGCTGCTGCGGCACAGGGCCAGCCCGCGTTTTTAAGCGGTTGGTTCAGCTTCTGGGTAGCCAGCGCCTCCGCTAATCCGGCTCTTATAGTCTATCTGAGCGGCCTGGCGGAACTCGCGCTTGCATTCTCATTGATAGCTGGGTTTATGAGAAAGCTGTCCTACGGCGTCGGGTTCTTTTTCAGCCTTATGATATGGATGGTCCCAGAGGGGTTCGGAGGCCCTTACGGCGTCGGATCCACTGATATTGGCACCGGGATAATATACGCGACCGTGTTCCTGTTCCTTGCTATCCTTAACGCCACGCATGGGGGCGAGCCATATACTCTGGACGCAAAACTGGAAGGAAAAATCAAATGGTGGAAGTTGTTAGCTGAGATCAAATATTAATTAAGCAAGTCCTACGTAAGGCCTTAGCATAGCACTGGAACAGTGACTCTGAAGGCTAGATTAACTGCCCACAGAACACTTCCCAGTTCCTGGTATCAACGTTGTCCATGCAAATGGTAACCCGACCAGCTAGAGCCGCACACCCTATCTCGATCAGGAGCTCACGTGCCTTGCTCAGATACCTGTATGCCTCCTTTGGTCGCCCCCTCATGGACTCCATGGCCCCCATCCAGGCTAGCACCCTTGTGCTTGATACCCTGTCGCGCGATAAAAATTCTCCGGCTCGAGAAAAGTTCTCAGCGCTTTGGACGTATTTTCCCTCTGCGGTTAAAAGTACTGCCTTTGCCAATTCAAATACCCCCAACACGTCCTTATCCTTGATCCCCTTGATGATGTTCGCAATCTCCAGCTGATCAGCATGGGCTTCCTTTAACAGGCCCTCCTTCGTGTACAGTATCATTCTTTCAGCAGATGCGTATGCCAGCATATATATAAAGCCTGAAGCCCTGTAACTGTCTATGGCCATATCAAGGTAATGATGTGCATCCTTCAACCTTCCTTCAATGGCCTCAAGGGCATAAGCAATATGCAGGTCGCAGTAGCCTAATAGAGATCTCAGTCCCTTACCTTTGAGGGTTTCGCGGACCTCCATCAGGTCGTGGAGCGCGGCGTCAAAATTCCCCTTGAGGAAACTTATATAATCAATGTTGAGCCTGTTGACGCAGTAGCCCCGTACATCATGATATTTGGCATCTATCTCCATGCTCTTTGACATCCCATCGAGCGCCTGCTCCAGCTTCCCTTCTTCAAGGTACGCCTCCGCCGTATTATATAGAATTCTGGAGACCATCAGAGGCTCAAGCCCGGGCTCGTCTAGGGCCTGCTTATAGTAAGAATGCGCCGTCTGCAATTCGCCTAGCTCCTTAAATATAATGCCCAGGCTGTTAAGGGCCATAGCCCTTACCTTGCAATCCCCGTTTTCCTCGGCATACTTGAGGGAATTTAATAACAGTTCCTTGGCTAGATCCAGATCTCCGTCAAGTGACCTTATGGCGTACCCCTTTACCATGGATATCCAGCACAGCATGCGCCCGTCACCCACGGCGGGTGCCCCCTGGAGGATGTTCAGCAATACATTTCCATATCCTTCATCAATAAAGTACGCATACTGTTTGAGTATTTCAATAACCATTTCGGAATCATTGGCCCTTATAAAATGATATAACGCTTCGATCCTATCAGGCGTGTCCCTTTTCCCTAAATAATAGCCCGCCGCCTTCCTGTGTAGCTCCGCGCTGGAGGATAGCATCTTATATGCGGCCTCCCTGATAAGGGGGTGAAGCTCGAATTCATCCCCGGTCATCGTAATGATCCCCAGCCTATCCATGGATAGCAGAAAGTTCAACACGGCGCCTCTTTTCACCCCTTCGTTTACGGCGTTAACGGCGGGGATGGTTATACGGCCACGATACACTGAAATCGATAGCAGCGTTGAAAGCTGCTCTTCACGCAACTTATCGAAAATGGTCTCGCCTATAAAATCGTCCACATCAGCGTCCCCAAACTCTGAAGCCAGGTCAAGCAACAGCGGGTGTCCTCCAAGTTTTCTTATGAGTTCCTGTGAAGGCGGCCGCCCTCTGGCTTTCATCAACTGCGCTGCGTCCTCATCGTTAAGGCCGTTTATTTTCAATTCCCTGGCGTGCAATATGGGTATTCTGTTCCTCGAAGTGACAAGGGTTGTAATCGCATTGCTATTGGCCATCGCTTCGAGGAGGTCCATAATGCCCTTATCGCCATATCTATGAAAATCATCAAAGACCACCACCGCCCGGGTGGCCGACAGCTCGCTTACCGCTAGGTCTATCAGCGCCCTTTTATCCATCACCTTCATATCGATGGCATCTAATAGGCGCCTGTGGCCCAGCTTATTAAGGAAAATTGCTAATTTGGCGATCAAATATAGAAGGCTGTCCACCTGCATAATTTGATGCCAAAAGACTGGCGCATTGTCTAACATGCCTTCCGCGAACTTGGCTGCGATGGTCGTCTTGCCTATACCCGGTATACCCCATATTACTACGGCCCCCCTCATGCCCCTTAGATATAGCAGTTCCTTTTCCCTGCCTACAAATTCTGGGACATTCGGTATCTCCGATCTGTAGAACGGAACGGCCAGGTCTAAGCTTTCCCGGGCATACCCCTTTAGCCTGACCTGTATTCCCTTTGGGTTGAACTCCAGAAGTATGTTGCGCGCATTAAAGTGATACTGTTTCACGTTCTTAAATCCGTCGACGGTCTCGATTCGTGCCCATTTATCGGTGAGCAGGCCCGCGGCCTTTAATTTTCCCAGCCTTTCTGAGATATGCGATTCCAGCATCCCAGTCAAGTGGGCCAATTGTCTGGGATATGATGGGCCTGTCTTCAAAAGACAAAGGAGCTCAATGCTCATCTTATCCAGCAATAGGCTTAATGGGATCTCATTTGCAACCGCGGATGAGTCCCTGTCCATCCTAGCTTTCATGCACCACCTTTTTTAGCGCGTTATATTTAAATAGAATGTTTGATCGTAATCACATAGGCGGGATGGCAACGGAAATTCCACCGATCGATGGCTTGAACTGCGATTTAAGATTTTTAAGCTGATGAAACTAAGCAGATGTGTGAATAGTAAGGTTGGGTACTACATGGTAGTGGCCCTTATAGGGCTCGCCGCTGGCGTCCTTGTATCCGGGCTTGAAATATTCTACACATATCTTACCAGCCTGCTGACAATGGTCAGATCTGCTATACCATTTATACTTATAACGGGGGCAGTGTTTTTCATATCCTATACTCTTGTCCGGGGCTTAACCACCGATAAAAGGACCGGATCGGGAGCCCACAGTTTCCTTAACAGCTTGCACTTTAAGGGGGGATATTTCAGCCTTAGGGATACTATAGTCAAGCCGCTTGCGTCCGTGCTTACCATAGCCGCCGGAGGAAGCGCTGGACTGGAGGGACCCAGTATAGTGGCTGGGTCCGGCATCGCGTCAATTATATCCAGGAAATTGGGGTTTAATAAAAGGCAAATGAGAATACTTTATCTTGCTGGTGCCGCCGCCGGACTTTCAGCCATTTTTAAGGCCCCGTTCACGGGGATCCTCTTCGTTCTGGAAATGCCATATAAATTCGATATAGAAAAGGATGCGTTCTTTGAAGCAACCACGGCATCCCTTATAGCATACTTGGTATCCATACTGCTCACTGGCTCCAAGGACATATTTGGAATAGCCGTGTATACTACGTTCAGTATAAATATCCTCCCTTATCTCCTCATATTTGGGGTAGTGGCTGGTGTCTACTCCATGCTGTTTGTAAGAAGTTTTCAGATGTTATCCAGGGCATCAAGGGCCCTTTCGTTCAAAAAAAGGGTCAGATATCTGGTGCCCATAATAGGCTTGTCATTGGGAGCTATGTACTATTTCTTTCCTCTCACCACCGGGCTGGGTTACGCTATAATCCCCTTTCTTATAACAGGAAGCACGATAACGATTAGCACTTTGTTAATATTGCTTGTACTGAAGGCGATTACGACGGACTTGACGCTTACGATGGGGGGAAGCGGTGGATTACTAATACCGTCCCTGTTAGACGGTGCTATTCTTGGGGCCCTTTTTTCCAGGTTGATGCTGGGCCATATAACGCCACTTTTTGTGGCGGTTGGGATGGCCGCAGTGCTAGCCGGAACTCACAAAATGATACTGACTCCTACAGCCTTTATCGCGGAGGTCATTGGGCCGCTGGCGGTCATCCCATCCCTGATAGTTACCGCCGTAAGCTATGCATCATCGTTTAACGTATCATTTTATCCAACGCAACTGAGAAACCGTGAAGCATATAATTCGCTGGACACCGTCGTGCTTTATGACGCCATTAAAAATAAGGAAAGGGCCAGCGCGATAACCGTCAATGACATAATGACCCCAGTAGAATTCTATTTGATAGATAGCGAAACGATCATGGAAGGAAGGAAGAAATTTGATAGGAGCAACGCAAGGGCGCTGCCCCTGCTGAACCCAAAGGGTAAATTCGAAGGCATGATAGAAGAGAGGGACTTGGAAGGAAAAAGGGCAAGTATTAAGATTGGGGCGCTAGCTACGCATGACCTATATTTAATGAGCGGAAGCAGCATAAGGGATGTAATAGAAATCTATAGAAAGGAAGGAGAAAAAGGCCTGGCGATAGTTGATAATGACTTTGCCCTGCTGGGATTGATTTACCCCGAGAACATCAAGGAGCTCATAATAAAGATGAGCGGCTGACGCCGAACGGCACATAAAATAACATCAGCAGTTCATTTTCCAAAACCGTGGAGCCAGAAGGATATATCGCAGGTCTGCAGCCCTGGCGATAGCGATCCCATGCGGATAAACCGGTATATGCAATATGCAGGGCATTGCGATTTAACACATTCGATTCCGGTCATGTATATAAAATAGTACATCAGTTGGATTCCAGCCTTTCCAGCCCGAAATGGATTAGATTCAGGGCGTCAGGCCGGAACGGGCTTTTTTAAGGCCTCCGGTGGACCGCCCTAAACACGGCGCCCTTTCGAAGTTTCGTTAAATCGCCCCCTCAGGGGGTCGATCATGTTCCTCCCGGCCCTGGAGGGTGGGTTTTCCCGGTATTTTGTTCTACGCATATGCGCGCTCTAGGGATCCCAGGTTGGAGGGTCAGAATTTCTGCATGTCTTCTGCCCTAATTCCATTAGCGAAATGTAGAGGCGCCTCGGATCATTATCGGCTATCGAACGTTCACAGGAATCCAGCAGCGGTTTAGCGTCGATCTCATACTTATTGATTGGGCTAATCAGGGCGGCCCTTTTAATTATCCCGAGCGATACCTCCTGTCGGCCCCGCTGGTAGTGGACCATTGCAGCCGAGCAGAGTATCAGGAAATGCAGATAATCCTTCCTGCCGCCGCTGGATTTCCTCCAAATTTGTTCTAAAGCTTCATGCGATTCCCAGAACCTTTCCTCCTTTATCAGGCACAGAGCGCGGCTGAATATATCGTCGTATAACGACGCGTAAAGTTCTGCTGGGACCCTTGCTATCATATCCCTTCCGATAAATGAAAGTGCCGCTCCGTCAAGTTCTCCCTTTATATCAACTTCTAGATGCGCCATGGCCACCCTTACATCCACAACATCTGCATGCAGCTTCCTCAGGCCATCGATGATCGACTGGCGATCATTCACGCTCATCCCGTTCGCCTTAAAAATGTATATATTTCGTCCCCCTTCCATGGCGCTCGCCAGATATGTTGGAGTAGGCTCTACTTAAGGAATAGTCAGGAATCGAAGCAAGCAGTAATAATTAAAAGCCTCCCAGGTCCCTTCCAGGGATGGAATGATAGAAGGGGAAGTCGGTGGAATCGCCATGGGCGACTCGTACCCCGTGAGAATAATAGGTGTCATAAATCTGTCCAGGGAGTCATTCTACGAAGGGTCCGTAGCCAAGGGGCTGGACGAAGTTTTGGAGAGGGCAAGGCGGTTCATATCGGAGGGGGCCGATGTGATAGATATAGGTGGTATGTCAACGGCACCCTATAAGGAAACTTGGATAACCGAGGAGGCCGAAATCAACAGGCTTCTGCCTGTAGTAGGAGAGCTTGCCAGGGCGGTGAAGGCGCCCATAAGCGTGGACACGTACAGGCCGGCCGTAGCTGAAAAGGTGCTCAGTGCGGGAGCGATGATAATAAACGATGTAAGCGGCCTGGGCGTGCATCCATCTTTAGCGAAGGTGGTTTCTGACCATGGCGCATCAATCATCACATGCGCAAGGGTCCCTGAATCATCCGGCCCTGTGCAGATAGGCGATCCAGTAGGGCTCCTGAACAGGTCGATTGAACGCACGATCAGGATACTTGTAAAGGAGAACGTTAATAAAAGAAAGGTCGCCATCGATCCATGCATTGGTTTTTCTTCACTGAGACCCTCAGATGAGCCGCATGCTTCCGGGGGCATATACAGGCAGGGCAGCACCTCATGGCCGTTCTGGAAATGGGATTCATATATAGTAGGCAATTTATGGAAATTTCGAAGGTCGGGATTGCCGATCGTAGTGGGGGTCTCCAGGAAGTCCTTCATAAGAAGGATATGCGAAGTTGATGACCCTGAACGCGTAGTGTTTGGAAGCGTAGCCGCTGAAGCTATAGCGGTTATGAATGGAGCCCACGCCATAAGGACCCATAACCCCTTTGAAAGCAGGCAGGCTATAAGGATAGCCGAGAGCATAAAAAAGGAGGTGCATCAAGGCGCTAAACCGCGAAGCAGGCCCGCCTTAGAAAAACGATCGTAAGGTTTATAATCGTTTTTGTTTAGTATACTCAGAATGATAACAAAGGTGATTGCGCTGTTCCTGGTGGCAATTATACTGATAACCCCTGCCGCCTTCTTAACCGGTTACTATTTTGGAAGGAGCGATACCACCCCAGCTCAAACTAGCAGGCCTCAGTACCTTAGCATAATAGCCGCATCGCTTTACGCCAAATATATAGGCGCGGCCAGCAAGGAGGCCGGCATAAATTCCACCATTGAAGCAGAAGGTGCGGTCGAGGCCGCGCGTCAGGTCGTTTTAAGCCCCAGCGAATTCGGGATATATGCTACCCCGGAACCTTCACTTATCACCGGAATAATTGGAAATATAAGCGGTTGGTACATAGCCGTTGCATCGGACCAGATGGTCATAGCATACTCGCCGCTGGCCCCTGCGGCAAATGAGCTTGCGACCCTTAACGGGGAAATTAACGCATCCATTCATGCCGGCGATGCAAACCTGACCGCATATTTAAACGACCTATATTCCATTGTACTGTCGCCTTCATCCAAATTGGGCATAACGAACCCAAACACGGATCCGGAGGGCATTGATGCCCTTTTAGAGCTGCAGCTGGCTGGCATATTTGAAAACCGAAGCTCCAGCTATTATCTAGACCAGTTCAATGCGCTCAACGCGAGCGGATCGGTCGCTGAAACTACGGCTGGGTCTTCGCTGATAGCGTACATCCAGAGCGGGCAGATTTATTATGATATAGCCATGTTCAAATCGGCGGCCGAGGCCTACAACCTGTCCTACGTATGCCTGCCACCTCAGATAAACCTGGGAAGTATGGCATACAGCAGCTATTACAGACAGGCATCGACGGTCATAACTGTTAACGGCGCCCCTCTGCAGGTAGTTGGGGGACCCATATTCTTCAGTATGACCATACCTAATGGGTACGCACATAAGGAACTCGCAGCTCAGCTAATAGTTTACATGAATAGCCAGCCGGGAAGGGCGCTGATGTCCCAGTACGGCCTTTCCCCCCTTCCAGTCGAAATGTTATACGGCGATATCAACGATGTGCCACAGCCGCTCAGCTATCTGATAAATTCGACATCCATTGAAAATGTCCACCAATAGAGATTATATCCCCTTCCTGATCCCCCTTATCCTTTTGACCGTCTTTTTCTTCATTCCCATAGCTTTGATGATCTACATTGCTGGCCCCAGAAGCATAGTCAGCGCGTTTATGGATGTTCAATTTCTGAGTTCGGTGGAACTTACCTTCCTAAGCGCCACAATATCCACCGCCGTAGCGGTGCTTGTTGGCACGCCGGTGGCCTACCTGTTGTCCAGAAGGATCATAGGTTCGAGCAAGACCAACCTGTTCTCCAACCTGTTGATTTCGCCACTAACCATCCCCCATACCGTAGTCGGTATAATGTTACTCATACTGTTCACGCCGATATCACCGATTCATGCCCTGGTGCCTGGCCTGTCCCTTGTTAACAGCTTCGTCGGGCTGATCGCGGCGTTATTCTTCGTATCAGCGCCAATTTATCTGATCTCCATGAAGGAATACTTTGACAGGATGGAGCCGAGGTATGAGATGATAGGGATGAGCCTGGGGGCGAGTCCCCTTGAGGCATTTATAAAAATAGCTGTGCCCAATTCAAAAAGGGGCATCCTGAGGGTGGCGCTGATTTCCTGGGGAAGGGCCATAAGCGAATTCGGTTCCTTGCTCATACTGACATACTTTGTTACGCTTGCCCCCGTCTTTGAGTACGTAAGGCCAGCTTCCGTGTATGTCTGGTATCAATATGAAGTATATGGTTTGAACGCTGTGCTGGGATATTCTGCTGCCCTCCTGCTGATCTCCATGGTGGTCCTGGTGGCTATGATAGTGGTGAGCTATAAAAATGACTGATTTGAGGATCTATGATCTGACGTCAAGGAGGAGCTCTTTCGTTGTAGGCCCCATCAGTATGCAACTTGGCCGCGGGGAGGGGGCGTTGATATATGGGGGAAATGGCATAGGCAAGACGACATTGCTATTTACCATTGCCGGGCATCTTCCGGCCACCGGCGGAACGGTCATATTGAACGGCGTCGATATAACGAAGCTCCCTCCTTACAGGAGGGACCTGACACTGGTCCCTGCCGAGTCATCCACGTTTCCAAATATGTCCGTCAGGGAAAACCTTGGCTTCGCCCTTAACCATGCAAAGGAGAGGCCGGATGGACAGAGGCTGATCAGGGCCTTCGATCTGGACGCGCTGCTCGATAAGAGGGGGGGAGCTGTGAGCCTGGGCCAGTCAAAGCTGATTGATGTAGCAAGGGCGCTTATGTACAACCCAGCGCTGGTGCTGCTCGATGAGCCATTTTCACACCTCTCCGAGGAGCTCGCGGCGAAGGTTCAAGATGCCTTAAACAGGTATCGGATTGACCGAGGGGGGATGCTTATCGTA
Organism: Nitrososphaerota archaeon; assembly: GCA_029786595.1. Lineage (GTDB taxonomy): Archaea > Thermoproteota > Nitrososphaeria > Conexivisphaerales > UBA164 > JAJZYL01. The sequence goes on along the minus strand of JAFLXO010000002.1, from coordinate 2,619 downwards.
ACATCGCAGGCGCGCATAAATGGGTTTGACAGGGAAATCCCGCTGGAGCATATCAATCACGCAACCTGACCATCTCGGCCTTCTGGACCTCCACTATATCCGACAGGCGAATTTTCAACGTCATGTCGATCTCTCCTCCACCAGCGTATACCATCACGTCTGGCGGTAGTTCCTGGTCCACTACCGTCCTTATAGGTGAAAGGAGGGCGACGGGTGGCAGGGATCCCACCTCGTATCCGGTTATCTTCACCACCTCTTCGGCCGTCGCTAGCCTTAGCCCGTCCATGCCGAGCCGCCTTGCGAGAGCCGTCTGGTTGACCCTTTTATCGCCCCGGCAGACCACTAAAAGCGGTTTCGCTGAACCATCTATGAAAAGGATGGTCTTTACGATCCTGTCCAGAGGCACCTGAAGCTCTTCACTGGCGGCAGTGGCAGAGTAAGCGGGCCCATGCTTTATAAGCCAGAATTTGATGCCAATGGCCTCTAGCCTCTGCGATAGATACTTTGAATCAAGGATATCGGGCGCGCGGTCCACCTGTCCTACCAAGCTCTCGCCTATGGCTTCGGAGATAGCCGTTAACTTCCGTTAAGGGTATCGAATAACAGTTTCTTGAACTTCGCGGTGTCCGCTTCATAGACCACATTGACGTTAGCATCCTTCAACATTATGTTATAATCGTCGACGCTTATAGCCCCCCTGAATGGCCCGTCGCGGTTATCCACCATTACATATCTGGGAATTGTCCTGGTTGCTATCGAACCGTCGATCGCGATGGCCATGGTTATGGAATCAGGGCAGGTTATCCCCTCCAGGCCCGTGGATTTTTGTAGATATGCCTTTTCAGCGCTGCTGATCTGCAGGAAAAATTTAGAATTGGCAGTGCCCATCAGTCTAATCTGGTCTATATCATCCTTGCCCAGAAGGCCATACTTCATGGTTATATCCCATCCCACCATCGTCAACGGGATCCCGGACCCTAGAACTATGCTTGCGGCATCGGGGTCAACCCAGGTATTGAACTCGGCGCTCGGCGTTACGTTGCCAGGATAGTTGTGCGTGCCGCCCATAAAGTAGATGTGCTTTATCTTCTTAACTATGGATGGGTCCTTCCTTATGGCCAACGCCAGGTTGGTCATGGGCGCCAGTTCAACTATCGTCATTTCACCCGGGTTATCGTTGATCATGCCCACTATGGCATCGATTGCGTGAACATTTTCGACAGCCTTGCTGGCCTTCGGAAAATTTGCGTTGCCCATTCCGTCCTTGCCATGCACCTCCTCAACGGTGGTCCAGTTCTTGAGGATTGGGGTCCTGCACCCAGCATAAACAGGGACCTGATTGCCCTTTCCGGCGAATTCGACGGTGTACAGGGCGTTCTCCACTTCCTGATCAAAGGATACGTTGCCGCAATTTACGGTCACGGCATCCACCTTCACGTCCTGGCTTTTCAGCGCCAGAAGCAAGGCTGCCGCATCATCCCCGGCGGTATCGGTATCTATTATAAGGTGCAGCATAAGGCGTCTGTAAACCTACATGATTTAAGCGTTTCTAGGAAATGGCACGGGTAGCATCTGATCCTGGTAATTGACCCGAAGCAGCCCTGCCAGCTGGTGTTTTTGGCAAGATTTAATAAGAACCATCAGAAACAACGGCAAATGACAAGCGTTTACGTATTTGTTAATATATTTGTGGAATCCTCAATGATGGACTATGTACTGGGCGCCCTGGCCGAGATCCCTGAAGTGGTGGAGCTTTACGAAGTCACTGGCGAGTTTGATATAATTTCCCTGATATCCTGCTCTGACATCGAGGACTTCAGAAACATACTCAAAAACAAGATCCTGAAGATACAGGGCATCAAGAGCACGGTAAGTGCGGTGGTCCTGCACATGCATAAGGGAGCCAAGCTGTAAGCATGGAGATCCGATCAACATTCAGTAAGGAATCTATAAAAAAAATGGGCGTTAGCCCTCAGCTGTCAGCTTATACGTGTTCAAAGTGTAAAAAACGCCCGGCCTTCTACAACAGGGCCTATTCTGGTGAGTACCTCTGTAAAAAGTGCTTTGTAAAGGCCATATACAAGAAGACGGTTGAGACCATCAAAAAATACAAACTGATAAACTACGGTGAAAGGGTGGGGGTGGGGGTTTCGGGGGGGAAGGACAGCCTTTCCCTTCTGTTCATATTAAGCAAGTTCCTCGGCGCCGAAAGGCTTGTATCGATAACCATAGATGAAGGAATTGCCGGATACAGGGAGGAGGCCGTTGGATTTGCCGAAACGGTTTCAAGGAGGCTCGGGGTAAAGCATGTGGTATACACCTATAAACAGCTGTTTGGCCGTTCGATGGATGAGGTACAACCGCTAAAGGGCGACCATTCTTCATGTTCCATATGCGGCACATTTAGAAGGCGGGCCCTGGATATAGCCGCCGAAGAAGCTGGCGTTGATGTATTGGCCACAGCCCATAACTTGGACGACCTTGTCCAATCCTTTCTGATAATCCTTACCAATGGGGACCTCGACAGGCTCGCCGAGGCAAATCCGGCGGTCGGATATTCTACGGCCTTCAGCGCCAGGAAGGTACATCCCTTTATGGCCATCTATGAAAGGGAGCTCG
>JAFLXO010000029.1:11061-15218 GCA_029786595.1 Nitrososphaerota archaeon | reverse complement strand
CTCTCGAAGTTAAGCGAGCTTGTACATAGGACAGAACAACTACCATCGGTCGCGGCCTGGCTGATGGAGGCTCTTAATCCATCCACGTTCATGGGCCTGGGCAGTATAGTTGGACAATCCATGTGGAAAAAGCTTAAGAAAAAGACGGAAGGAAAGAAGGTTGTCGTTATGCAAGAGGGTCAACTTCCCCAGCAGCTGGCAAACCTTGCCGTGCATCAACTGCCCTATGAGAAAATAAACAGCGTCAAGATAAAGAAGATACCGTTCAGCGATGATTATTATCTAAACTTGGGGGCAGGTTTCATTCACAGCAGGAACATAGTCTTCCAAGGTAGCGAAGCAGACGAAGTAAGAAGGCTCGTAGAAAGAACCCCACTTGCGTCAAAAATTAAGACATGAGCTAATGTCCAACGCATTTCTGGGCCTAATACGATCGGCTCTGATCGTGATGGTGTGGACGGTTTTGAAAGGGATTCTGTTAACCGGAATGCTTCCCTGAAGATGGCTGGTCAATCGTCAACTGAAGAGGTCTCCAGCGTAGCACATCTAGCCGCCCTTATCAATATATGCCGTCGATGAGCGGTTTAATACGTCTCCACTTACTTCTGACAGGCTAGGCCCTGAAGGCCATCCAGGGCACAGCGCCCTGTTAGGATGCCATGTTACATGTATAGAGCGCATAGGCGTGGATAACCTTTTAAGACCGGCTCCGGATAAGACAAGATCATGCTGCTGGAAACCTATACTTATGCTGTTGAAAGGAGGGATGAGATAAGGCACGCACTGGACGAGAGGGCCTTCTCGGCTAACATATCGCGTGCGCACGACATGTGGGCGCCTTACCATCCCAAGGAGACCGCGGACACAGTTGCCGGAATAGATAGTAGCTGGAACTCCATGTCCTACCAGGGCTTCTTCCTTTACGCTGTGGACTGCGTTTCGATACTTGATGATAACTCCTTCCTGGTGAGCCCGCGCTATCAGGTCAACATAGGGCTGCTTGCTGGGGAAATGAACGGCGGAGAGGAGGGGGCCGGGGAAGGAGGAGGAATGAGGGTTTTCAACCCGTCGGAGCAGCTTGGGGAGATCGGGGCCGAGTATGAATACCAGCTGGCAGTGGAAAGCGCCGGTAAGGTCGGGCAGGTCCTGATCGACGGTTCGATAATGGCCAGGCTATTCGACAGCAGGATCAGGAAACGGCCGGCGGCCAGGGAGCGCTCGGAGGCGCTGGCCAGGATGAACGGCGTGACCTTCGTATCGAAGACCTCCGAAAGCAACCAGCTCTTCGGGGGAATAACAGGCGACATGTTCTTCTTTAACAGGGCGTCGAGCGGAGCGGGATACTCGGAGCCCTACTATGACGAAAGGATGGGGATTACGTTCTTCTACTGCAGGCTGGCGGACTATGTCCCCTGCATAAAGGTCGAGGTCCCGGGCCGCACCGACGATGTGGAACCACTTATCGACGCCCTTGGCTCTCGCCAGTTCGACGGGTATCCATATGTGCTCAGGCTGGCCCACGAAAGGTGTAAGATATCCGCCGAGGATATGACGACCCTTTCGGACACGGTAGGGCTGAACGTGGAGGTTGGAGGCAGGGATGTCCTTGGCGAATGAGGGCGTGGGCCCCATCGGCATAGTGGCCACGGGAAGCCGCCCGTACTCCTTTTCATTCATTTCAAGGAGGCCGGTTCCGGTCGGGGTTTATGTAGTGGTGGACGGGACCGAAGGGAGCATACTGGGGCTGGTGGAGGACAGCCAGATAGAGAGCAGGCTGATGGACAACGCCCGTAGCTTCGATGCGGGGATAGATGCGAGCAGGGCGGCGGCAAAGGACGAAAGGGACAAGCGCAACAGCGCGTTCGTCCAGGTGGTCGGCCTGCTGGAGCAGCTAAAGAAGGGGTCACAGTTCATGCCCTCCCTGCCCGCAGTTCCGGGCTCGGCGGTCCATCTGGCCCCTGCGGAGGCCCTCAGCGCCGTTTTCAGCAGGGACAGCAGGGAGTGGCTGAAGATTGGGAAGCTCCTCAGGGACGACGGCGTGGACGTATCCGTGAACGTTAACCGGGTGGCCTCAAGGCACCTCGCCATCCTGGCCACCACGGGCAGCGGAAAGTCGAACCTTCTGGCGCTGATAGCCAAGGGCATAGCTGATATGTACGGCACCATGCTCATCCTGGACTATCAGGGCGAATATTCGGAGCTAAGGATAAAGAACGCCGTAAACCTGCAGGCCAAGGTGAACCCCCGTCTGCTTGACGCGGAAAGGCTGGCCGATATGCTTGACGTCAGGCAGGGGGCGGAGATCCAGAGGAGCGTCCTGAATCAGGCCATGACCCAGCAGGTGAAGGATGCTGAGGACTTCTGGGGCTCGCTGGTGGCTTCCCTTAACAACATAAGGGATAGCGAAGGCTCCAGCGCTGGCACCAGGAACGCGGCGGTCAGGCTGGTCGAGATAATAGAAAGGGCCAGGCGCAGGAAGGGGAGGGTGCTGGACCCCACGATAGGAAACCCAATAGATATGGTGGCCCCGAACCACATAAACGTGCTGGGGATGCAGGACCTTTCGGAGATGCAGGCGGCCTTCGTGATATCGTATTACCTGGAGGAGGTGTTCGAGAGGAGGAAGGAGGCGCGATATGCTAGGTCCGCAGGCGGCGAGGGGGCGGACAGGATCAAGTTCAGGTCTCCGGTGGTCATCGCCATAGAGGAGGCGCACACCTTCCTCCCGGGCGGTGAGGAGAAGACCGAGGCCAGCCGCATGGCGTTCAAGATAGCGAGGGAGGGCAGGAAGTTCGGGGTCGGCCTGATCGTGATCTCCCAGAGGCCAAGCAGGGTTGATCAGGACGTGTTAAGCCAGATGGGCTCATTGGCCGTTTCGCGCATAACCCAGCCGAAGGACCAGAACTATATACTGGAATCGAGTGAGCTGGTGACTGAGAAGCTGGTCAGCTATCTGCCATCACTCAACGTGGGGGAGACGGTGCTGCTGGGCCAGTGGGTCACCCTCCCCTCAGTGGTCAGGGTCCGAAAGGTGGATGAGAAGCTGGTTGGGGCTGACGTAAACGCGGAGCGCGAGTGGCGTGAGGACCTGGAGATGCAGGGGATAGCCCACGAAAGCACCGACGATCTGATAAGGAGGCCCGACTGAGCAGTGACGGCTGCCGTGCCTGCGGTGGTCAGATGCTGATAGGGCACCTGTCCGATTCCCACCTGGGGGCTAGGCCATACGGCCTGAGGGAGAGGGAGGAGGACTTCTACGAGGCGTTCCATGAGGCCATAGGCGTCATGGTGGAAAGGGGGGTAAGCGCCATAATCCACGCGGGCGATGTCTTCGATACGCCCACGCCGGACGGAACGGCGCTGGTGAAGATGGTCAGGGAGCTGAAGATGCTCAACGAAAGGGGCATCAGGTTCTACTTTACCATGGGTGAGCACGACATCAGCAGGCGATACGTAACCCCTACATCATTCCTCTATCCGGAGATGAACCTGGCGACCTACATCGGCGACGGGGAGCCGCTGTCCAGGGACGGGTTGACTATCGTCGGCTTCCACAAGTACAGGAGGCTCGAGGCTAACGACCTGAGGGCCAGGCTAAGGACGCTGGATGACAGGATCGCTTCGATGGGCGGCAAGAAGGTCCTCGTCCTCCATCAGGGGCTGGTGGAGTTCAATGAATACGCAGGCGAAATCAGCTCCTCGGACCTCCCTAAGTCCTTCGATTACTACGCAATGGGCCACCTTCACGACATGGCCGAAAGGAGGTTCGATGGGATAAGGGGCCCGGTGTGTTACCCCGGGTCGCTGGACTCCACATCGGTTGAAGGGATAAGGGACCACAGGAAGGGGTTCTACCTGGTGGAGCTTTCGGGCGATGAAGCGAAGCCTGAATGGGTTGAGCTCAAATCACTGCGTAAGCATATCAACGTAGAGGTCAGCTATGGAGACCTGGAGGGGAGGGTTGAAGAGCTGATGGGACAAATAACCGGGCTGAAGAAGAAGCCGCTGGTCCACTTTAAGATAGTGGGAGCCGGGGCCCCTGATGTGGGCACCACCGCCGGCAGCTCGCACATAGTCAACGCCCTCGGGCGGCTGCAGCGTTACACCATCTACCAGGACTGGGAATTGGTAGAAGGCGATGCCGATCGACCCGCCGG
>JAFLXO010000029.1:0-10964 GCA_029786595.1 Nitrososphaerota archaeon | reverse complement strand
AACGCCCTCGGGCGGCTGCAGCGTTACACCATCTACCAGGACTGGGAATTGGTAGAAGGCGATGCCGATCGACCCGCCGGAATGGACTATCAGGAAAAGCCCCAGGACGTGGACCACGAAATGCGCGCCATCGCGGGCAGGGTGCTGGGAAGCGATGAAAGGGCAGCCTTTGCCATAGATGAGCTGATGCCTCGCCTGGTGGCCGGCAGGGTGGACGAGGCCATTGAATCCCTGTGGTCTGCATATCAGGGGGGAAGGCTGAAACCGGCAGGACCGGTAAAAGGGCCATCCACTCCAGCGTCTGCTGACGCCGGAGGCCGGCAGCCATCCGGGGCGGCCAGGCGGGCGCGGGCTAAGGGGGGGTTATAGGATGATCGAAAGGGTAAGGTTGAAGAACTTCCTGTCACATTCGGATACGGAGATATCCCTGGACGAGGGGGTAGATGTATTCGTGGGCCCGAACGGCGCCGGCAAGTCCTCGGTCATAGACACCATCACGTTCGCGCTGTACGGCGAACACACCAGGGCCCAGGCTAAGAACCTGGTCAGGAGGGGGTCGCTGGAGGGATCGGCTTCAGTAGTATTCACCAGCGCAGGGAGGAGGTATCTTGCTGAAAGGAAGCTTGGGCGGACGGGCAGGCTGGAATCGGCAGTCCTGAAGGAGCTGACGGACGGGGCAAAGACGATAGTGGCCGGGGAGAGAAGGCAGTACGGCGAGTCCATGTCAGAAGAAGTGTCCCGGCTGATAGGGCTGGACTACAGGAAGATGAAGGTTGCTTCGATAATACAGCAGGGGGAGCTCGATGCCATAATCAGGTACCAGCCAAGGGAGCTCAAGGAGCTCATAAACGCGCTGATAGGGATAGACGACCTGGATGTAGCCTTCCAGAACATGAAGGACGTAATAGATGGCTTCAGGGCCAAGCTGAGGGAAACGTGCATGAACTACGATGACAGGGGGATCGGGGAGGTCCAGACGAAGATAGAGGAGCTGGATTCAGAGATGGGAAACAAAAGGGCTGGGCTCAGGTCGGTGACCGATGAGCTGGCAAAGCTTCATAGTGAGGAATCAGCCCTTTCATCAAGGCTGGACGAGCTGCGCGCCCTCTCCCTGAAGGCGGCGGCCATGGTCGAAAGGAGGAGGGCACTTCAGGAATACGTTATGAGGAGGGCGCAGGAGATCAGAGCTGAAGCGGTGGAGCTCAGGGAGGAGGCCAGGCTTGCGCGTGAACACCTTCAGTTCATATCGGTCAGGGGCGAAGCCATAGAAAAGGACGGTGAGGAACTGAGGAGGCTGAAGGATGCGGCCAGCGAAGCCCGTGCCAAGGCCAAGGCCAGGCTCGATGCGCTGGAGGGCGTCTCCAGGCGGGCCAGCGCCCTGGATGCGAGCACAGCTGGCAGACGGGCTAGGATCGAAGGGCTCAGGGCCTCCATTGACAGGCTTTCACAGGAGGTGGGCTCGATCGACCTGATGGGCAGGCCAACCGATATGTCCTACGAAGAGCTGCTCGGCGAACTGCAGGCCCTCACCGATGAAAGGGTCAGGGTATCAGAGGATATGGCCAGGGCTTCATCACGGCTGGGGGACTATGAAGGGATAAGGTCCAGCGGCGTCTGTCCAACCTGTGGGACAAGGCTGGAATTGATAGCCTCCGACCTCGACCGGAGGATCGCTGAGCTGAGGGAGCGGGCCGGCGCCATGGCAGCAAGGCTTAAGGAGATCGATGAAAGGACCGGCCAACTGGGGAGGCTTATTGAGCTGGAGAGGAAGTATGAGGAGGGGGCCAAAAGGCGGATGGACCTGAGCGCATCGCTCGAACATCAGAGGGAGGAGCTCGCGTTCGCGGAGAGGGAACAGGCCAATGAAATCGACGAAAGGGGCCGGCTCGAGGAGGAGCTTCAGGGGAGGGGCCGGCTCGAGGAGGAGCTTCAGGGGAGGGAAGCTGAGCTCGCACGCCTTGCGCCAAGGATCGAAGAAAACAGGGCCCTGATGGAGAAGCTGCTGAGCGCAAGGTCCTGGATGGCCGACCACAGGATCTCAGGCCCCGACGATATCTCATCGATAGAATCAAGGGTGGTAGAGGATGAAGCCCTGCTCAGCAGGATCCCTGCGGACCTGTCAAAGGTGGAGCAGCTGTCCATCGACGAACACTCAGGTTCCCTTGTGAAGGAGATAATGGCGCTGGAGGCGGAAACGAAGGGATACAGCGATGCGGAGCTCAGTTCGGTGAACGGCCGGCTCATGGGCGTCCGGGGCAGCATAGCCGACCGGCAGGTGGCGATGGGCGGCCTTCAGGCCTCGATCGCAGCTGCCGAAGAGGAGCTCGGCCGTTTAAGAAATGCCCTTGAAAAGCTCAGGGCTGCATCGGAGTACGTCAGCTTTTCAGAGGCAGTAAGGAATAACGTGCTCAACAGGGACGGGCCCCTGGCTACAAGCCTAAGGTCCTGGGCGCTCAGGCAGATGTCGGTGTCGGCGTCCGCCTATGCCAGGCTCTTCGGCATCGGGATATCTGAGGTGATGCTGAAGGAGGTCAAAAGGGATGTTATGATCGAATGTTACGGTGCCGGCGCCGGGGCTATAGATGTGAACGCGATGAGCGGGGGGGAAAGGATGGCCATAGCGCTTGCGCTGAGGTTCGCGATGGCGAACCTGATGGGGGGAGGGAGGGTCGATTTCATACTCTTGGATGAGCCTACGGCCAACCTGGATGAGGAGAGGAAGAAGTCCCTGGTTAAGGTGATATCCCAGCTGAACCCACAGTCGGGGGCCTCCCCACTGAAACAGATAATCGTAATAACCCACGACCGGGAGATCTTCGATGACGCGGATGTAAACGAGGTCTACAGGTTCGAAAAGACCTCAAATGGAAGCTCCGTGAGCAGGGAATGAGCCGCTTCGTAGCCAGCCTCCCCATAAAGCCGTTGAACGGCTCACCTGCAGCCGGAGATAGGCACGGCCAGCCATAAAGGAATAAATATTCCCCCGAAGAGCAGTCCTGCATGTCCAGGATAGAGGACGGTGGCAGGGGTTCAATTGCTAAGGAAGGGGCATCTCTGTCGTCCAGCACGTGCATGTTCTGCAGGATAATAAGCGGGGACGAGAGGAGTTTTACCGTGTACCACGGCGATTCCGTAACTGCATTCCTGGACAAGTATCCGGCCTCCCCCGGGCACCTTCTGGTGGTACCCAACGCGCACTACACGGATTACCTTGAAGCCAGCGATGACGTGCTATGTGATCTGGCCGCGATGACGAGGGTAGCGGGGAAGGCCGAAAAGAAGGCGCTGTCGGCTGACGGCGTCAGGGTCATAAGCAACGTCGGCAGGAGCGCCGGCCAGATGATCTTCCACCTGCACATCCACATAATCCCCACCTGGGAGGGCGAGGTCCCATTTTCCTGGTTCACCCACAGAAGTGAGCAGCCCGAGAGCGAGTACCGGGAGATCGCAGCATCGCTGAGCGCCTCCATCAGGGAGATATTGGCGTACGAGGCCGAGGAGCGGCGGCGTGCTGACCACGGCTAACCCCGCTGGCTGATGATGGGATGGATACCAAACACATCATCGGGCAGCCCATACGATGGAGGATGTGCTATCTTTAGGGTCACCTGAGGTAACGTTCCATTGGTAGCCAGTTGGTGGCCCTTACGGCGAAATTGGAGCCATCATAGCCAAGTATTGTTATGGACGCGTTGCCGATCTCGATATTTCTCAGGGGCCCAGCAGATTGAGCGTCCATGGCAGCTATGACAAGCGCCCTGATGGGGTCAAGATGGGATACCAGGACGGCTGACCCTATCCCCCGATCGCGGATGTGCCTCACAAGGGATAGCATCCTTGCGGTTATCGCCGAGAACTTCTCCAGCCCGTACCTGTTCCCGTCGTCGAAGTACTCCTCGAACCAGCGGGGGTCCTCGCGCACCGTTTCGCTATATGACCGCCCGCTCAGCTTCCCCAGGTCAACCTCCCTCAGCCTCCTGTCAACCGTCGCCTCAAGGCCCAGCTCCCTTGCTATGTACTCGGCCGTCTGCTTCGCCCTTGGCATGGGACTAGTAAAGACGGCATCAATGCCCAGGCCCTGAAGGTGCTCACCGGCCTGCGCCGCCTGCCGCTTTCCCCTTTCAGTAAGCATTGGCGAACTGCCGTCGTCGTCCGGAAAGTGGCCGCTGACGTTGCTTTCTGATTCGCCGTGCCTTACACAGTATATCGTCGTAAATCCTGCGTTACCCGCTCCGGCGGGCCCACCCACGCGGCGTTTGGCTGTGGGCTCCTCCCTAGCCGCCGGCCTTGAACCAGAATTCATATACTACCACGAACCAGATGATGAACAGCGCAAGGCCCACCGAGAAGTAGATCTGCGAAAGGCGAACGCTCCTCACCGATGATGACCTTATCATCAGCATAACGCTGACAAGGCCCATTATTACTATCACTATGATGGCCATGGTTTCGAGGAGCGACTGGTACAGGGGGGATGGGGCCATTAGCGCGCCGAGCGCGACGCTCTTTGATGAGAGGATAAAATTTATCAGTCCGCCAGACAGCAGTACGATGGCTATCAGGTACCATACCTTTATGTTCTTTATATATCCCCAGATTCGGCCGTACGAGCTAGACAAGCCCCTTCAGTCCACCCTTGGTGCCAGATAGTACTGTAGCTTGGAGCCCTTTTCGTCAAGCTGTACCTCCAGCTTGATCGGCATCTTGTTCCCGAACTCAAGGGAGATCTCCTTGGCAGGGTTCAACGACTTCAGGAACTTGTTAAGGTATTCCACGCTGTAGGTGGCAGAGACGGCGTCCTTTACGCTCATGTCCTTGATATCGCCAGAGCCCGCGGCGATCGAGGCTGACGCCTTCCCTGATTCGCTCGAACCCGCGAACGAGGCTCCCGACTTATCCAATTTGATATTGACCTGTTCGGACACTGCGGAAATGTCGTCCAGCACGTTCCTGAGCGACTTCAGTGGCATTATGACCTTCGCCGAATATGTAACCTTCGGCAGCGGCACGGACGTGTACTGGGAGTCAAGCAGGTGTATGGAGAACTCCCGTTTGTACCCGTCAAATAGCTTTATCACCAGGGTCCTCTCCTCCCCCAGGCTAAGCTCAACCTTGTCATTGGCGTCGGCCCTCTTTATTATCTTGTCCAGGTCCGCCAGCCTGATCGAAAGTATGTTTTCACTGTCGCATATGTACTTTTCAAACGACGGCGCAACCCATTCCAGGTTGACGAGCGCGATATGCGAGGGGTCCATGCTCCTCATGCTTGCCATATCCGGATGAAATTCAAAGTTCACCTCTTCAATTATGGAGGACGCCGTCCTGACTATGGTTGACCACGTTTCTGGTGTGGTAGTAAGAACCTGAAGCATGTCCTTACTGTTTGGTGAGCCTTTTATAACCTTATCTTTCCGGCTAAAAGGGCCTTCTTATTTACTTCGATTGCGACGCCCATGTGCTCACTAGCTACATGGATGAATTATCGTTGGTGACCCTATGCGGGCGCAATCGAGCCGGATCGCTGAACTGATGGCGGGCTATGGATACCGGCAGGCACTATGTTCACCTCCCGTGCCGCTGGAGCAGCCGGCCATTGTTTTAGCTGAGGCGCGGGAATATGCTATGAGGGCCACAGGTTAACGCCCAGTAGTTAATATGGCATGGGCCTAAACTTTTGTAGTTAGCGATAAAATTATCACAAGGGCGAGCGGGAATACCCACACCGTTCACGGGTTGGATGAAAGCGAGCGGGAAGGGGGCTGTTTAAATACTCAAAGAGCCAATGGTATAGCATGATTTCAGCCTTCAGGATCTACGATGTTAGCCATGTGTCGTTAAAACAACAAACAAGTTCCCTGCTGGCCGACGAACCCGCAAGGAGGATAGCCTTCAGGGAAGCCCACAGGCTTTAGCCATGGGAGGATGTCATCATTGAGGAGGTTCTTGAACAGTAACATGAGGTCTGGTGAGCTGGTGGAGGAAAGGGCAGGAGGTGAACGCGTCGGTGAATTGGGAAAATGGTCAGCTGGGGGCCCATGCCCTGTGGTATGGGATGAGGCCGCTGTTTTCCCCTTCCCGCGATAGCTATGACAGATGAGCCGCTGGCCTCGGGTGATTTTCCAAAGTACCCCTATCTTCCTGAAAGTATGAAGTATATAACCAGGTATTTGGCACGCCTGGACCTGGGCCATATGGACGACCGCTCGGTGGAGGAGGAGCTGGGGATAGGGTACGCGGAGCTCAGGGGCCTGATAGGTGGCAGGCTGATCTCCGCGATAAGGGACGGTATATCCAAGGTCGATGACAGATACTCGTCCCAGATGTACGACGCAGTGTCCATGGCGTCCTTCATCATCAGCAGCATAGTCGTAAGGGCCAGCAATGACCCATACATCATCTCCAGGTTCTCCCTGGCCGAAGGGAGGAGGAGCGAGAGGTTCCTCCTTGACGAGCTTGAAAACAACTCCATGGCCGGACGGCAGGTGGCCGTGTACGTCTTCCAGGGGGCGTCAGGCTGCTCCCTTACGATGGACCTCGAGCTCACCGTCCCCTGTTACCTGAGGCTGGCGCCTCAGTATTTGGCCGGCTGGAAGCTGGTCAACCGGTCGCTTAGTAACGGGTATGTAAAGGTGCTGGAGCATGAGGTCGGCCACATATTCCGGGAGGCGGTGGCCAAGAAGATAAGGGGGATCATAGAGGGAATGCCGCAGCCCACCCTCGATCCGTCCCTGAAGGGCCTGATAGGCGATATCCTGAAGTACAAGCCGAAGCCTCCGGCGGTAATCACTAGGCCGGAGAGGTACCCGCCGTGTATCAACGTTGCGCTCAAGAAGCTGAAGGACGGAGAAAACCTGCCGCACTCGGCCAGGTTCATGCTCGCTACCTATCTTTTGAGGGTGGGGCTGAGCGAAGATGAAGTCGCGTCCATATTTGTAACTGCGCCCGACTACAATGAAAGGGTGACCAGGTATCAGGTTCAGCAGATATCGGGGAGGAAGGCCGGAAGGGAGGGATACCTAGTGCCCAGCTGCCGTAAGCTCCTCACCGAGGGCCTCTGTTACAGGGACGAATCCTGCGGCACCATCACAAGCCCGCTACAGTACGGCGGGCACACCGGCGGGCGCACATCTGCCTCAGGGCCAAAACCTGATTCGCCTAAGGAGGCCCAGCCTTAGGCGGGCATATATTAACTGTCCGCTCTATCCCAGCCCCGGCGGCAGCCTCATCCTCTTCGCCATCTTCATAAAGGACTTGCCCTTGCCGAACGCGTCCAGAAGAGCTCTCACATCCTTTTCCGTGATCCCTGAACCCCTGGCTATCCTCCTTATCCTTGACGCGTTTATGATCTTGGGGTCCCTCCTCTCCTCCGGAGTCATGCTCCTTATGGCCGCCTTCCATTTCTCCATCTGGACCTTGGCCTTCTGTATGTCCTCCTCGTTGACCTTGGGGGCGCCCGGGAGCATTTCGAGCACCTTCTCCAGGGGGCCCAGCTTGTTCATCTGCTCCATCTGGTCAAGGAAGCTCTGGAGGTCCATTCGTCCGCTGAGCGCCTTCCTCACCTCGTCCTCCTTCATGGTGATCTCTGCCTGCCTGACCCTTTCCATAAGCCCCTTAAGGTCGCCTATGCCGAGCAGCCTGCCAACGAACCTGGTTGCGGAGAACTCCTCTATGTCCTCCAGCCTTTCCCCTTCAGATATGAAGTATACCTTCGCGCCCGTCGCGGCGGCCGCCGCCAGCGCCCCTCCCCCCTTTGCCGTCCCATCCAGCTTGGTGATGGCTATGCCCCCCACCTTGACGGCTTCGCTGAACGCCTTGGCCTGGTTGAATATCTGTTGACCGGAGGTGCCATCGACCACTAGCAAGGTGAACGTGGGCGAAATGGCGCTCTCAAGCGAGGTCATCTCCTGCAGGAGCGACCTCTCCTCCTTGTGACGGCCCGCCGTGTCTATGATCACCATGTTCTTGCCTGAAAAGCGCGCAATCCCCTCCTTTGCTATATCTACCGGCTTGGCTCCCTCCCTGTAGTATACTTCAACCTTTATTCTGTCACCTAGGGACTTCAGCTGCTCGTAGGCCCCTGGCCTGTACACGTCCGTAGTTATCAGGCCGACGTTCATTCCCTTAACCGTGTAGTACCTTGCCAGCTTGGCGGCCAGCGTGGTCTTGCCCGAACCCTGTATGCCCATCATGAGGATCAGATTTTTTGGCTGAATTGGCAGCACGTTATCGCCGCCCAGCAGCTTGGACATCTCTTCGTAAAGAGCCCTGACGGCAAGCTCCTTGACCGATACGCCCGGCACCCTGTCCTCCCTGGTCAACCTCTCCTGCACGTTCTTGGTCAGCTCAAGCACCAGCCTGACGTTTACATCGCCCTTTAGTAACGTCCTCTGGACGTCCAGGCTGAACTCCCTTAGCGCCTCCTCATCTATGGAGCCCCTGTTCATCAGCCTGTCGAGCGCTTCCTTTAACCCTTTCTTGAGGTCATCGAACATTTGGCTTATCGGTCAGGTGAGCCTGCCTTATTAAATATACCCCGCGGTCGCCGAACCATCTGGATTCGGCGGAGTCCACGACTATGGCCCTGTGGTAGAGCGGGGAATCCAGCACGAAGGTCTCCCCCTCGCCGCCTTCTAGTGAGGGATTGAAGCCATACCTTCTGGAGAGGCGGATGAGCCTCTCGATGTTATCTCGGTCCAGTTTCAGGCCCAGCCATCCCCTGTCAAGCCCCAGCGATGAAGCCCTGACCACCATCGCCAGTATCCCGTCGTCGACCAGGGACCTCATATATGCCTCCTGGTCCAGCCCCCAGAGCGGACTGAAGACCTTCAGCCCATGGCGGCTGGCGATCTCCTCGAACTTCCTCTTCTGGAACCGGCTCGCTATGCCGCCGGTCACCAGCGTGCGGATGCTGGAGTCATCTATGGCTTCCTGGATGGCCCTGTCCGGCTCCGTTTCCATGATGTGGGGCAGGCCGGCAGCTTCGGCCTGAAGGCCCGTCCATTCGGTATTCACGTGGTGGTAAATCAGGTCGTCCGGATCGGAGGGCCTTATGGTTATCAGCACCGATGGCGGATAGCCAAGCATGTGCGATGCCCTGACCATTGCGCAGTTGCTATCCTTGCCTCCGGAGAAGAGGACAGCGTAGGGGGAACCGCTATCGACCTTGTCCAAGGCTGACCCATCCGCCAACTAATCCACTCCTGAGGGGATATGATGAGAGCTATTTATAAGCAGGCTGGCATGGACGGAGGCTAACCCTGGATATAGGATAATCACACATTCTATCTTCCGCTGAGTTGTAGGTCCTGGAAGCATGGATTTACATTGAATGAGCGCCCGATGGCTGATTTAAGTGAAGCCTCTCAACACTCATAATCCTCTTCATGACATAACCAGCTCAGGCGGCTCTTCCTTTTATCATCGAGGCCGTTCATATGTTTCCTGTTTTATATATAAGCTAAGCGCATGGGATAAGGGGATATCACCAACGCTAATTTGCCCCTGAACTGTTCGGCAGCCTTCACTGGGATATGGACGATCTGACTTCACCTACAAGCCCTTCGAGTCCCCCCGGCCTGACCTGGTTTCTCAGCGTCATCGGGGTTATGGATATGTTATTCAGGTCGAGCAGGGCGTGCGCATCCGTCCCTTCTGGATACTCCTTCATCCTCTTGCCCCACAGCCAATAGTATTCCTGTCCTCGCGGGTCCTTTCTCTTATCCAGATAGTTGTCGTACTTGATGGCGCTGGGTTCCGTTACCATTATCTCCGTCCTGTCGCTTATCTCCATGGGGAAGTTCACGTTAAGCAGGGAAACATCCTGTGGCAGGCCGTGTTGCATTACGTACCTGGTCATAGCCGCTGCAACCCTTGCGGCCGGCCGGAAGTCGCCGGCCCTCCTCGAAGGCATAAATGAGAATTCCTCCGATATCTTCTTCGAAAAGGCTATGGCGGGGTAATTGAGTAGCGCCGCCTGCATGGCGCCTGCTACGGTCCCGCTTGAATGTATGTCCTGCAGCCCCGTGTTATCCCCAAGGTTGATCCCGGTTACTACTATGTCCGGTTTCTTATCGAATATTATGTGCGCGGTCATTACTGCATCAGCTGGGCTCCCGGATACGATCATCCCATCCACCCCGGCTATGCTTATCATCTTGGTCCTGATGGGCTTATGAAAGGTGAGGCTCATGCTGCTCCCGCTCCTCGGGCCCTCCGGTATGGAAAATGTTACGTAATCCACATCCTTGAGCGCTTCAATGAGCGCCTTTAGCCCAGTGCTCCTCGGTCCATCGTCGTTGCTTATCATTATCATGTTGTAAAGTAGTATACATTGCCTTTTTAACTTGTCGCAAATCGGGCCGGCCTTCCGCAGGATGCACGATCGGTTCGGTAAGGTCGCTGGCTAGAACTTACGATCGTTTGGCGGGCCGGAGGCGCCATAGGGCGTCAGAGGGCATCGCATTCGGCCGTCGAGCTAAGCACTACATACCCTGCAGCCTTCCTGAGCCTGTTGTTAACCGCATAAAAAAGGCCGGTCGGCGTATAAAGTTCGGCCAGGATCATATCCACCCCTCTTTCATCCATGTGTCTGAGCGATGAAAACAGGTTGTGCGCTATTGAAAACTGGTCGTCCAGGCCGCCTATATCGATGATCATGGCTTCACGCGGGAAGTAAGCCCTGTGCTCCGATGGCACTATCACGCCGACCCTCTTTCCCTTGGCCATCAGGTGGCGGCAGGCGTAGCCCCCTATCTGTAGATCATAAAACAGGACAAGGGGCTGCCTTGGCGCGTAGTGCCGGTACTTCATCCCGGGCGACCTGGGCCTGCCTTCAACGGGCCCGCCGGCATCCAGTACGACCTCCCCGATCGCTGCCCTGAGGTCCTCGGGCGTTATGGCCCCCGGCCTCAGTATCCGGAAGGGCCTTTCAGTCGTGTCAAGCACGGTCGATTCGACGCCGAACG
>JAFLXO010000028.1 GCA_029786595.1 Nitrososphaerota archaeon | reverse complement strand
ACATTTCTTGCCACGTCGGTTAACGGTAGGTACGGCGTGAACAGGACCATTGATGCGGTTTACAAGAGTGGGATCAGGGGGGCTATAGGAAGGCAGATAATGGATATTCCTGGCTATGCCGACCAACCACAAATGCTTCATTCAGGCCTTATAGAAGACGCAGACAAATCATTAAAGGAGTTTGAGTATGTTTATGGCAGGTGGAACAACAAAGATGGTCGAATCTGGATATGGTTATCTCCGCGAACTCCGGGGGCGGTTAGCGATGATCTGTTCAGGCGTATTTCCTTAGTTGTTTCAGAGCACAATTCTGGGGTTACTATGCACCTTGCCGAAGTAAGAGATGATATAAGATACTTTGGCAGCAGAAATACTTCGCCAGCTCGGTTTCTAAAGGACCTTGGTATGGTCGGTCCAAAACATGTATACGTACATGGTGTCTGGCTTACTGAAGAGGATATGGGGATCTTCGCGGGCACAGGCACTAGCGTCTCACATAACCCTTCATCCAATAGTAAGCTTGGCTCTGGCATCGCAAAGGTGGTGAGCATGTTGCGTAATGGCGTTAACGTAACGCTTGGAACTGACGGAGGACCGAGCAACGATACATACGACCTTCTTAGGGAACTTAGATTGGCGCTCCTATTACAGAAGGTGGATAACCTAGACCCCCAAGCCTTTAATCTCATGGAGGCGATCAAGTTAGCTACTATAAATGGCGCTAGGGGGTTAGGTATTGAAACCATGGTAGGCAGTATTGAAGTTGGAAAGAGGGCTGACCTAGCCATATTCGACGTACGGAAGCCGTATACCTCGCCTTCGGTCATAGCTCCAATATCCAATTTAGTGTATGCCGGGACTGGGAGCGATGCTACGGATGTAATTGTCGATGGTAAGTTCCTCAAGAAGAATGGAAAGGTTCTGGTCCTTGATGAATCTCTCGTAATTGAGAAGGCTGAAAGAGCGTCAGCTGAACTCTTAGCTAGAGCAGGAAAAAAGGACTGGACCGGTCCTGACCCGCTTTGAATGGAAGGCTTGAATGTAATTCAATAATCAAGCAGTATAAAGATGGAAGGACAGCTCTGAAGTCGGTGACCTTTGATATTAAACTAAGTGGGATATTCGCGTTAATTGGCAGGAACGGCGCTGGAAAGACCACCCTTGTAAGGATATTGGCTACAGAACTCCTCCCCACTTCTGGCATGGCATCACTTGACGGCAATGATATCATTAGGGATGCCAAAAATGTACGGGAGATTATGGCTATAGTGCCTCAAGAGGCAAGGCCGATTCAGTGGATGACTCCTAGGCAGACCATCATCTCTTCACTACTATGGAGGGGTTTTGGTTATGGAGATTCCCGTAAGAGGGCTGATGATGTGCTGGACCAATTTGGCCTGACTGGCTACAAGGATAAACCTAACAGGTTCTTATCCGGTGGAATCAAGAGAAAGATGCTAGTTGCCACGGCCTTGGCATCGGAGGCTCGCATAATATTCCTGGACGAGCCCACCACAGGCCTCGACCCAATTTCCAGAAAAGAACTATGGGATGTGCTGAACGAACAGAAGAAAAAGAGGTTCATATTCCTTACTACCCACTATCTGGAGGAGGCAGAGGCGCTGGCTGACAGTATAGGGATCCTTGAAAACGGGGAACTTCTAGCAATTGGAACCATGGAAGAGTTGAGGTCGAAGGTCAGGTACCCATATACAGTGAGGGTAAACGGTGGGATGGATTTAACATCAATCGCAGGAGTGGTCATCCAGGAAAATGGTGGATATCAGCAGATAATGACCAGCAAAGAGGAAGCTTATTCAATATCCAAGAGGCTGATACAAAATGGTGTAACATTTTCGATCAGCCCGGTATCGTTAAATGATATATTCTTCTTCTTTGCAAAGAGGCGGGTAGACGGTGAGAAGGAGTAAAGCTAGCCAACTTCTGGCATCGATATTGGTCAACGCCATATACGCTATGAAAAATTACCCCATAATGATGGTCAACGCTTTCGTGTCCCCCCTCGCGTTTCTTATAGTATTGACGCTAGTGAGCCGCGGCGCACTTTTTGGGGTCGCAGTAATAGGAGGACTGATAATGGCACTTACCTCGAGTGGTCTATCGCTACAAGGGGATCTAGTTCATTTTAAGGTTGACTTTAAGCTTCAGGACATGGTGGTCAGTTCCCCAACTACAGCTTTCATTTATCTATTTGGGATGGCCATATCCGAACTTATTTATTATCTTCCAGGCATCGCGGTATTATTGGCAATGGCTTTTATCAATCTTAAATTTGGGCTTTTTCCAACGCTTCAGGTAACCGGGGCGATGATCTTGATGTTTGTGCTCGCGACAGCCCTTGGGTTCATGCTTTCTACCCATATTTCTGACATAATGGAAAGCTGGGCGGTAACCGGGGTGGTATCAATTCTACTTTCGACTATCCCTCCCGTTTACTATCCAATAACATATATCCCCCTGCCCTATAGATATGCGGCCTATCTTTCGCCGACCACCTATGCCGCCCAGATAGCCCAACAGGCCATGGGGTACATTCACTTTCCTCAGGTAACGATCGATATAGATTGGATTGTGCTCATTGGAGTCAGCGTGGTGCTACTTTTGATCTCCGTAAAGAAGACTAGATGGAGGGAAATCTGAGCTTCCGGATGGTCGCTAGTAAAAGCTTTATATACCATTCTCGTATCTGAGCGAATCGGTGAAGTTGATGAGTAAGCCTGTGGACTTGGGCAGTGTAAAAGAAGGTTCTTATGTAGTCTTGGATGATTCACCCTGCAGGGTGGTGGAAGTGGAAAAGAGCAAGCCCGGAAAACATGGTAGCGCTAAGGTGAGGCTTGTGGCCATAGACGTGTTTTCAAACGTTAAGCACAGTTATGTGGGGCCGGCGAGTTCAAGAATCGAAGTTCCGATGATAGACAAGGGGGCCGGGCAGATCCTATCGATAAGCGGGAACACCGTCCAGATGATGGATATGCAGACGTATGAAACTATCGATGTAGACTCGGTAGAAGAAGAACTTCGCCCGAAGATCCAAGCGGGGGCCGAAGTTGAATACTGGCGCGTCATGGGGAAGATAAAACTAGTCAGGGTTAAATCCTGATCGGCTCGTCTATAGGTTGCCGTAAGTTTATCGATGGGCGGACTGACCTGGTGAGGGATGAGGTTACATTTTACGGCCAACCAGGCAAAGGGCCGGTAGTTCAGTGGTAGAATGTCCGCCTCGCACGCGGAAGGTCGGGGGTTCAAGTCCCCCCCGGTCCATTAAGTAACCATAATTATCTTGTTCTTTTTATGCTATGATCCTCGAATAGGTTAAGTATTAATCGGCGTGCATATCTAGTAGTGACAGGATCAAGTTGGCAATTCTATCCGGTATACCCATAGCCATTTCTTCACTGGCCTTTCTGGGCATCCTCCTTATTACAGCGAAGGCTGGAGAGGAGGTATTCCACAGGCTCGGGTTAACACCATTTGTTGGAGCCATACTAGTAGGCGTGCTTCTTGGGCCTGGTGTATTCGGGATAATAAGCGTCCTACCAACCATATCCCTTTTCATCAGCCTCGGGATAGATTTTCTTCTGTTTGTTAGTGGTGCTGAGGAATTTGATTCTGCCAAGCTCAGGAAGGTCTTTAGGAAGCGGGGTTCGCTAGAAGTATCACTACTCCAATTTGTGGTGCGGTTAATAGCCATAACAGTAATCTCATATCTGATATTTCATTCGGTTGTAGAAGCTATTATCATAGGTATAGTGGTCGGTATGAGCAGTGCTGGGCCTCTCTCTAGGTTACTCAGTGATACCGGCCTCGCTAGGACAGATGAAGGTACAGCTATATTTTCTCAGGTCCTCGTTATAGAGGTTGCCGCCGTCATATTATATTCCTTCGTTTATGACCTAGTGGGTAAATATGTCACAATCACTAATTTAGCCATTATATCTGGCGAATTGGTAGCAGCGGTCCTGGCCATCATAGTTTTTGGTAGATTTATAATGATACCACTATTAGAGAGGGTTGAGGTTAGCTTCAAGAGCAGGGAAGCCGTGTTCGCCATCATAATCTCTATACTCCTTATAGCCGGATTCGCCGGGCAGATTACAGGCTTCAATGCGGCGATAGTGGCCCTGTTTTTGGGGTTACTAATGCAGAAGTTCTTGGCGGCCAGACCAGTGTTAATGGAGAAGTTGCGCGCATTTACCTATGGTTTCTTCGAACCCATGTTCTTCGCAGGCATCGGGCTTTACTTCATACGAATAACCCCCAGTCTAATTGTGACCGGGTTAGCTATCTTTGGAATAGCACTTGCGTTGAATACAACTGTAGGTGCGGGCTTTGCTAGGTTCTTTAACGTAGGGATATGGAGGAATGCATTTGGTACTGGCGTTAAGGGTGGGGTTGATGCAGCGCTTCTAGTTTCGTCAGTTACGGCCAGTGTATTATTGATAAGGAGTTATGCTTATTCGGCAACAGCAATTGGCATAGCGCTGCTCGCCATCGCCACCCCCCTTCTATTCAGGATGCGTGCTCCCCTTATTTCTGTAAATCATGAGACGGGCACAAAGAGGAAGGTGGTCAAGCAACAGCTTCAGGAAATGACGGCGGAGGAGATCAGTAAAATACTTCCTACGGTCGTACTAAGCGCCGATGAACCCGCGATTCAGGCCTTTAGGAAGCTTTCTGAGCATGATGCAAGAGCAGCAGTGGTGCTCAACTCTGAGAACATTCCAGTGGCCACCCTGCTTATGAGGGATGTCCTAACGCTCTCAAGGAGGGAAATGACAAAAGTCAAGGTCTCTGACGTTCAGCTTGCGGAAGTGGTGAAAGTGGGCAGGAACGAGCCGGGGCTCAGGCTTACAGGCATCTTCAGGGAAACTAATATACCCATCATTGCTGTGGTAGATGAAAAGGGGGGGCTCATAGGGACCATTCAGGAAAGAGAGGTACTCAGGAGGCTCGTGGAGTCACTGGATAAGGACACCTAATATTGAACTTCAACACGATTACGTTTTAAGAGGTTTGATGGCTTTTTCGAGGGCAATGCCGCGGTACATGATAAAAGGTTTAAAAGGGCCAAATTCTACCCATTTTAAAGGGATTTTAGTATGTTTGCACAATCAGCTGGTTATGATAGAGCGTTGACCATATTTTCTCCAGATGGTAGGCTTTATCAGGTTGAATATGCTATTGAGACCGTAAAGAGAGGGACGATTGCCGTTGGGATCAAGGTAAAGGAGGGCGTAGTTCTGGCCGTTGAAGAAAGAATAAAGAAACTCCAGGATCAGGAAATGAGCATTAAGATCTTTCAGGTCGACGATCATATAGGGATAACGGCGGCTGGATATGTTCCAGATGCTCGGATCCTAGTGGACAATGCACGGCAACTAGCCCAAAATAACAGGTTGCTATATGATGAACAGGTTGAGGTAGAAACGGTGGCCAGAAAGCTAGCAGATATGGCTCAGCAGTATACCCAGTATGGTGGGGTTAGGCCGTTCGGCGTATCACTTATAATAGCGGGCGTTGATGGAGGTTCTCCTTCGGTATACACCACGGATCCAAGTGGCACCTACCTTTCCTATAGTGCTATAGCTATAGGAGGTGGTAGCGATCAGGCAAATGAATTTCTAGAGGCCAATTATAGCGATGGGGATTCGTTGGACAAAGCCGTTGACCTAGCGCTGCAATGTATAACCAAGGCCAGTGAAGGAAAGGTGGACCCGAATAGCGTAAAGGTGGCTACCATCGATGTCAAGTCTAGGATGATGAAAAGGCTTTCAAAGGAGGACCTTACTCAAAGGATGAACGGGTTGGCCCAATCTCCCAGTAGTTAACGTGGTTCAGTTGTCCTCCAATAAAACTTCTATAGTTAGGTTTTCCTTTGGGAATGACAAGTTCGAAATCATCGTTAAATCTGATGCCGCCTTGGATTATAAGTTGAATAAAAGGAAGGATATAGAAAATATCGTAGTTGCGGACGAAGTGTATGCTGATTCCTCTAAAGGATTAAAGGCATCCCGTGAAAAGTTGAAGAAGGCGTTCAAGACCGAAGACCTGAGGGCAATACAGGAGATAATAATGCAAAGGGGGGAACTCTCATTAACTACAGAACAGAGGAGGAAGATGGCCGAAGATAAGAGAAAGCAGATTATAGCCTTTATTTCAAAGAATTTTATAGACCCCCATACCGGGTTGCCGCATCCTCCAATAAGAGTTGAGCAGGCGCTGAATGAGATAGATGTTTCGATCGATCCATTCAAGCCGGCTGAGGAGCAGACCAAACTGATAATAGAGAAGCTGAGACCTATCCTCGCCCTTAAGACTGGAAACATAAAGATACAGGTTCGGGTACCAGCCGTCTATACTTCACAGGCCGTTGGCGTATTAAAGTCGTTTGGGCAGTTGATTAAGGAAGAGTGGCTAAGTGACGGCGGTTTAGATGCCACGATGCAGATCCCGATCGCCATGCAATCCACGCTACTTGACAGGATTGCTTCGCTAACTCATGGGAATGCGCAGGTTAAGGTGATTGAATGATAATGGTGAATAAAAAATGACTATGGAAGATGATAAGGCTGGGCGGTATGTACTTCCTGGAGATTTTCTTGGGAGTGGCGAATATAAATCATGGGCTAATGCGATAAAGATAGGGGATAAATTTTATGCCACCAGAGTTGGCGTCTTGGAGATGGGGGAAGACAGAATTAGAGTTATACCTATGAGCGGACCCTATATCCCGAAGCTGGGCGATGTGGTTATCGGAAAGGTGATAGAAGTGATGCCAGTGGCTTGGACCCTGGACATAAATTCATTTTTCAATGCCTTTTTGCCGGCTCAACATGCGTTCAGGTCCTTTGATCCGGAAAGGGATGAACTTTCCAACAAGTTTAAGCTAGGGGATCTGATCTTGGCGAGCATAGCTAAGGTCGAGCGTGGAAGGGACTCAATGCTATCACTCGACGGGGAAGGGTTGGGTAAGATAGAAGAAGGTGAAGTGTTCAGGATCTCCCAGGTCAAGGTGCCCAGGCTAATAGGGAAGAAGGGGTCCATGGTACAGAAGATTGAAGAACTAACTGGAGCCCAAATATTTGTTGGCCAAAACGGCATAATAGTTGCTAAGGGTCCACCCGAGTCGATAACAAAGGTTAAAAGAGCCATAGAAATCGTGGAGACCATGGCGCATATGTCGGGGTTAACCGATAAAATGGGGGATCTCCTGCGTTAGAATAATGGTGATTAATGATGAACCTAATAGATGAAGGAGGAAAGAGGTTAGATGGAAGGTCATTTGATCAGCTAAGGCCCTTTAGCATGCAAGCTGGTCTACTGAAAAGTGCCTCCGGATCTGCCTATATAGAGCAAGGAGGTAACAAGATCTTGGTCGGAGTATATGGGCCAAGGGATAGCAGGAGCAGGTATGGCACTAACCAGGACAAGGCGGTATTAAGGTGCAGATATCATATGCTCCCGTTTTCTACAGAGGAAAGGAAGTCTCCGCAGCCATCAAGGAGAGAAATAGAAATATCGAAGGTGATAAGGGATGCGCTGGAACCAGCGCTCCTTCTCGAGGAGTTTCCTAGGTCGGTGATCGATATTTACATAGAAGTGTTGCAGAGCGACGGTGGATCAAGGGGAGCCAGCATAACGGCGGCTTCCATAGCGCTTGCGGATGCTGGCATACCGATGAAAGACTTGGTTTCGGCAGTTGCCGTAGGCAAGGTTAACGGGCATCTGGTGCTGGACCTGAGCGATACCGAAGACAAGGAGGGAGAAGTCGACCTTCCGATAGCGGTTATGCTGAACAGCGGCTTAATAACGCTCATGCAGATGGATGGAAAGCTAAGCGAAGATGAATTTAGGCAGGCCATAGATCTTGCGATGGCCGGCGCCAAGGAACTTAGGGAAGCCCAGAGGAAGGCGCTTGTGCAGAAGTATTTCAAGGAAGTGGATTCATAGATGAAGGGATTAGTTTTGGATAACCTGAGGAGGGATCAATTGACGGACGCTATATCCAAAGGTAGAAGGTTGGATGGCCGCGGAATGAGCGAATATAGAAAGTTAGAGATCCGGCCAGGTATAATCCCGAAGGCTGAAGGCTCAGCAAGGGTTAAACTTGGCGATACTGAGGTTATGGCTGGCGTAAAGATCGAGCACGGAAAGCCGTTTCCAGATACGCCTGATCAGGGGGTACTTATTATCAACGCCGAAGTGCTGCCATTGGCGAGTGAATATGCTGAGCCGGGTCCTCCAGATGAAGATGCTATAGAACTAGCTAGGGTGGTTGACAGAGGTATCAGGGAAAGTAAGATGGTAGATGTAAATAAATTGGTAATAGTGCCTGGTAAGGAGGTCTATCTTATGTACGTCGATATTAGCGTGATTTCTACTGGGGGTAACCTTTTTGATGCCTCTTCGTACGCCGTGGTGGCCGCGCTTATGAATACAAAGTTCAAGATATTGAAGCAGGAAGAAAACGGTTCAGTGATTCCAACTGGTGAAACGAGTGAACTCCCTATAGTGGACCTCCCGGTATCCATAACAGCGGTCAAGATCAAGAAAGGCATAATACTGGATCCAGATGTTGAGGAGGAGAGCATAAATGATGGAAGGCTTACAGTTGCTTATGATCAGGAGGGAAACCTCTGTGCGATACAGAAGGGTCAGGCTTCTGGCCTTAAGGTTGAAGAAATAATGGAAATGGTTAAGATGGGAAAGGAGAAGGTTCCTGAGATAAGGGAAATGATAAGAGGTGCGTTAGAGAAAAATGGTTAAGGGTAAAGCACTTAAGGGGTTGGGTAACAAATATGGTGCTACGCTAAGAAACAAGTACACCACAGTATACATTGAGCTCAAGCAGAAGAGAGTCTGCCCGAACTGCGGTTCCTCAAAGTTTAAGCGCTTAAATAATGGTATCTGGGGATGTAGTAGGTGCGGCTTTAAGGAAGCCGGTGGAGCGTATGCAGTTTAAAGGTGCTATTGCTGTGGTTACCATAACGATGAAGCCGCAGATGACTGAGGCTATACATAAATC
Organism: Nitrososphaerota archaeon; assembly: GCA_029786595.1. Classification (GTDB taxonomy): domain Archaea; phylum Thermoproteota; class Nitrososphaeria; order Conexivisphaerales; family UBA164; genus JAJZYL01. The sequence goes on along the minus strand of JAFLXO010000028.1, from coordinate 6,179 downwards.
GTTGGCAAGCGACGTCATGGTCAGCGTCAATGATGATGGGTTAGTAATGACGATTGATGCATCAGAATTAAGCAAGTTAAGGGCTAACATCAACTCAAATTTAAGGCTTATAAAATCGGCTCTGGATACCTTCAGGGAGGTAGACGAAGCTTGAGCGGGCAAGACATTCCACCGTGGCTACAGGAGCAGCTGAATAGATATCAACAGGCACAGGAGAACCTGGAGGCCGTGCTTTCCCAGAAACAACAAGTGAACGCGGAACTCTCAGATATAAACCGGGCGATAGAGGAATTGAACAAAAGCGCTCCGGACAATTTAGTTTACAAGATAGCTGGTAGTATAATGATCAAATCCAGTAAGGAGGAATTACTAAAGGAGTTAGAGGAGAAGCGTGAACTTTCAAACACTAGGTCTATGGTGCTTTCTAAGCAGGAGGAAAAGCTCAGAGCTAGCCTCCAAGAGTTGCAGACCAAGATAAACGAATCCTTGAAGCCAAGCCAGCCTTCGGGTGCACAGTAATTAAAGTAACCATTGATTAACAGGGGCCGGTAGCTCAGCATGGCTAGAGCGTTCGAGCATGGCCTACATTGGCCCTGCGACGAAGCTGATAACCGGAAGGCCGCCGGTTCGAATCCGGCCCGGCCCATTACCAAATAATATGACATACTTAACATATTGCATTAGCACGGTACCGTTCAATTAATTGGATAGTTATTGGCGCTCATTAGCCAGGCTGGTAAGGCCTTCTGGTAAGGCCTTATCATTAAATGGAATATTAGATGTTTATTATAAAACGGTTTTAATGTTTTTTAAATTTGGGATAAGACTCATGACCATTACGTTAACCTCTTATTTCCTTCTCAGGCTTATTGGCTAACTTTACCCCTCTGAAGAACCTGAGGTATAGATAAACGTTCGCGTAGGTAAAGCCAGAGGCGATCACGAATGGCGCAACGAGGGGAAGGCTAACAAGCATGGCCCCTCCAATGATTGTAGCCAAAGCGGACGGGAAGAGCCTTGCCGCCTGGTTGATCCCGCTGCCGGTCGACCTGCTTTTAACGCTCAGCAACGTCATCTGGAGCGATGACTGTGCAGGAAGGGAGATTGCCCTTAAAGGGGTAAATAAGATATAAAGGAGTTCTGCCATAATAGCGCTAAATGCAAAGGGTAGGGCTATAACAAGTGTTGCAGAAATGATCCTTGTGATTGTTATAAATTTAAGGAATCCAACCCGATTTGTAAAATAAGGGGTAAACATGAAGGCTATTCCACTGACCAAACCACCCACTGTAAATAAGATCCCTATTTTGGCATTGGTTAAATGAAAATATTCACTGAATATTATAGGCAAAAATGGCGTTATAAACCCTTGGCCAAGGCCATTGAGTATGCCAGTATAGGCGAATATTTTTATGACCTTCCGATCAGATTCAGATAATTCTGAATTGGAACTGTTCTTTTGAGGTTCCGGTTTATAGCTTTCCTTAATAGGAAGGATGGATACAAAGGCGATAAATGAGAAAACAAGGCCCAACAGGAAGAGTTGTCTGTAACTGAGGAATGCAACTATTAGAGCGCCAGCGGCGCCGGCAAATGTAGATATTTGGTTGTTCACTGAAAACAGAAGGGTCCTATTCTTCATGGTTGTATTTTCAGCTAACATTGCACTTACTACGGGGCCAACGGATGCTCCGACGCCGCCACCCACTAGCCCTCCCGCTATTCCAAACCCACCTAGTGCAGTCGCAACCATCAGCAACAGGTAATTCTTGGTCAGGAGGATGATTATAATTGCAGCCGGCATCGTGAGTAGATCTATCAGCAGCACTTTCTTCCTGCCATAGATGTCACCATATCTGCCTACAATAATGGAAATTACCGGAACTGCAAGGGCCCCTACTGCGAAAAGCACTCCTATAAGAAGGGTGGAAATATGAAGAGAATAAAGAAAGTATAGCCCTATTATTACGGCTAGGAATCCAGCAGCAAAGCTCCTAGCGCCTCTGGAAATGAAGAGGAATAACAGATTCCTAGATATACTATTCATATTGCCCGAATCAAGTACCTAGGAAAGATATTTTATATTAACATGACTAATTGATGACGCAATCGAGCCTTTCTTGCCTACCAGCATCGCCAGTCGGGCCCGTGAATTTCCCGATGTCAACATCATTTCAATCCAACATAATTTTCATACTAGCTATAAGGGTGCGCGACTTAGCCCGGTCGATAATCCGCCCCATTCATCAGTTATCGATATATAGAATGATATTTTATTAAAATTGAAGGATTGTTTACATAATAACTATATTTAGTGAGTTTATATAAAATATTTATTAAAGCTTATACAAAAAGTTAATATATACGTTATCCATAATCTTAGCAATGTCTTCAAAGTCAGTTGAAGAAGGTAAGTGGACATCAGCGCATACTTGGACATTCATTGCATTCAGTTTCGGCATGCTACTTGAAGCTTATATCTATGGGCTAGCCACTTTCGCTACAGGATGGTACCCAATAACAAATACATTACTCAAGAGCACTATACTGGCATGGGCACCTATCTGGTTAGCTGTTGGGATACTTTTTGCAGGGCCCATATCCGACAGGCTTGGCAGGAAAACCACATTCTACATAACAATGACTCTATACGCGATAGGCGCTATAGGTATTTTCTTTGCTTATACATATTATCTTGTACTTCCTTTCATGGCAATGTTGCTTTTTGCTGCAGGTGGAGAGATGAACACCATTATGGCGGCCAATCACGAATTGATGCCAAGTAAGTACAGGACCAAGACAATGTATTGGGAAATAAACTTCATAAACGTAGGAGGGGTATTATTGGCAATAGTTGCGATAGCGGCATCAGCCTCTTATTATGGCAGTAGGATTTTTCAAAGGGAAATGATTGGCTTTACATTCGTGCCCATATTGATTGTGTTAATATACAGTAGGATCAAGATGCCTGAATCAGTTAGGTGGCTAGAGTTTAAAGGAAGGAAGGAGGATGCAGCGAAAGTCTATTCTAAATATTATACTTCGAACATGTCTTCATCATCGATCAGCGAGCCAGATCCGCCAGCCGCATCAGCAGTCAACATAGGTAGTACCATGACCAGAAAGCCATCCGTAGCACTGAGGTTATTCGTAACAACCGCAATAGCAACGGCTAACGCTGTAGGCTTCGGTCTAATGACTTACGTGTTGGGTCCATACTATTTCCCAAGCCTTTATGCTTACATAGTGCTAGTGGCTAATATAGTTGGATTTGCAATGGGCACAATTCTTGGCACTCTAGGATTTACATGGAGTAGAATAAAGGTACTGCTGTATTCTTCAATAGGTACCGCTGTAGTAACATACATCATCTATGCATTAGTTCCAGAGTGGAGGACAAGCGTCATATTCTTCTGGTTCCTTCTAGTAGCATTGAACGTCTTTGTAGGTATCAATTACATTGGCGAAGATGCCCTCAAGGGCGAAGTCTGGCCAACAAAACATCGCGGCCTATATACAGCCATTCCACGAGTTCTTTCAATAGGCGTAATCGATACTATAGCCATATATTATACGGCCGGTCTCTCACTATCGCAATACACCCTCTTTAATGCGTTGATCTGGACGCTGGGACTGGTTGGTGCAATAGTATGGTGGTACAGGGGAAATGAAACAGGAAAGGGAGTAAGCTTAACTGCGGCCTCTGGAGAAGTATTACCTACTTAATAAAACGAATCAACCAACAAATTTTACTTTTTTTTTACCTTTTTTTAATGGCTAATATTAAATTTAATATAAAACAGATTGCGAAAACTTGATAGGTCTAACTGTAGCTTGACCTTTTAAACGGTGAAGACGGATATAACTGCTTCTGCGCTATCAGGCTATTTTGGGATTTCTTAAGTGATCTCCCTGTTTTTTATTCAGCTTGAGGATGCCAATGGCAGTATTTTAAAAGCAATTATTATCAGCAAACATATTACATATCTCAAGATTGCAAAGTTAAGGAAAGTCCCCTCAGGGTATAACTACATATAATGGACGCCCTGTAAGAGGTGAACTTTCTAACACATCAAACACCCATTCAATATCCGCCGTCAGTTTAATAAGTTACACTTATGTTTGTAGTCCATTCCTTCTTGGGTTCTCAATTCCATAGTACATCTTTCAATAATGGATGTCAAAAACAACCCCCGATAAATATCGGGGGCAGCAAGCTTATTCACCAGTTTCTGCCATTTTGCTTTCCACGTCCTTAAGCCTTCTCTCCAAGATCTTCTTTTCTTCTTGTAGATACTCTTTTCTTTCTTCAGGCGTAAGGTCTTCTAGGCATCTCCATCGCGGCGCATACTCATGGTAATGACCATGATAATGCTCACCATGGCAACCATATTCATCATATAAATGTCCCCACATATTTCTCACCTCCTGCTTTATCCTACTAGCGATATATTTATAAATATATCTATTGATACTACTAATGATATATATTGAATGGAAATGGATGTGACGAATATAGAGGACACAGAGTGCATCATGGCTTTAAGCCTATAGACGAAAGGGGAATGGGCGCACGTTTTGGCGTTAGGCGAGGTGAATTTAGATTCCTTATTTTGATGGCGCTTAGTGATAAGCCCATGCACGGTTATGCCCTTATTCAGGAGATAGGAAGGACATATCAGCGACCAACTAGCGCTGGGCTTGTATATCCAACGTTGCAGGAGCTCCAAGATATGGGGTATGTAATCTCTGAAGAGAACGAAGGTAAGAAGGTCTACTCCATAACAGCTAAGGGAAGGGAATACCTTACAAATAATGCTGAAATAATCAGCAGGCTCAAGGCTGGTAGGGAATATGCGTGGAAGATGGGAGAATTTAGCTTTATGGAGGACATTCGAGATATACAGGCTATGCTCATGATGAATGCAGAATATCTGGACAATGAGAAGATGACAGAAATTCAGGAAATATTAAAGGACACTAAACGCAAGATCGCGGCCATAACCTTTAAGTAAGATGTTGATGAAATTAAATCCATGAAAATTGCAATAGTAACTAATGACGGGAAAATAGTACACTCACACTTCGGTATGGCGAAAAACTACATCATCTTCGAAGTGGAAAATGGTATAAAGGGGTCCTCTGAGATGAGACCAAAGATCTGGCATCAACATCACCCTGAGGGCATGAGGGGCCATGAGGGCGGCAATGGAATGCATCACGGACAAGGCGGTCATTCTCAGCAGGAGGATATGCTTGCCACCATTAGAGATTGCCAGGTGCTTGTGGCAAGGGGAATGGGGAGACCCATGTATGACGGGATTATCAGTAGAGGGATCAAGCCATATTTAACCGACCTTGTATATGTTGAAGATGTGGTCAATGCATATATTGATGGTAAACTGGACAACCATATCGAAAAGCTTGATTAAATATTATTGATACACATCAATAAATCAGTAGCCATAGAGCAACTGAGGTCGTCAGTAAAGCTATCAATAAATTAAATTTTAGTAATTGATGTTTTATTAAAATCGAGTTTAGTATCGATATACGACCATCGCTAACCATTTAACGGTAATTTATACAATTTTAAATATAAATACATATGAATTGTTTTACTAAAGAACACTCGCTAATTTCCTATGATAGCTTTGAATAATAACTAATAGCTTACTTTAAAAGTTCAAAGCTCTTCGTGGAAGATCTTAGTGAAATAAAGGTCTCCGTATAGGTTACCCCGTCCACTACACCTACTTTATTTGTTATGGTCTGGTGCAAGTTATCGATGTTCTGCGCTTTGACCATTATTATGAAGTCATATCTGCCAGTCACTTCAGCTGCGCTGCTAACTTCCGGTATTGATAGTAGTGCTGTATACACATTATCCCTCTTCTTTGATTCCGCATTTACGCCTACCCAGGCAAGTATCTTCCATCCTAGCAGGTCTTCATTAACCCTTATTGTATAGCCTTTAATGTAGCCTAGCCTTATTAGTCTCTTAACTCTGCTGTACGCCACACTGGCATCTATACCAAGCTCCTTACTGACCTTTGGTATGCTCTTCGATGAATCCTTCGCTAATTCACCTAGTAATTTAAAATCTTTATCGTCTAATTTATGCAAGCCTATCTATCTCCCTATTGGTTTCTAATTTAATTTATATAAATATTTTGGAA
>JAFLXO010000027.1 GCA_029786595.1 Nitrososphaerota archaeon | reverse complement strand
CCGGGTAAAAGGATATTGCGGGCACCCCCATAAGCGCCGCCTCCGCGGTCATGGTGCCGCCCCTCCCTATGAATAGCTTGGCGCCATCCATTATGTTGGGGCCGAAGAAAGGGCCGCCATATATCTTTACATTCCCTCTGGTTTCAACCATATTTGTATACCTTCTTAGCACTATAAACTTCTCATCCGGCAGGCTGTTAGCAAGCTCTTCAATATTGATCGGATTGTGCGCTTTGCTCAGATAGGAAGCCCATCCCTCTTCCTCCCTGATTATGATAGCCCCGCTTCCCTCCTTTTCTATATCGTTCTTGGCGGGCCAGAGCTTCCTCCTGGCCACCCATAGCGCAGGATCTATGGAGCGATAGCCCACTACATCTTCTTTTCCGATGCCATACCGCGTCCAGGCCGTTTTTGGGATAACCCATGGAGTGAACAGCTTACTGGAGAGCGGAACCGTCAATCTGGAGACGAATTCGCTATGAGGCGAATCGCAGACCATAATATGCGGCAAGCCCAGTCCGAACGCGATTCGGGCAGCATCCGGACTTCCAAAGGAAACAGCTCCAGCTATGTCTTCACCTTTAATCACCTCTAACAGCGCCTGCTGTCTCGCTATCCCCGCCGTCAACTTCGACAGGATATCCTTGCCTCCATGATACCCCACTTCCCTTGGTTTAGCCCTTATCTTGAGCCTTGATATCACGCGTTCCAGTTCCTCATATCCCCTTATGGTCACAAGGGCCTCCATATCTAAAGAATCCTCCAGGAACTTGTAGAATAAATAGTGCTTTGGCGTCAAAAGGTCAAACCATATCTTTGCCAAATTTCTTAACCCCTTTACCAACAGGTCCTGATCCCCTGGCAGGCATGGAAGGCAATCACATCCCCTAGAACTTCACCGTACTATTAAATGTTGCCAACGGGCATGTCGGCAACATGGAATAGCCAGAAACGCCTTTAACAGGGCTCATCAAAGGCCTGTTCAACGTAATCTCTATCATTAAAGCCAGCAAGCTAGATCTGTAAAAGTTTAAATTTAGCCGATAGAATGATAAATATGGTTCAACCCAAGGCGAGGTATATGAGAAGGCTTGACGCCGACAGGTATCTATCAGTTTCAATCTGGGCAGGCAGGACGCACCCCGAAGATGAAATAATAAGGGTGCAGATCAGGAAGAGGAACCAGCAGGACTGGCAAACCGAATCTGATTTGAGCATATACAGGACGGCGGGTGGCGTCTATACCGAATTGAAACCACGAGAACAGTCACCTTCGCAGGCGCCTTCAGCTGCTCCTCGCTAATAACGGATCGAGAGATATGTCGGATATTCGAAAGATCCCGGCCACAATGGCCACACAGCATCCGGACAATGCCACCATGCCGGACTGGGCCGAAGGAAGGATCATAGAAGGTGAAAAGGAGATAGAGGAAGCGTACCTTGCATACAGCAAGTATGGCTGCACGGAGGTCATGTGGGACGCCGAAGGCAAGGATGTTGACATGCAGGTCCTGAGGAAATTTTTTAGCATATATGGGGATTTCTTCAAAAAGAACAGGATCGGCCATGACATATTTCTTACCTACAGGATCCCTAACCCTATGGCGGAATCAGTGGAAAAGAAGAACTTTTCAGAAATGCTGGAAACAATACCGAAGTTCAACGATGTCTACAGGGCCTTCTATGGTAAGGATGTGCCATTTATGGAGGTGATACTGCCCCTGACAAGGTCATCTGATGACCTGTTAAGGGTACATAATTACTACAAGACGGTGGTGGCTGACAAGGAAAAGGTCGATATAGGCGGCATTACGGTGGCGAAGTGGCTCGGGACAATAGACCCGAAGTCAATAGAGGTTATACCCCTTTTCGAGGACATGGGAAGCCTTCTATCCGCCGGCCAGATCATCGGCAAGTACATTGACTCGGTACGGCCAAGGTACATGAGGGTGTTCGTTGCAAGGTCCGACCCCGCGTTAAATTACAGCATGATTTCGGCCGTCCTGCTCGCCAAGCTTGCCATCTCCTCCTTCAAGGACGTGGAAGAAAAATACGGCATACCGATCTATCCCATAATAGGCGCAGGCTCACTCCCGTTTAGGGGGCACCTGTCGCCCGATAACATCTATCATTTCCTGGAGGAATACCCGGGATTGGATACAGTTACCATTCAATCCGCCTATCGTTATGATTATCCATATCCTTCGCGGTCAATAGGTGAACTGAACTCCATGATACCTTATTCATTGAAGAAGCCAATGGACGCGGACGCTGCGGCCGAGCTCGTCAAGATAATCAGGCATGTCTCCGATAGCTATCAAAGGAGGGTGGAATCCATGGCGGGGCTCATCAACCAAATTTCCTTATACGTACCCCGCCGACGCGCTAGAAAGCTCCACATAGGGCTGTTCGGCTACTCAAGAAGGATGGGACGGGTGAAACTGCCGAGGGCCATAACGTTCGTAGCGGCGCTTTATTCGATAGGGTTGCCGCCGGAAATACTTGGCCTGGATGCAGTGCTTCAGCTAAAGGAGGCTAGCTTCAATATACTGAAGGAGTATTATGTAAACTACAAAAAGGACCTGGAAATGGCCTGTAAATATCTAAACCCGGCACTTCTGGACGACCTTCAGGAGGCGCAGCTCTACAACGGAATCGTAAGGAGGTACAGCCTGAGGAACATGATGGATATGGTCAAAAGGGATATGGACGCCCTTGACGCGCTGGGAATAAGGGTTGGGCCAAGCACCAATGAAGAAAGGAGGCATCTCAACCTGACCAAGAACCTCCTGATCTCCATCGTAGACGGTCAAAGTGAAATGGCTGGGAGGGAGATCAGTGCGATGGGCATGTTGAGAAGGTCGCTTGGCTGATAGCGAACATGGTTCAGCAAAAGGTTTAAATTTTCCAGTTCCTCCAACAACAACGGGTGGATAAATTGTCATCATGGGGTATTCGTAAAAGAAGGGATGAGGATGACTTCTGGGCCTACTTTCAGGATATAGATAAGATGTTTGAAAACATATTCAAGTCCCTCGAGCAGGGCGATAAGGAGTTTGTAGGAGGGCCCATCTTCTATGGATTTTCCTGGAACGTTGGCCCTGATGGGAAGCCCATAGTAAGGGAGTTCGGGAATGTAAGGTCAGGTTACAAGGGGGTCAAGAGGTCCGATGTGCGTACGCCCTTCTATGACATAGTCATGGATGAAAAGAATAATGAGCTTAATGTCATAGTCGAGCTGCCTGGCGTAGATAAGGAAAAGGTGAGCGTGAACGCCACTCCGGAGTCGGTGGAAGTCGAGGCCGAGGGGAGCGGAAGGAGATATGCCATAGATATCCCCCTTGACTTGCAGATCGACCCTGAAACGGCCAAGGCCACCTTTAATAACGGGATACTTCAGGTGACCTTTAAGCTTAAGCGCTACAGGGATAAGGGTGGCGTAAGGATCAACATAGGTTAATTTCTGCACAGAGCATCGAGCTAGCGCAGCCAGATGGAGAACTTTGAACTTATAAAGGAGGGAGCTACATCGTTCTATGCCCCCTTCGGTTCAAGCCAGGGAAAAGGGCCGGTAACTGAGCCCGTATTCTTCAACCCGGTCGGCCGGATGGCTCGGGACATATTTATCATATGCCTTTCCGCGTTTTCGGAGCTCGTTGGCTCGCGTGGCCTTTCATTTGCTGAAGCGTTCGCGGGCATCGGGGTCAAGGGCATCAGATTGGCTGTGGAGGGAAATGGGTATTCCAAGTTCTTTATTAACGACCTGAACGATGCGGCGGTTAACGTCATTGGCAACAACGCGCGGCTAAACGGTATTGAGGGAAAGGTCGTCATATCCGGCAGGGACGTGTATTCCTTTCTTCAATCGATAAGGGATATGGGAGGGGTGGACGCCCTGGACATAGACCCGTTTGGGTCTCCAGCGCCGTTTATCGAATCGGCCATCAGGGCCACCAAGAACGGCGGACTTGTATCATTTACGGCCACCGATACCGCTGTCCTGAGCGGTGTACACGCCGCCGCCGCTGAAAAGAAGTACGGGATCAAGGCCTTCAGGGTGCAGTGCCACCGGGAGACGAGCGCACGGGCGCTTGCTTCAGCCGTTATGATCAGCGGGGCTCGTCTGGACGTTGCAACTAAGCCACTTTTCTTCCATGTATACAAGCATTACATTAGGGGCTATTTCTTGGCTATTAGGTCCGCGGCCACAGCCACCTCACTGGTTGAATCCTTTGGGCACCTTTCATATTGCAGCTGTGGATACATGACATCCGAAGAAGCTACAGTATGTCCTCAATGCTTCAGGCCGCTAAGGAAGGCCGGCCCCTATTATCTTGGGCCGTTGTTCGATCTGGACTTCCTGCGCAGGGCCAGCGCCTTCTCCGCAAGATCATTTCCAAGGATCAGGCTGTTCGAGACGGCCCTGAACGATATCCAGCTCCCCCCTTATTTTTATCGCCTTCCCTCCATCACCGATGACATGGGCATCCCCACGCCGGCCAGGCTCAAGGTCATTTCAATGTTACAGAAGGCCGGTTTTCTGGCATCGGAGCCTTCGTTCGATCCTCAGGGGGTCAGGACCAACGCCCCTTTCCCCATCATTAAAGCCATAATCGAGTACGTAAGCGGAAACTGAGGAACAAAATCAAATCCCTGGGGGTTATAATAAATGGCCGGCTCTGATCTGTTAAGCAATATGCGAGGGGTGGGATTTGAACCCACGAACCCCAACGGGACGAGGTCCTAAGCCTCGCGCCTTTGGCCAAGCTGGGCGACCCTCGCGTGCAAAACAAGTGGACCGGGGGGGACTCGAACCCCCGACCTCTCCCATGCCAAGGGAGTATTCTACCTCTGAACTACCGGCCCTCCACATGTTTGATGGGATTTGGGTTTTTATGTATTTCTAGTGCGGATGCAAGTGAGTCCTGCGCGCACCAGCAGTTCATCAATCGCTTTTGGAATTGCTCGAATCGACCGGGTCATTGCTAAGCTTTGGCCCGAACCTTATAAATGTAACAGAACAGGATTTGCAACGTTCGAGCTCCTGTAACAACAGGAGGAAACGGTTCAGGTAGTATTTGTAACGCCTTCGTCCATATACTTCGACGAATGCGTTTATCATCGTATCGAAGGAGAATATCACGGGGGACCTGCCTTCGAGTAATACATCGATCAGGTTATGAATCAAATTCTCCGGATCCAGTTCAAATATTTGCCTGGTCTTTACGAAGTTTGAAATATACCCGTCTAGGTCTATTATATAGGTCGACGGGTCAATAGCCCTTATCCCTTCTCTGGAAGACCTGAGCGTCCTTACCATGGAAATGCCCCTATTCGAGCAAAATGCTGTATGAGCGTCCTTTTCCTTCCTTGGAGCGATAGGTCTTCATGATCATCTGACTGGTTAACTCCGATTGACGCCACTGGTCATAGGATATCGAAATGGTCGAACTCCCCGGCATACTGCTCCTCGGTCATGTCTATCCTTTCTACTTCCGCCAGCGGCGGCCCATGCCTGCACCACCTGATGAATTCATCGATCATAGGGCTTTCCCCTTCGCACACTATCTCCACTGAGCCGTTGGCAAGGTTTCTAGCGCTGCCAGTGATTCCGAGCGCTGTCGCCTCGGCACGTGCCTCCGCCCTGAACGCTACCCCCTGCACTTGACCGTATATCAACAGATGAAATCTCTTCTTCATCAACCTTTCACTACTCCAATGGGGATCAGCCTGGCTACCCTTTTTGCGAGCCCTGCCATTTCGGTCACTTCAGCTACTACATCGACATCCTTGTAGGCGCCCGGGGCCTCCTCCGTTACCGTGTCAGTGCTTGCCGCTCTGACCTGTATCCCTCTCCTTCGCAGATCGCTCATCAGCCCCTCATATGGGTAGCGTCTTCTTGCGCTGCTCCTGCTCATGAACCTGCCAGCCCCATGTGCCGCGCTCCCGAAGCTAAGCGTATCGTTCCCGCTCTGTCCAAGCATGACGTAGCTGGCAGTCCCCATACTTCCCGGTATCAGGACCGGCTGTCCTATATCCCTATATTCCTGCGGTATAAATTTGGAACCTGCACCGAAGGCCCTTGTAGCCCCCTTCCTGTGCACGTAAAGCGTCTGATTTTCCCCATCCACCATATGCTCCTCCTTCTTTGCTATATTGTGGGCTACATCGTATATCAGTTTCATATCCAACTTTTCGAAGTCGCTGTTGATGACTCCGAAGCTCTTTCTCACCATATGAGTAATCAATTGGCGATTTACCCATGCGAAATTTGCGGCGCTGCGCATGGCTGAAATGTAGTCTTCACCTTCCCTGCTAGTAACCGGCACAGCGGCAAGCTCGCGGTCTGGCAGATCTATATTATAGCGGTGGCTTGCGCTTTCCATCTTCTGCAGGTAGTCGCTGCAGGTCTGGTGGCCATACCCCCTGCTTCCCGTGTGAATAAGGACCAGTATCTGGCCCTGCCTGACGATGCCCATGCGCTTGGCGCTGCGTTCGTCAAATACCCGGTCTACGGCCTCAATTTCAAGGAAGTGATTTCCGCTCCCGAGGCTCCCCAGCTGCTTACCCCCCCTTGACTTAGCCTCCTTGGAAACCTTGGACGGGTCAGCGCCGGCTATGCTGCCGTTCTCCTCACAGTATTCGAAATCGTCCTCGATCGCATATCCATTTTCGACGGCCCACCTGACGCCTTCCTTTGTAATATCATCAAGCGCGGTCATGTTGAACCTGAAACCGCTGCTGCTTCCTAGGCCGCTGGGCACGTTCCTGTACATGCTGTCCAGCAGGGCATTAAGCTTTGGCTTTATTTCAGCCATGGTAAGGTTGGTCCTGACCAGTCGGACGCCGCAGTTGATATCATAACCGACCCCTCCGGGGCTGATTACGCCATCTTCTCCAAAGGCGGCCACCCCACCAATGGGAAATCCGTATCCCTCATGGCCGTCAGGCATGACCATGGAGAACTTCCTGATTCCTGGAAGCTTTGAGACATTTATAGCCTGAGATATCGTCCTGTCCTGCTGCATCTTTTCCAGAAGGGCTTCATTAGCGTAGATTTTGACCGGCACTTTCATGCCTGCGTACTGGTCAGCCGATATCTCCCAGGTTTGCCCTCCGGTCTTTTTGATGTTTATAAAGATGACCCCCTGTTCTCTAGCTCTAGCGCTCCATTTTTATGTATCTGCCGCTTCCGGCCTTGGCTATCAGTTCCCAGTCTTCCACGACCAGCTCTCCCCTTCTGATTACGTATTTAGGCCATCCCTTGAGCATCATTCCATCGAACGGGGAGTAACCGACCTTGTAGAGGTCAGCCCCTTCTACCTTCCTTTCATACTTTGGATCTATGATAATAACGTCCGCCGAGTTCCCTACAGTGAGCTTTCCCTTTCCTCTTAATCCAAATCTGGAGGCGGCGTTTGATGAGGATACCTTCAGAAGGCTGTTCAGCGATAGCCGGCCCTTTATGAATCCATACGTGTACAGGAGCGGGAACATAGTGGCTAGCCCCGGGACTCCCCCCCATGCCTTCCAGGGGTCCTCCCATCCTATCTCCTTTTCAGCCCTGGTCCCAGGAGCGTGATCAGTGGCCACCATCTCCACTGTTCCATCATCTAAGGCGGCCCAGAGGGCATCAACGTCATTGCTTGACTTGAGAGATGGTGACATTTTTATGTACGGCCCCAGCTTCTCCACATCCTTCCTGGTAAATATTAGGTAATGCGGGCAGGTTTCGCTCGTTATATCCACCTTTAACCTCTTCAGTTCCCTGATTGTCTGCGCCCCCAATTCCGAGCTCAGATGCGCTATATGAATGGGGCTGTGCGTTAGCCGGGAATAGATCCCAACCCTGTGAATTGCCGAGGCTTCACCCTCGGGAGGCCTTGCTTCATGTACAGCTATCTGATCCCGCCGGCTGGCCATGCGGTTGCTCATCAGGTTGATGATCGTCTCATCCTCTGCGTGGAATGTGGCTATTGAGTTCGTGGCCGCAGTTTCCTCTTCGATTTTGTATATAGTGTCATCGCTTGCCTGGAACGGCCTGCATGTAAATATCTTAAAGGCCATGGCCCCCATCTTGCTCAGGCCCTTAACGGCACCGTAATTCTTTTCCCTAATGAACCCAGCATATACGGAGAAATCTGTAAGGGCTGATTTGTTCCCATCATTTATCCTCTCCTTTAGGCTGGTTTCATCATCTATATCCTTGACCAGCGGCATTTCGATATATGTAGTTACCCCTCCCAGGAGGGCAGCGCGTCCTGCGTGTGCAAAATCTTCCCTACTCAAGTAACCAGGGTCGTTCGTATGGGAATGTGGGTCTATGGCACCAGGGAGCACCTGCATTCCGGTGGCGTCTATGACCTTCTCAGCAGATTTTCCATTTAGGTTCGCGCCCATCGCCGTTATCCTGCCGCCCTCAATGGCAAGGTCGGCGTTGACCATTCCTTCCCCTTCCATGGCGATCATGCCGTTCTTGATGATAAGATCAATAGTCATGACTTGCAATGTCTCTGGTATATTTAAAAAGATATCCATGATGATTCGTCAGCTGCCCCTCAGCAAGGGCCTCGGAGCTTGACGCTGGCCTCACCAGCAGGTGTAGTTCCATCGAACTGCAACGACTGGCTGGCTGACGAACCTGCAAGGGGCGAGCGACATATGAAGCTCACGCCCCTCTGCGTAAGAGGATGCCACAGGGTGAGACCGTGAGCGGGCATTACCTATAAATATTTTTAAGGACGAGTTTTGGCATATAGGCAAGGAACAGATGATATTAGTTGACAGATGGTACGATAAAATATTTAATTAAGTTAAAATTTAAAATAGAGGGCATCGTTGAAAAGGCCGACATCATTGGGGCGATATTCGGACAGACGGAGGGGCTTTTTGGTCCGGAGCTGGACCTTAATGAGCTACAGAAGAACTGGAAGATCGGAAGGATAGAGCTTAACGCACAGAGCAAGAACGACCTTGTCACAGGAGAAGTAACGATTCCTTCATCGGCAGATATAACCATGACCAGCCTCATAGCTGCCGCCATTGAAAGTGTTGAAAAAGTGGGTCCATGCAATGCTAAATTCCAGCTTGTAAGCATAGAGGATATAAGGGCAACGAAGAGGAAGCAGATAACCGAAAGGGCTAAGGAGATACTCAAGGATTGGTACATCAAGTCCTCCAGTGAAGGTGAAAGGGCGCAGAGTGAGGTCTACGACACTCTGAGGCCGAATAAGGTTGGCGAGTTCGGTGAAGATAAGCTGCCGGCGGGCCCTCTGGCCAACGAGTCAAAGGATATCATACTCGTGGAAGGCAGGGCAGACATCATAAACCTCATGAGAGCTGGATTCGAAAATACCATAGCGCTGAACGGCGTAAAACTGCCCGATAGCGTCATAAAGCTGAAAGGGAAGAGGAACTTCATAGCCTTCCTGGACGGAGACAGGGGAGGCGATCTGATTCAAAAGGAGGTGGAGCAGATGCTGGGAAGGGTCCCCGTGCTGAGGGCGCCGGCCGGCAAAGAAGTGGAGGAACTGACCCCTTCGCAGATAAAGGATATACTTGACGCTCATCTATCAAGGGGTGAGGCCGTAAAGGGTGAAGCCAGGGTCAAAGGGGAGCCAAGGACGGAGCCAAGGACGGAGCCAAGGACGGAGCCAAGGACGGAAACAAAGGAGGAGTTGAAGGTTGAGGCTCCGCCGCCTATCAACAAGGAATTGCTTGACAAGGTAAAGGAGCTCTACCCGTCCCTTAAGGAGACGCTTGAGGGGTGCATACTGGATGAGAAGTTCAGCGTGCTTGCCAGGTTGCCCGTAAATGATATGCTGCGAAATCTCCAGATGACCAAGGATGGAGTGTATTTGATATTTGACGGGATAGTCACTCAAAGGGTGATCGAATCAGCATTGAAGGCTAACTATAAGGCGATCGTAGGCTATAAGCTAGGTGATGGGCTTGATGTGCCTCAGGCCATTCAGGTCTATACCTTTTCCCAGTTGGATGTCCAGTGAACGTAACAATTTTGGCCCGGTGACGGTGCCGGGCCCTTGGTCGTGTAGCTAAATTGCTGGCGGGATTGATAGGAAAGCCGAACGCCGGCAAATCGACGTTCTTTAACGCCGCGACCATGTTATCGGCCAAGACCGGCAACTATCCATTCACAACGGTGACCCCCAACATCGGCGTAGCATGGGTCACCAGACGCTGCGTTTGCCGTGAGCTTGGCGTTACTGATAATCCAAGGAACTCCAGATGCGAAAACGGGATAAGGTATGTGCCGGTGAAGCTCGTGGACCTTCCTGGGTTAATAAGGAACGCCTGGCGGGGGGAGGGGCTTGGCAATCAGTTCCTCGATGAAGTGATGAAAGCTGATGCGCTGATACACGTGGTGGACGCCAGCGGATACACCGGGCCGGGCGGAGAGGTCCTGAGTTCGCCTTCAAATGATCCGTTAAATGATATAGAATTTATCGAGGACGAGATTGATATGTGGATTGCGGGCACAATCAGGAAGGATGTCTCAAAGATCTCCAAGGCCGCCAGCGCTGAAGAGGTAAACGAAATCATGGCCTCCAGGTTGAGCGGATTGGGCATACGGGCAGGAACTATTAAGGAGGTCCTCAAGGAATACGACGTAAAATTGAGAGAATGGAATGACGACCTGCTAGTGGACTTTTCGCGGAAGGTCAGGAAGATGGCAAAGCCAATACTGGTGGTCGCCAATAAGGCCGATGTCATCTCAGCCGAAGAAAACATAGAAAGGATAAGGAAGTCTGGAAGGCCGGTGGTACCGGCTTCAGGCGAGGCCGAACTGTTGCTTAAGAAGGCCGCCGAAAAGGGTGTAATACGTTATCAAGCAGGCCAGGGTTCGTTCGAGGTCACCAACCCGGGCCTCCTCACAGAGCAGCAACGCCGGGCGCTCGACACAATTACATCCATTATCGATAAGTACGGGTCCACTGGTGTTCAGCGGGCCATCAACGAAACATACTATGAACTTCTCAAGTCGATAGGCGTGTATCCTGTAGAGGATGAGAACAGGTTCAGCGACAAAAAGGGGAACGTACTGCCTGATACGTTTATAGTAAAAAAGGGCACTACAGCGAGGGAGCTCGCCTATATCGTTCATACGGACCTAGGCGATGGGTTCCTTTATGCGGTGGATGCACGTACGAAGATGAAATTGGGGGCAGATTACGAATTAAAGGATGATGACATAATAAAAATCGTATCGACTTCCCGTACGGCTGGTAAAAATAAATAAAAAAATAAATAAAAAAAGTAAGTTATATTTAACTTAGGACAGACCTAGGTCAGGAAATGCTGCCTTTTGCAGGCCGAGTTCCTCCTGAAGCGTCCTTATCCTCTTCGCGTATTCGGTCATCTTCGCCTTATCCTTCTGCACCTTAGCAATCTTGTAAGCCTTCCATGCCTTCTTGAGCGCACCCCACGTTTGTCCTTTATTATATGTTGGCATTATACCTCATACATAGCAATGAAATAGCGAAATAAAAACTTTGCGTTTATGAAGTGCAAGAAACGTTATATGATATGGGGTATATGGAGGTTTCTTCATAACATTAATGGCTTTTGGGTTAATATTGGAACGCGCGGTAATCCCTGTTCCAGTAGAGGAGAGGCCTTCCTTCACCTGTATGGCCATCGATGACGTCACCCATAAACAGCACATGGTCATAGGCCTCCTTTATATCCTTCAGTTCAACAAACATCGTCACAAGCCCGTCGATGTATGGCAGGCCTTCATACATGCTCTTCCCTATATTATCGAATTTATTGATGCTATGTGATGCAAAGGTCTTTGAAACTTCGGTCTGGTCATCTCGAAGGATGGTCAGGGCGAACCTCTTGGCCTTCTTGATAGCATTAACGATTGGCGAAGACATATCTATTGAAATCAGTACTGATGGAGGGGTCACGGTTAGTGAAATGAAGCTGCTGACGGTTATCCCATACGGATTTCCGTCATCTGCTGTTGTCACTATAGCTACGCCAGATGCCCATTTAGACATCATGTCCTTAAAGGCCTTAGTGTCCATGGTTATCCGTAAATCGATCTGGCTTTAAGTATTGCTCATATGTATTTAATAAATCCTATTGTGTCACCCAAAGATCGTTTGCCCGTATATGACCAGCGATAGCCCCTGCCAGCTTGCATATTGATCCCTGAATCCAGCCCCAACAGCCATAGGAAGGTTTTTATCTATAGTGGTAAAGTGGGGGTACATTGGGGATTATAGATGCCTGAATATGGCTATTCGAGCTCGGTATACGATCGGGCCACAGATGTACGTGGCAGCCTTAGGGAAGTGGACATTAGCCCAAAGGCTGCAAGGGAACTGGCCACAGCCATAAGGGGCCTTCCCATATCGCGTGCAAGGGCCATATTGAACGACGTCGTGGATATCAAGAGGCCAGTGGCCTTCAGGAGATACAAGCTCAAGGTTGGCCATAAGGCTGGGCTAAACGGATTTGCCGCCGGAAGGTACCCCCGTAAGGCCGCCCTGAAATTCCTTGAACTGCTGGATAATCTGGAGAGCACCGCTGATTTTAAGGGATTTGATCCCAGTAGCATCGTCCTGGTGCATATTACCGCATACCCGGGCAGGAAGCTAAAAAGGAGTATGCCGAGGGCTATGGGAAAGACATCTCCAAAAAACAAAATACTGGTGCATGTTGAAGCGATAGGGAGGGTGATGTAAGATGTCGATGATGGATTTTTACCTAACCAATGCAATGGTCCAGGTAAAGCTTGAAGAGTACCTGGCGGAAAAGCTGGGAGATGCTGGGTTTGCCAAGGTTACGATGGAGAAGACGCCACCGATGGGCACAAAGATCAATATCTACGTGTTAAAGCCAGGCCTCGTGATAGGGAAAAGGGGCGTAAACATCAAGGCCCTGGTGGATTCAATAGCGAGGGAATTTAACATACCAGAACTGGTCGTGAATACTATAGAAGTAACCAATCCGGATCTAAACCCCATAATACTGGCCCAGAGGATAGCGACCGCAGCCGAAAAGGGGATAGTCTTTCGGAGGGCTGCTAACCAGGCGCTGAATATTGCGATGAAGGCTGGAGCCCTGGGCTGCGAAATAAGGATCGGAGGAAAGATAAGGAATGAGAGGGCCAGCTTTCAGAAGTTCACCGCTGGGGTGATCCTGAAGAGCGGCTATCCGAGGGAGGTTTATGTGGACAAGGCGGTCAGGCATGTTCTTCTGAAGATGGGGCTCTACGGTATCCAGGTAAGGATCTACAGGGAAAATAGGCTTAACGAATTTAAAATGAAGGAGAACGTTAAGGAAATAAAGGAGGAGGCAAAGGTTGAAACAGCTCAAAAAGCTCCATGAAAAGTCAGATAAGGAGCTCGATGATCAGTTAACGGACATGAGAAAGGAACTTTCAAGGCTCAGGATACTTTCGGCCAGGGGGACATTGGCCAAGGAGTCAGGCAAGATCAAGGGCGTAAGGAGAAATGTTGCACGGGTGATGACCGAAATGAGGAGGAGGGAAATTGAAGGTGGGCGATCTGATTAGTTCACGCGGGCGGCTGAATTACAGTGGTGTAATGGTTTATGAAACAAAGAACATGGTATACCTCGATGGCGAAAGAGGTGTTAAGATGATACCAAAGGCTAACCATGACTTTATGGTCAATGGGAAGATGATCAGCGGAACAACGCTGCTGAAAAGGCCATGGGAGAGGTTATTGTAATGATAAGCGCATTAGGGGTCAATCAGCCCACAGGCAGTTGTGACGATCGCCTGTGCCCGTATCACGGATCCCTCAAAATCAGGGGGAAGCTGATCGAGGGAATGGTAGAGGGCATTAAGTCCAGGAAGGTTATAACGGTCAGGCGGGAATACTACTTCTACGTAAAGAAATACCTGAGGTACGAAAAGAGAAGGCGGATGATACATGCCAGGCTGCCCTCCTGCGTCAGCGTAAAGGTGGGATCAAAGGTGCTGCTGGCCGAGACCAGGCCCATAGGAAAGAATATCGCCTTTGTAGTTCTAGGAGAAAGGGTGAGTTAGGCCATGTCATCTCAGAAATCACGCGCAGTTTCTGCCAAGGGCGTTGAAGAGTACAAGCCGCACACTACCAAGGCCATCCCCGTAACCTCCGTAATTACCTGCGCCGACAACACGGGGGCCAAAACGCTGAAGGTTATACAGGTACAGCGATATAAGGGAAGGCTGAAAAGATATCCGGCGGCAACGGTGGGGGATGAGGTGGTGGTGGTGGTCAAGAAGGGTAACCCGGACCTGAAAAAGCAGATATTTCACGCCGTGGTGGTCAGGCAGCGCTATCCGGTTAAGAGGCTTTCAGGCCAGAGAATGGCATTTGAAGATAACGCAGCGGTTATAATAACCCCCGAGGGTGAACTTAAGGGCACCGATATAAGAGGCGCTGTGGCGGCTGAAGCGGCCGAAAAGTGGCCGCGCATAGCCAGCGTAGCCTCGTTTATAGTGTGATCGATATGGTGGTAAAGGACTATACCGCAAAAACTGGCAGACGGTCACTGCACGTCCTGAGCAGGATGGTCTCCGCCCCTCTATCGGAGGAACTGAAGGCCAAAAATAAAATCAGGTGTGTTAGGGTGAAGAAGGGGGACAGGGTGAAGATAATGAGAGGGGACTATAAGGACATCGAAGGCAAGGTCAACAAGGTGAACCTTAAAACCGGCTATGTAACTGTTGAAGGCCTTACGAGGGAGAAGGTAAAGGGTGAAAACATACCGGTCAAGGTACATTCATCCAAGCTTCAGGTGATATCGCTGGAATTGGGTGACAAGCTGCGTGCAAAGAAGGTGAACAAGAGTGGGTAAGCTGGGCGGAGACAGGACCAGAAAGCGTGAAATTGCGCCCACCTTCTATGTTACTTCCAGAAAGAAGTATGCATTCATAACCAAGCCCTCGCCGGGCCCGCACAGGGGCATGGAGAGCTATGATGCGATAACGCTGCTCCGTGATGTCCTAGGCCTTGGTTATACCGCCAGGGAGATAAAGAGGGCCATAAAGGATGGAATGCTTATAGTTGACGGACGGGTCAGAAGGGATCCAGCGTTTCCTATAGGGTTGATGGATGTCGTAGAAGTGAAGGGGAGCAATACCGCATACAGGATGGTTCCCTATAAGGGAAGGCTACTTCACCCATTTATGATAGATCAGGATGAAAAGGCGGTCAAACTGGTGCGCATAGATGGAAAGCGTTTGATAAAGGATGGGAAGGTCCAACTGGGCACCAGCGACGGGCGCACGCTGCTTGTAAAAGATGGCAGCAAATACTCGGTGGGCGACTCTATCCTGATCCGTGTGCCGTCCCAGGAGATAATCGAAGTAATCAAGCTCAACAGGGATGCGCTGGCACTTGTAATCAAGGGGAGCCATCTTGGCAGGCAGATCGTCATCAAGGAAGTGCTGCAGGGGCGCCTTACCAGAAGTTCCATGATAATCACTGACATGGACGGGAAGGATATCACCCTGCCCAAAGATTACGTAATGGCCGTAGGCAGCAAGCAGCCCATGGTCAAGTTACCGTTGGTGGTCTAAAATGGCAGAAGTCAAGCTGAACCCGATGAAGACGATAAGGCTGGAGAAGGTGGTCCTTAACATAGCCGTAGGCGCGGCGGGCGAGAGGCTGGAAAAGGCAGCAAAGGTCCTGAAGGAAATCACTGGTCAGGAGCCCGCCCTCAGGAAGGCAAAGAAGTCCGTAAGGGACTTCGGAATACACAGGGGAGAAAATATAGCCGCGATGGTTACCCTGCGGAAGTCCAGAGCCGTTGAAGTGCTTAAGCAATTGGTGCAGACGAAGGGGGCGGGGATCAGCCCCTCCTCATTTGACAAGAACGGCAATCTCGCCTTTGGCATAAGGGAGCATATAGATATCCCCGGGGCCAAGTACGATCCGGATATAGGGATATTCGGGATGGATGTGGTAGCCCACCTTACTAAGCCAGGTTACAGGGTCCGGACGAGGAGGATGGGCCGCCCGATAGGCGAGCCACAGAGGGTGTCCAGGGAGGACGCCATTGAGTTCTTCAAGAACAGGATTGGAGTTCAGGTGATGGA
This sequence comes from Nitrososphaerota archaeon, assembly GCA_029786595.1. Classification (GTDB taxonomy): domain Archaea; phylum Thermoproteota; class Nitrososphaeria; order Conexivisphaerales; family UBA164; genus JAJZYL01. The sequence goes on along the minus strand of JAFLXO010000027.1, from coordinate 333 downwards.
ATGATGACAAAGATCAGAAGCGGTAAACCGAGGTACTTCGGGAAGGGAAGCCGTGCCTGCATAAGATGTGGCCAGTATGGGCCCGTCATTCAGAAATACAACCTCATGCTTTGCAGACAATGCTTTAGAGAGGTAGCCCCAAGGATGGGGTTCAATAAATATAGCTAGGGGTGAAATTGTGCCAGCTCGTGATGTCGTTTCAAATCTATTCTCCACGATAAAGGAGAACGAACTGAGGAACAAGAGCGAATGCCTTGTAATACCGGGCTCCAGCGTAAGCCAGCAGATACTGAGGGTGATGCAGAGGTTCGGTTTCATAGGTGAATTTGAGTA
>JAFLXO010000026.1:12523-16984 GCA_029786595.1 Nitrososphaerota archaeon | reverse complement strand
CGGCATTCAGCATGCTGCTACCCCATGATATTATCATTATGTCCCCATCGCGTATTCCAGTGCCCTTTACTTTCTCTGCAAATTGCGGATATTCGGCGCTCAGGTTTGTTAAAGAAGGAAACCAGATTTTGCCCCCATAGGCGGAAACCACCAGCGCACCCTCGGCGCCCTTTTTTATTGCATCATCCCTCTCTTGAAGCCCTTTTTCAACATGTGAAGCTCCTCCCCTTACAATTACATATACTTCGTGAGGATGATCGCCGGTTAATGCTAAATGTTCAAGTTTTATATGATCCATAATAACATTTAGAAGCCTGGCTCCCTTTTCTGTAAGAGTACATCCATGCCGCTCTTCGCTTATAATTGAGAGGCGCCTTAGTCTCCCTATTAGCGTCCTTACAGAACCTTCACCCAAGTTAAGCTCCTTAACCAAGCGCTTTCTTCCAATGGGACCATTACCTATTAACATGATTGCCCTTAACACGTGAACGTCTTCATAAAGGGCGGTTGCGCTATCCTTTAAGGAGGAAGCTATTACATCACATATCTCGCCCATATAAAGAAAAGGGGGATGGCTTGCTAATAAATCATTCGCGTTAGTTTACCAAGTTCTTATAAGACTTGGTATATCCTGCAAACGGCTCACCATAAGATCGGGCAGCATCATTATGCTCCTCCTCGGTAACCTCGCCATGGCGTAGGCCCATATCGCCAATGATCCTAGTAATTTGGGCGAAAGCACATCATAAAGGTAGTCATCGCCTATATTTATGGCGATATGCCCGTCATCGATAAGTTTTCCATAAAATCTCTTATCGCTCTTGATATAGCCCGATCTATCTGGAGTAAGTATATCCTTAAAGTATACATCGAGCCCAAGCGCCTTTAACAGCGGCCTCTGATACTTCACAAAACCATTGGTGGAAACGTAAACTGGGCCTAGTTCGTTAAGCGCTTTCAGTAGTTCATGAGCTCCATTTAAGGTTCGTATGAAAGGCTCCTGATAATATTTTTCTTGTATATATTTTAATTCAATTCCAAGGTCAACGTTGAGCTTATGGGCTAAGCCCTTGAGTATCCCTTCCCAGTCAAAGGATTCCGGCAGGTTTGAACACAGAAGCCTCCGATGCTCGGTCCAAATAAGGTCATACAGCTTGTCCTCATCCAGCCCGCTCTTCTTCAGTTCAGAAATATACTCAGGAAAAATTCCATCCGCGTAAACGTTATCGATTATTGTGCCATCAAGGTCCACGAAGAACATAGGTTCCCCCTGCACGTTTAGCTTAACTTCACTGTTGATGCTTATCAATCCGGAATGCGCATCCAAGAGTATATGGGACAGTGATCGCAAGGTAGTGTTTATTGAAATCCCGCTAGTGGAAACATTGAACCCAGCTATTTCCTTTTTATCAATGATTTCTGAAATTATCCTTCTGAAAGTAGGTATAAGCTCGGGCCCAATGCGCATCAACTCCTGACTACGGTCCATCCTAGGGCAAGCCTATTTTAATCTCATATTTATATCTGACCGTTTGCAAATTACCCTTTTCTAAATGACTTAAGCCATTATTTCCTTAACGGAACTTGCTTGTCTTCAATCTGATTTAGCCGGCTTGTTTAATAGATTTCCAATAATAAGCCTATATTTATCATCGGAGTTAATTTCAGGCCAGTACGCTTATCCCTTTATTTTGCTGCATCCTGGAACTCACTCTTGGCGGGGAAAGAGGTAACTCCCTAAATCTCATTCCTATCGCGTCATGCACCGCATTGGTTAAGCTCGAGGCAACCGGCACGATAGGTATCTCCCCAACCCCTTTTGCTCCGTAGGGGCCATATTTTTCAACTGCATCAACAAATCTGACATCAATGGAAGGAATATCGGTCGTTGACGGGACAATATATGTCGTGTAATTTGTGTTGAGTGGTTTTCCATCGACATCATAGGTAAGTTCTTCCGTTATGGCATAACCCAAACCCTGGATAAGGCCGCTCTCACATTGGGACAGCGCCAAAAGGGGATTGATTACCTTCCCTATATCTGCGTAGAAATCAAATGCCTTTGCCTTAACTAGTCCGGTAAGTTCATTGACCTCAACCAGAGATAGGAGGACTCCATAGGCGTTGCTGAAACGAGGGGCTTCTATCATTCCTTCTATGGGCTTCGCCACTCGCGGCATTTCAAACGACCCGATAAACTTCGTGCCCTTTCCCTCCTTGGCCATAAAAGATGCTATATCAAATATGCTAACCTCACTACCTTCTTTAAAAGTGAACTTACCATCCGCATAGGAAATCTCAGTTGGTTGCACCTTCATCATGCGCGCTGCCTCCGGCTTCATGACCTCAATTAACTGGTCGCATGCGTTGATTAGGGCATTACCGCCGGTGAACGTACTCCTTGATGCGTCCGATGAGCCCGTATCCGGGCACTCCGCCGTATCGGCATTTACTGTTCTTAGATTTTCAAATGGAATGCCTAGTTTTTGGGCTACAATTTGCAGATGGCCTGTATTTATCCCCTGACCATAATCGGCGTTGGAGAAAAAGGCCTTTACCAGTCCGCTGGGAATAACCTCAACCGCAGCATATGATACATCCTTTACTGGGCCATATCCTACCCCCTTAACTCCAAATGAAACCCCTAGACCTACTTTAATCCACGGCAGACTACCTTTTTTTGAAATCTTCCACAGACGAGATCCTTTTGCTTCAGTAAGGGCGACGTGAGCGCCCATGGTATCCCTTTCGGGATTTCCGAAGGAATTAATTTCACCTTCTTGAAGCAGGTTAAGAAGCCTGAAATCAATGGGGTCCATCTTTAGCTCGTATGCCAGTTCGTCCACCATGTTTTCAATAGCGAAGTTCCCCTGTGGAGCTCCAAATCCCCTAAATGCTGATGAAAATCCGTTGTTAGTGTACACGAGGGTTCCTTCAACAGAGATGTTCGGGATCCTGTACTTCCCGTTTATCACCTCCATTGCTGTATCCAGCACGCTGGGGCCAAAGCTAACGTATGCGCCAGTGTCCAATAATATGTGCGCCTTATTCGCCATAAACCGTCCATCCTTGCTTACTCCGGTCTTAAGATGGATCAGCGACGCATGCCTGTGATATCCTCCGGCACCAGATTCCTCCCTGGTCAATACCAACTTTACAGGCTTCTTGGTTTTCATTACCAATAAAGTTAGCAGGATCTGAATCGTGACGTCATCCTTACCGCCGAATGCCCCTCCTTCAGGATAATTTACTATCCTCAGCTTATCTGGTGGTATTTCTAGGGCTCGAGTTATCTGCCCTTTATAACTATGGGCACCTTGACCCGATACAAAGATGTTTATCACTCCCTTTTCATCTAGGTACCCCAGTCCTGCCTCGGTCTCAAGAAACATGTGCTTCTGCATGTGCGTTCTGTAATCCCTATCAAGCACCAGATAAGAATCCTTAAAGCCTCGCGCAAGGTCTCCACGCTCGACCTTCATTGACCTAGCAATGTTGCCGTTATTATGTATCAATGGTGCATCGTTCTTTAGCGCCTCATCTATGTTCCTTATTACCGGCAGAGGCTCATAGTCGACCTTTATGCCGTCCTTGGCCGCCTCGGCCTGCTCTAACGTATCTCCAGCTATAAGGGCCAGTGGCTCACCGTAAAACCTTACCTTATCATATGCCAGCACTGGGGCGTCAGGCACTATAACGCCGTAGGCGTTCATCCCTTTAATATCGCGGCTTGTAAGTACAGCTCTTATCCCCGGCATGGATATAGCTTTTGTTACGTCCATTGATCTTATACGAGCGTGGGTAACTGTACTCCTAAAGACCACCCCGTATAACATGCCATCCATTTTCATATCTGTGAAGTACTTGAGAGAACCGTCAACCTTTTCGCGTATATCCACCCTTTGAGATGATGAACCTATAGCTGAATAAATTAACTGTCCTTCACTCATGGGCTACTGTTATGCGTGCCCATATTAAAGTTTATAGAAAAATGTAACAGTCGCATCATTAGGCGGAAAACCCGCGATCTTCAATGTACAAATACCCCAAGAGAGTCAGGTATCAAAACGAGTTTTGCAATTAGTCATGCGCATTAAAACGAAAGAATATAATTTTAATATATTCAATTAAACCTGACTCCTGGCGCATTATTTAAGATACCAAAGGTCCATTACCTTTCCACTCTTAGATTCATTATATAACAATTTGATATTGTAAGTTTATACGTATAATTCTTACAATATTAGTATCAATATATTCAATGTCTTCCATGAGCAAATAATAATACTTATAAAGCACTTGATATTAATTTCTTAACGAGAATAACTTGGCAACTGATCAAAAAGCCAATGAAGTTGACAGACTTAGAGACACAAAATTTTACCCGGACAAAGGTTACCTTGAGCTTGAAAAGACCTTCCCTCAGGAAAAGTACCTCTGGAACGAGGATTTCCATCCTAC
>JAFLXO010000026.1:0-12427 GCA_029786595.1 Nitrososphaerota archaeon | reverse complement strand
GAACTGGGGATCGTGGACCTTCTTTGCTATATGGTTCGGTATGGCTATGGAGGTCGAATCATGGTCACTCGTTTCAATAGGTTATTCCTTTGGCCTGAACTGGTTCTGGGGATTGATGGCTGTGCTCGTGGGAAACCTGATAGTGCTTGTACCAATCCTGATTATCAGTCACGGCGGAGCCAGATATGGTATACCGGAAACACCCTTGACACGTAGCAGATGGGGAATTTACGGCAACTGGGTTCCTTCAATCCTTCGAGGAGTAATAGGAGCTGGCTGGTGGGGTATCGACACGTGGATCATATCGGAGGCAGTTGGAGGCATGTATGTAATAGCAACTGGCCAGATATCTAGATTATTGGCCTTGGCGTTGGCAAGCCCTGCAAACCTGCCCTTCCTTGTAGCTACAATAAATCCACTTCTATTTTGGACTGTCTTCATCGTCACGATATTGATAAGGCTGGCCATATTGTACGTTTCTCCACCCAAGACCGGACAGAAGGTGCTCAAAATGATAAGCTGGACGGTTCCATTCATAGCATTTGTAGGCTTCGGGATATTGTTCTTCAGCGTAATGGGAATGGCCAGCTGGCATTGGACACCTATACTGGATATACCAACCAGTGTTTCAGGAGCAGCTTTCTGGTACGCCCTTATAGGGTTGATCAACGCGAACGTCGCCTTCTGGGCTACGATGGCGCTGAGCATGCCAGACTACAGTAGATACGCGAAAAGTCAATATGCACAGACCATGGGCCAGCTACCTATGCCCCTGCTTATGACAGCTATAGGTGCATTTGCCTTGGTTACTACTGGAGCGTCATATGTCATATTCAAGGCTCCAATATGGGACCCGATAGTGCTTTCAGTATTAGTGATTAAGAGCGCACCTCTTGCATATACCGCATTGCTGCTGCTACTTCTGGGCGTGATTGTGGTCAACATCTACGCAGATACGGTGGGACCTGGGTATGACTTCAGCAACTTATATCCCAAGAAACTCAGCTGGTTCATGGGCGTATTAATAGTCGTGGTTATCGCCGCGCTACTGCAGTCCTGGACATATTACTTCAATGCTTTCAGCTATGTAGAAGGATGGCTCCTGACGTATGGTGCATTGCTGGGAGGGGTCGAAGGGGTGATAATCTTTGACTACGCTGTAGTGAGGAGATTCAAGTTCGAGCTCCTAGACTGCTTCTATAGTAAAGGCAGGTTCAGGTACTTAAAAGGCGTCAACCCGGCCGCGGTCATCGCTTTCGCTATAAGCATGATATTGCTTTTCCCACCCAATTCATATCTACCGATATCAATAAGTTCGCTATACCCGGGACAGTCATGGGTCTATCAGAATTCTTGGATATCCGCCATATTGATAGCCGGTGTAATCTACCTGATCCTCATGAAAGCATGGGTTATACCAAAATATCAACCAGAGCTTAAAGGAGGGCTGCTCAAAGGATACATCGCTGACGATACAAAGGAGCTATTCGAATCAGGACGGGTCGATTCATCAAGCACCGTTTCACAACAACAAACCGGTAAGGAATCTTAAGATTCTTTATCGACATCTAATTTTTCTTTTTATTTATTTATTAATTAATTCCTTTCTAGGAAAATTTCTATGATCAGTCGCTAATTCATGAAGTGGTGATCGGCTGGTATTAAAATAAAATTAAAGAAAGGTCAGTATTTACCGTATTTGGTAGTCCACTTGAGCTTTCTAGGGTCCTTCTTGTACACTAAATGGTATTTTCTGCACCGATTCGAGCAGAAATTCAGTATCGTACCATCGTTCTTAATATAAGTAATGCCGGTCCCAAGCTTTATTTCCATTCCACAAAAACTACAGATCTTATTCTGGGCCATGACGTTCACTTTATCTTCTTTGCTTCCCTTTCGGTCTCCCGAAGCATAAGTACCTCACCCATTTTTACGGGTCCCTTTACATTCCTTGTAAGAACCCTTCCCTTCTCCTCTCCTTCAAGGATCCTTACCCTAACCTGTGTTATTTCACCCGCTACACCAGTTCTACCTATGACCTGAACTACTTCAACAGGGATTAATTGCTCAGTCTCCTTTTTTGAGCTCATCGGGTCTAGACACCAATGATCTTACTTAACGAAGATGTAATCTGATCTATCACAGCCTTTGCCGGTCCTACATCAACTATGCTGGCCGCAGCCGACGGCACATCGAGCCCTATAGCCTTTCCAAGATCCAACTTGGATTTTACAAAAAGGTATGGTACCTTACGCTCGCCACATATTACGGGAAGGTGCGCAACTATTTCCGCTGGGTCCACATCCTCTGCTATGACAACGAGTTTTGCTTCTCCTCTTTCTATGGTCTTGGTAGTTTCATTTACTCCCTTCCTTATCTTTCCGCCGTCCTTTGCCTGCCTTAATGCTTCTAGTGCAGCATCCGCCAGCTCAGTCGGTGTATCGAACTTGATATAATACGGCTTATTTTGGGGGTTCATCTTGTTCTCGCCCATGGCCCACCTACAGGAATTCTAATATTAAAGCTTTTAAGGGAATTATCAGGCGTTTTCCCTTTGACCCTTCCAAAATACTCTTTCAAGCTTTACCGTATGGCTCCGGATTAGCGCTTTGGTAGCTATTAGTGCCGGAAAAATGGAAAGGGCATTCTGGATGATGTTAAATATGCCTGTAAAAAGGAGGTAGTAAAGCAGCACAGATACACCGAATATGGGGGCTATGTAAGATAGGAAACCTGGCATAAAGAAGGCCACGAGGATGTAGTTAGCCAACACAGCTGTCAGGACCCTGATTGCGCTGGAGATAGCGAATATTATATATGGTGAGTATGCGCTCATCCTTCGTGTAACGCGAATAGCCAGTTCGATACCAGATACCGCGGAGGCTAGGGCTATTAATTTAAACAAGGGGCCTATTGGAACGAATCCCCCAATGAAGTTGAGTTCGAGCCATAGGATCACCGCCCCCACCATCGCCTCCCTTCCTCCCCGGTATATGGCCAGCAGCATGATCGGTATCTCGCCAAGGTCAATGGCGTCAAAGCTGAGGGGGAAGAAGGGCAGGTGCAGGGGCATAAATTCTAGAGCCAAGGAAAGCGCCACGCTGACCGCGATTAGGCCCAACCCCCTTGTATTCATGAACGGCCGGGAAAGTCTGGAATATTTATATATTGCTTGTTGCTACTATAATATTTGTAGGTGTATATTAGATGAAAGTTCCCGAGCTTAAATACTTCGATATCCTGTTCAACCTGCTACTTCTAAGGGCAAATGAAGGATTTGTACGTGTTACAACGGTAGAGCTATCCAAGAAGATGGACAAGTCACAACAATCAATAAGCCAACTCCTGATCTCCCTTGAGAGGGATGGCCTGATAGAAAAGAATTATGAAAAAAGGGGCCTCTCAATCAAGCTATCTCAAAGGGGAACGGATATCCTTATGACAGTGTACCTCCTCATGAGGGACGCGATGGAAAAATCACCAAATATCCTTACTTTTAAAGGCACGCTGTTCAGCGGCTTAGCCGAGGGGGCTTACTATATGAGCCTCCCTGGGTATCAAGAGCAGTTTAAAAAGAAGCTTGGATTCGTGCCATTTGCCGGAACCCTTAACTTGAGGCTCGATGCGCAGAACGATATTGGAAGAAAGCAGCTGGATAATTCTCCTTCGATAAAGATTGAAGGTTTTAAGGACGGGTTAAGGGCTTACGGAGGCCTGACGTGTTATAACGCTATGATTGAAAACATCAGGGGGGCTGTGGTAAGAATTGAAAGGACCCACTACGACCCCAACATAATCGAGATCATTGCGCCGGTGAACCTTAGGAAGGCGTTGAAGCTCAAGGATGGAGATGAAATAGCATTTAAGGTGTTCTTATAGAACTTGAAAAAAGGCTAACTGACGTTCACTGATCCACATTTTATAAGCCCCTTTTTCAAGAAGGATTGCTAACTGAGCGGCCAGTTCCTCCCATCCATAACTGAATATAATTCAAAGTCCAAGCTAAGATCAGTATGACAGCGCCTTCAGAACCCCTAGCATGGTTCCATCTATGAACTTCTTACTGGAAACGGCATCCTCAAGTTTGACAGATTTTATTTCCGTACCATGGATTGCGACCATCATCCCAAACTTGCCCTCCTTGATGAGATCAACGGCGGCCAAACCGAATCTTGTAGCCAGGTATCTATCAAAGGCGGTGGGAGTTCCACCCCTTATCGTATGTCCGAGGGTAACTGCCCTTGTTTCATACCCGGTCTCCCTCGTTATTTCGTTCGCGAGAAACTGGCCTATGCCACCCAGCTCGGGATGCTCAAAGGCATCAATGCGCCCTCCCTTAGAGAACGATTTACCCGTGTCCTTTAAACGCGCGCCCTCAGCAACTACGATCAAAGTTGATGGCAGGCCCTTATTATGTCGAGCCTTGATTGACGATATCACATCAGAAACACTGAATGGCTCTTCAGGGACCAGAACGATGTGAGCGCCCGCAGCTATGCCCGCATGCGCGGCTATCCAACCCGCTTCCCTTCCCATTACCTCAGCTACCATCACCCTATCGTGAGACTCCCCGGTGGTCTTCAGGTTGTCCAAGGCATGCATGGCTTCGTTCACAGCTGAATCAAAGCCAAATGTAATATCTGTGGCCGACAGGTCGTTATCTATGGTTTTTGGGGCACCCACAACCTTCAATCCCATCCTGTATAGGGCGAAAGCTACTCCCAACGTGTCATCACCACCTATGGCAAGCAGGGCATACAGCCCAGCCCGGTTAAAGTTTCTGATCACCGTTTCGGCGCCATCCTTTAACTTAATGGGATTAGTCCTAGAGGTCTTCAGGATAGTCCCGCCCACTCCGATCTTTTCTGATACAGATTCATATGATAGATCTACCATATCATTGTCGAGGAGCCCACGCCAGCCGTACCTTATACCTACGGCCTCCCAGCCGTACTCCTCAATCCTCTTGACTGCGGCCCTTATCAGAGAATTCAACCCGGCGCAGTCTCCACCCCCCGTTAATAATCCAACCTTCATATGAAATCACTTTAGCTGCTCTAACACATCGGCAAGTCCACGTCTTTCTATGATCAGAGATCTCAATGCCTTGGCCATTTTGAGGGGCTCACTGTGCTGCCAGACGTTCCTTCCAACAGCTATACCTGTACCTCCGGCCTGCAGAACCCCCTCCACCTGCTTTAGAAATGCTTCATCGGTTGGAGCCTTTGGGCCACCCGACATGAAAACCTTTGCCTTTCCTGCCACCCTGACCGCCCACGAAAAGGTCTCTGGATTTCCAGTGTACTTGATCTTTACGGCGTCCGCACCCAGCTCAAGGCCTATCCTAGCGGCGTAGGCAATTACTTCCTTAGTTCTATCGTCCTTTACGGCTTCTCCTCTGGGATATATCCAAGCAACGACGGCCAGGTCGTATTTCCTCGCCTCCTCCTGTATGCGCCCGAACGTTCGTAACATTAGGCTTTCGTATGTGCTACCTGGGTATATTGTATATCCTACAGCCTTCGCTTTTAAGCTCAGCGCATATTCGACGGAACAATTCTGGCGAGAAATTGGGTCTCCCTTTACCATTTCGGTCTTGCCATTTAGCTTCAGTATAAGCGGGATCCTGCCGTCATAATACTTCTCAGCTATTCCTTTCTGCAACGCTATACCATTGAAATGGCCACCTTCTGCTATATCCATAATGTACTGAGGGTCAGCGCTCCTATCATTGAAGTCGGTAGGGCCATGCTCGATGCCGTGATCATATGCTATTATCATCGACCTTCCACGTTCCATGAACCTTTCAAAGGACATAAAAAAACATACATCTAAGGATTTTATAAGCTTTTAGGATGGAATTCTAGCATATTCAAAGTATCAAGCCAGTTAGCGGTCAGCTACCATAGTATACGCCATTACGTATCACGGTTAACTTTCGATATATCTTGGCTATTTGAGAAACGGTTAAATTGTATGTATATCTTTAAATTAACGGATGCATATATTTGACTGAAACTAATATAGCCATAGTGGATATGGATTACTTCTTTGCACAATGTGAGGTGATCAGGAAACCCGAGCTCAAGGACAAGCCAATTGCGGTTTGCATGTTTTCTGGGCGAACTGATGAATCTGGTGCTGTGGCGTCTGCAAACTACCGTGCCAGGCGCTCTGGAGTCAAAGCCGGAATGTCCATTTATCATGCAAAGGAGATCTGCCCAGATTGTACTTTTATCAAGGCCGATATGGATTACTACAGATCTGTTAGCAACAATATAATGCATGCCTTAAGGAGTAAGTTCAGCGCGATAGAAGAAGCCAGTATAGATGAGGCGTATATAGATATCACTTCACTAGGTGAACCCAAGAATATAGGTAAGGAAATCAAACAGTTAATACAAGAAACGTCTAGACTAACGTGTACCGTAGGCATCGGTCCCAACAAGCTGGTGGCAAAAATTGCATCGGATATGGCGAAGCCGGACGGCCTTCTCATAGTAGCAACAAGTCAAATCGATGATTTCCTTAATCCCCTTCCAGTTGAGAGGATACCGTACATAGGCTTGAAAACAAAGGAGGCCCTGAACAAAGCAGAAATCACTACAGTGAAAGAGGCAAGATCGCTTAGCCTTGAAAGGCTCAGGACGCTCTTTGGAAGGAAGCATGGCGAATTTATGTACAACGCGTTCAGAGGGGTGGACTTGAGAGCCGTATCAGAAAGGCCCCCTCATAAACAGATAGGCAGGATACGCTCACTTCGTGAAGGAGGTGAGCTATACGCTGAACTAGATGACAAGGTGAAGAGAATAGCTACAGACATAATAAAAAGGATATCAAAGTCCGAGGGGGCTTTTCAGAGCATTACAGCGCTAGTCATATTCGAGGACTTCTCATATAAGACAAAGGCTAGGACGCTTCCCCTACCAGCATCCAGCGCAGACCTGCTTTTTAAGGAGGGCTTATCTATGATTAAGGAAATAGTGGCAGAAAACAAAAAAAAGGAAGTAAGAAGAGTGGGCCTGAGCGTTGGAAGGTTCAAGATGATCAAAGAGGCCCAGATGGATCAATTCTTATGATTAAGGATCGGAGATAACTTTATAGGAGGTTCGGACTACTTTAAATCATGATGAAAATGAGCTTTGGCCTGGGAGTCGCGATATCAGTGCTGGTGCCGTTATCGCTAACGCTGTTCAATATACTGTCCCTAACGGAAGGCGTTTCCGTGTTCCTCCTGCTCTTTGGGATATGGGGGGTCATATTCGGAATGACCATAGCAGGCCAGACTAGCAGGTTATATTATGCCGGATGGGGGCTTGTCCTTATGGCGTTTTCAAGCTTTATAGTTCTGCCGATTACATATGTGCTTGGATTAGTAGCCGTTGTAATACTAGTCGTTGTGATTGCATATATTGCTTCAAGTGGAAACAAAGGAAAGGCTGAGCCAGTGCCGCAGCATTGAATGTTTGTACCAGCCATTAGAAGCCACAGACCATGGTCATATCGAAGGATATATAGCTCATCAGCTAGAAATCATGATATGATACATGGTCACATAATAGGCATCACTGGCTGTCCAGCTACCGGTAAGAAGACCGTAGGGTCGATTCTGGCTTTACTGCTCGGATATAGGTTCGTCGACTCTGGACAGTTCTTGCTAGAGAGGGGGGTAGCCATTCGCAGAGATGGCGAGATTGAGTTCAGAGGGAATTACAGAGCAGAAATGAAGTCACTAACCAAAAACATCATAGTCACTGGCCTATTCATACCGGAACTGGTAGGAAGGTCCAAGCTGGATTACCTGGTAGTGCTACGCTGTGCTCCTCCTGTACTCTACTGCAGGTACGTTCAGCGAAATTATGACCTTAGGAAGGTCCGAGACAACCTAACATCGGAGTATCTTGACTATTGCCTAAAGTCAGGGTTAAAATTGATGGATAGATCCAGGATAGCCCAATTAGATACTACCTTTTCTAAGCCTGAGGAAATAGCAAGAAATATCAGGGATGCGCTCATCACAGGAGATATGCCATTTGAGAACGTTGACTGGCTCTCAGAAGTGAAGGGGCCTGAAGACCTCCAGATGATGATCTGACGACAGCGCTTATTCAGCCTAACGCTCTATCATGCCCTGCTTTTAAACCCATCCTATCAAGGAGGTCGACAGACTTTTTCCTAACTAAATCCATAACTTCTTCTTCATTAACTTGAACGGGTTTTCTATCCTTTAACACAACCTTTCCATCAACCATGACGGTATCTACATCCTCTCCCTCTACCGCATAGACTATGGCAGCCAGTATATTATCCCTGTTCCCGCCGAAGATTGGCGTTAGATGCGGCTTTTTTAAGCCTATCAAGACCATATCGGCCTTAAAGCCTTCAGCTATTATACCGGTGTTAGCGGCCATCCCCAGCGCACGGTTCCCGTTAAGGGTAGCCATCCTGAAGACCTCTTCAGCCCTAAGTACACTTGCATCATTGGTCAGAAGCCTTTGTAATACAGAAGCTGTTTTCATTTCCTGGAAGAGGTCCATTCTATTATTTTCCTTGACGCCATCCGAACCCAGTCCTACATTGATCCCTGCTTGGATCATCCTAGCTACCGGCGCGATCCCAGAAGCAAGCTTCGCGTTGCTAGTCGGATTGTGCGAAATGCTCGTACCTGCTGAGCTGACCATCCTTATCTCTTGATCGGTCAACCAGACACAGTGCGCCAGCACTGTCCGTGGCCCGAGCAGGCCATGCTCTTTGAGCACATCGATTGGCCCTTTTTTAAACCTGATCCGTACGTTTTCAACGAAATCCTTCGTCTCAGATTCATGTGTGTGTATATGGACCGCCTTTTTTTTGGCAAACTCGCCGAACTTAGCTAGAGTTTCCTCAGTACAATAGGTAGTATGTTCAAACCCGAGCCAAACACTTGCGTTACCGGCGCCTGAAGAATACTTATCTGCCAATCGTATATTTTCATCAGGATCTTCAAAGTAATCGTATTGTGGGAGGTCTGCACAATATGGGGCCAGGTTGGTCCTTATCCCTATTTCGTTAGCTACCTTTATCCCTTCCTCGACGAACCTATACATGTCTAGTGAATTGGTTATCCCTGCCTTGAGCATCTCCAAATATGAGAGCATATAATCTGCATGAGCGTCATCGGCAGTGAGATATTTATGCGCCGGGTTGACATATGTTTCCAGCCAAGGGGTCAAAGGTAGATCTTCGGCGAGCCCTCTTACGGCCATAGGCCCTGAGTGTGTATGAAGATTGATAAGCCCCGGAATAACGGCTGAGCCCTTTGCGTCGATTATTATATCAGCTCTTGACGTCCTGTATTCACCTGTAGGTTCACCTACATGTGTTATCTTATCATCCTCCACGAAGATAGAGGCATCCAGACGTACTACCGCGCCACCACGGTCGCAGGTGAGTATATTACCGCCATTAATACATACCTTTTCCATGTCTGCTTTCCCCATTACATGGATTTAAATTTATTGCGCTAGAGTTATATGCGCCATCTAGACCGGAAAAAGGACGTGGATTGAAGTTAAAGCTTATCTAAAAGAAGCATAAGGGCCTTCGCGTTGTTATATTCTACATCACTGGACGCGTAAAGCAGGGTCACATTGCCCACCTTGCTCTCCTCCTTTATCTTGCGAAGCATGGGATTTTGATCCAATTCAAGTTCCTTCCTGTACCTAGCCTGGAATTCATCCCATTTGGCCGGGTCATGAGAAAACCATTTTCGAAGTTCATTGCTTGGTGCTATCTCCTTTAACCAGCCTTCGATATGCAAGTCCCCTTTCTTTATCCCCCTAGGCCATAGCCTGTCCACTAAATACCTCCTTCCGTCATCGGGGGTCGCCTTCTCATATACTCGCTTTATTTTGAGCATGCAACAAATTATCCAAACAGGATATTAAACTCTTTTGATGTAAATACTCATGCCTTAGTTGATAAAACCACAAAAAACAACTTTAAAAGGCCGCTGGACATGAAAACTGCTATGAAGGAGCTGGTGGATACGATAATAAGGAACGCCGACGCACTGACAATGGATGAGGAAGCTAGGGTGCTAAGGCACATCGATATAGCAATAAACAAAGGTTACATTAAGGACATTGGAATTTTGAGGGATTATGAAGGAACGGAGGAACTTGATGCCACGGGTAAGGTGCCATTGCCCGGCTTTGTTGACGCCCATACACATCCATTTCAAATCCTTTTAAGGGGCTCACTATCGTTAAAGGATCTAAATGTCCACCCGATATGGCTCAAGGTATTGATACCTTTCGAAGCCGGAATGAGCGAAGAGGAGGGGATCCTGAGCGCCCAACTGGCCTGTCTGAATATGATCCGAAAGGGAATAACCGCCTATGCAGATTCAGGTGGACCATATCCAGATGTGCTCGGTCATATAACGGATCTGGCTGGGATCAGGGGAAGGATAACCTATTCCACCATGGATAAATCGTCATTTGAAAGCTACTACCATAGAGCAGAAGAAAACAGGGCACTTGTCCGTAAATGGGGGACTTCCGGTAGGGTACAGGGTTACTATTCTATAAGGGAAATAATGACTTCAAGCGATGAGCTTATTGAAAAGACTTTCAGATATGCTGAAGAGGATGGTGCTAGGATACATTTGCACATAGCCGAGGAGTTTTCCGAGGTGGAACACGCGCTCAACCGATGGGGGGAGAGGCCCGTCGAATATTTGTACAGAAAGGGCTTTCTAAGCAGCAGACTTATAGCTGCTCATTCAGCATTCCTGAGCGACTACGAAATTCAAATGTATGCAGAAACAGGGGTAAACCCGGTCCACTGCCCCACCATAAATATGACTTATATGACCTTTCCAAAGGTGCCCCATATGCTCAACATGGGCATAAACGTAGCCATTGGCTCAGATGGAGGGAGCTACCGAGGGCTCGATATGTTTACAGAAATAAATGTAGCCATGGCGTCTCTTATAGGTAATTACGGTACCCCTTACTATGATTTTGGCTCACTAAAGCTAGGATCCTTTTTGCGCATGGCTACAAGGAACGGCTACTTGGCAATCGGGGAGAACATGGCAGGTGAGATAAGGCCTGGTTATAAGGGAGATATAATATTGGTCGATACAAGAAAGGCACATCTTGTGCCACTCTACGATCCAGCATCGCTGCCCCTGTTTGCCACGGGTAACGATATCAGCGACGTCATCGTAGATGGAAGGGTGTTGATGAAGGGAGGTCAAGTACTTACCATGGATGAAGAGGCGATCGTGAAAAAGGCAAGGGAGATCAGCCCGCAGATCATGGAAAGATTTGGATGGCATATAAATTGAATATTATATTGACGACCCGCCTTCTGAGCTAACACATATGAGTTATACTTACCAAATAAAGAAGGCTTCATTTCATAGTTCTCAGTACTCGTGCCCTTCAATTGCTTCAAATTGCCACTAAGATTTTAATGATATGTAAATTGTCGGGCTACACTTGAATATCAAGGGTATCAATACTATCAATGGTTTTCCATACTCCTTTTCTCTAACTTTTTCTACCCTATTTAAATCCCTACTTCTATTTTTCCTTGCCTTGGGAGCGAGATGTAATTTTAATCAAAGGGGGAGGCATTATATGGAGCTTAAATAGGGTGTAGAAAGTTAGAAGAAAGTAGGATGGAAAAGTGTTGATATTTGATGTACGGGCTGTGCCCGGTCTAATCAAAGCCATCAAGAGTTTCCAGAGAATTTTTCATGCACCATAGGCCATATTTAGTGCCCATTTAGCAAAGTTGGGATATTGTAGCCGTATAATTTGATCCTGCAGTAATTTGAGTGCACTTAGCCTCTAATTAATCGTATGAACTTAGCTGTTGATATTAAGTGGGCCCGAAGGGACTTGAACCCTTGACCGACCGGTTATGAGCCGGTCGCTCTGCCATGCTGAGCTACGGGCCCCTCTACATGCACATCTATCTTTTATGATTAAAACCTTTCCTTTCGTATTCTAAAATCAATTCTTCTACATAAGCCGAGTCGAAGGTCATAACTATCGGCCCAAGTGGTGATTCCTCGGCGTTCTCGCACAAATTTATCCTTCCCACGAACGCCGCCTGCCTGTTTAACAAAAGATCGTAACCTTTCTTATGTTTCCCCCTTTCTAATAGCCTTATAAGAGCGGGGAAGGCCCTTCTGGCTATAGCTGTGTCAACTATCCTTTCAGCTGTAAGTACACCAGCTTTACAAACAACTTCGTCCGGCCGCATATCTATCCTATATATGTCAGGAGCCACATTATTGACAGCGGCCATAACCTTTTCCGGGCTTTCGCTTGGATGGATCCTCGCCCTGATTTCTATTCTCATGCCAGTTGATCCATTATGTGTTTACGTATCCTAAGCGTTTCAGCATGGAGCTGTTCTAAAGTAATAT
>JAFLXO010000025.1 GCA_029786595.1 Nitrososphaerota archaeon | reverse complement strand
TATGGAATTACTTCGCAGGGTTGATGAAATAAGGGATGATTTTCCATTCCTTAAATTAGTGACTAACGGAAAAAGGTTGATATACTTTGATAACGCGGCTACTACACAGAAACCAAAACAGGTCATTGATGCCTTACTCAGGGTATATACAGAGACCAACGCAAACGTCCACAGAGGTGTATACCGGGTTTCGGAGGAGGCAACCGAGAAGTATGAAAATGCGAGGGCAGAGGTGGCATCATTTATAGGCGCTGACCAAGAAGAGATAGTTTTTACAAGGAACACTACAGAATCGATCAACCTGCTTGCCTATACCATGCAGGACACAATAAATGCAGGGGATAAGGTTGTATCGACGATATTTGAACATCATAGCAACTTCCTTCCTTGGCGTATGCTTGCGGAAAGGAAGAAGGCTAAATTTGACATAGTTAACATATCAGAGGACTGGAAGCTAAATGAAGAAGACTTTGATGCCAAGATATCTGGGGCAAAGTTACTCACTATAACTCATGCGTCCAACGTAACTGGGACCATCTTGCCCATAAAGGAGATTATAAGGAAGGCCAGAAAGGAGGGCGCTATCGTGGTCGTTGATGGAGCTCAGGCAGCACCCCATTTGCCAGTTAACGTAAGAGACCTTGACGCCGACTTCTACGCTTTTTCTGCGCACAAGATGTTAGGGCCTACGGGCCTGGGGGTGCTGTACGGTAAGAAGGCTCTCCTCGAAGAGCTACCACCCTTCCTCCTTGGCGGGGAAATGATCAAGGAAGTACACACTGACGGGCAGACGTGGAATGATGTGCCTTGGAAGTTCGAAGCCGGCACTCCTAACTATGCCGATGCAATAGCCTTCACAGAGGCCATCAGGTACTTGAAGTCCATAGGCATGGATAACATACATTCCTATGAAAAGGAGCTTATAAAGTATCTCCTAGATCAGGTTAAAGCAGTAAAGGATGTTAAGGTGTATGGACCGCCTGTGGAGGAAAGGGGCGCCATAATGCCATTTACTGTAGAAGGTATTCACCCACACGATATTGCTGGCTACCTAGATTCTATGGCGGTGGCCGTAAGGTCGGGATTCCATTGTGCTCAGCCCTTGCAGGAGTCTATGGGACTCCTTGATGGGACGGCAAGAGCCAGCCTTTACTTTTATAATGATTTTGAGGAAATAGATAAATTTGTTGACGCTATCAGGGAACTCGTAAAGGTGTTCTTGTAAAATGAGCGATCTTATTTATAGGGAAATCATACTGGACCATTATAAGAACCCCAGAAATTTCGGATCAATTGATGATGCTGATGCCACTATGGAGGAAAGCAATGTAACGTGTGGAGATAAAGTGAAATACTTCGTAAAGATACAAGATGGCATTATAACCGACATCAAATTTGTAGGCAGAGGGTGTGCCATAAGCATGGCCTCGTCTTCGATCCTCACCGAGTTGGTTAAGGGAAAATCAGTAGACGACGTTATCAAGATGACCAAGGACGATCTTATCGAAAGCCTTGGGAACCCCATCCTAGGCCCGAACAGAATCAAATGTGCGGTGTTGCCTTACAAGGTCCTGAAGTCTGCCCTGATACATTATATTTCAGAGCATCCGCAAAAGAGTTGAACATTTAAATTCCTGGCAGTTACCATGCAGTTGAGCGGGGGTTCCCAAGCCTGGTCTAAGGGGGCGGTGTTATGTCGGCCTAATCACGCTTTGGTTCAGCCCGGCACGGCGCCCAGACTTAAGATCCGCTGGCGTTGGCCTTCGTGGGTTCGAATCCCACCCTCCGCACTGATGATGTCGTTCGTCGAGAATTGGAGTTTTAATACGGTTTAGGATGATGGTTGATGGAGCACGTAGTTGCTGGAGTACGTAGTTGCTGGGTGTAAACATTACAAATAAACCAAGACGCGCGTCAGGGGCATCTTAAACAGTATTATTTTGGTTGTTTATTAATTGTGGCACTTTCTGGGAGATATAGGTTTTCTCAGATTCTGTTATTCTGAAGGAGTACCTACGTGTTCGGCCATCGGCATCAGTTACCGTGAACTGGAAAAATTTATCAATTTTTTCGACGGACAATTCATTCCAATTATACTTCCTGACTTTCAGCCCCTGATAAAGCGCTTCAATATCATTCATGGTCTTTATTCTAATTCCCTTCCGTCTAGCTAAATAGGTATAAACCCAGTACAGCAACAGGCCCAGAACTATTCCGATTAGGAGCCCAGTGTATAAAAAGCCTATAAGCAGGCCTACAGCAATGAGCAGGATTGATGTAGTCACCGTTCCTTCCTTATATATGTATAGAGAATTATCAGTAAGGAAGTAATCCGTAAGGCCAGAGTTTATCCTCCACACTTGTCCCGGCGTCTGCATATGGGCACCAAATACACCCTGATTAAAAAGTTAGCGGTTGCCCCCTTATGATCAATAACTCGGGCAATCGATCTACCAATAGCTAACTTCCTTGTTTGGCAAAATTAACGCGTCCGTCCAACTATCTCATAATATCCTTTTCTATAGCTTGAAACTAACCTGTTAATTCATTGGCAATTTTTAGGGCCTATGTCTCTTTATGTAGGAAACATACTTACGTGTGACAGCTCTGGTTATGCCCCTTATCCTTGGGGAGAGCAACAATCCAATGCCCAAGTAAACAGCTATCACTATCAGAAAGATAAGGAAAAGTATGGCTAGCTCCCCAACGGCTGAAACTGTAGGATGTAAGACAAGATCAACGGGGATCCTTATTAAATAAAGAGCTACGCCCGTAGCAATGGTCGGTATGGCATAATCTCTGATCAATTCCTTGGGCATAAGGTAGTTTCGTGCTGACGGAAACCTGTTAATTCTTATCGTCAGAGATATGATGGTAGCTATGAGCTGGGCTATTATAACCCCATCTATTACGTAGAAGCTTATGCCGAGGTCTTTCACAGATATGATCATAGGGTATATGAGCGCTACATAAGAAACAGCTGTTATGAACTCAGCCAAATGTGCATAAAATACCATGCTCTTCCAGTACACCTTTGGGGTTATCTTTGCACTCATATCGACTCGATCTATACCCTGCATTATATTGGAAATATATTGTGAAGACGTATTAATTATGTTGGCTGTTGACCATATGATTATAGGAATGGCAAGTTCCCCTATGAGGCTAACGTTTGTGGGTCTCAGAAATGTAATTACATAAGGCTCAAAGTACACTACAAAAAGGGATATGCTAGAAGCAAAAAGGAGGACCACCAAGAAGTCCATATATACCTTCCTCTCGTGGGAAACGTTCTGTAACAGTTCACCGTAAGTTATACTCATGAATGTGCTAGCAAAGCTATAAAGAGAGGCTATCATGCTCATTACCTCCCATATGGCATTATCTATTACTCCGCCTATGGCCGCTATGATGAATGTGTCTAGGGAGCTTATATTAGAGGTGGCGTACCCGATGAGGGGTACCCAGGATCCACTAAGTACTTCCCTGACAGCTCTTCTAAGATCGCCAAACCCATTTACGTATGGCGTCAAGGAGATGCCGGCATATATGGTGCCTGAAAGTGTTATAACGAACGATGATATAAGGACTGAAAAAAGTGACCAGTTAGAATAAAGTATAAACACAATGGCCCCCATCTTGACGATGGCGGTTATTATCGAAACGTATAACATCCTGGGCCTGTTAAAAACCGTCAATCCACCAGTAAATACAGAGTTCATGGATGACAGCATTATGCTTAATACAGCCAACGTCAATATTACATAATAGTACGTGGTTGTAATTTCGGTTCTAATTATAAACAGGAACACTCCGCTAGCTATAGAACCCACTATTCCAAAGAGCATAGAAACTAGGAGCAGGCTAATATTGGATTCCTTGTACCTGGCAGAAAGCCTAGGAGCCATGAATGACGGTATAGAAATTGGTATGGAACCCAATGATATAGCTCCAGTAAAGAGGTTTAGGAGTCCTAGGTCGAATAACGGTAACTTACGTGTAACCGCTATATTAAAGACAAAGCTGGCGGCCAGTGTAAGTAATGTATTAAATATCAGGATAGTCCGTACTCTTAATGAGCTCAACTCTGCTTACTTCATTACGTCGTTCGCAACCGATTTAAGCATTCCTGCGTAGGTCAACCATTCAGATTTGCTAATCGCTTCAATGCATGTTTCTTTTCTTCAGCTGAACTTCCCATGGCCTCGATTACCTGTCTGAGTTCGTTTATCGTATTATCGTATGCGGCCCTGTTAACGGGGAATGGTACACCATCCTTCCCTCCGTGAGCATATGCATATTTAATAGGGTCTTTCCATGCAACAGGTGTACCATACACTAGTTCTGCAGCTAGTGCAAGTGCCCGAACCGCCGCAGGGCCAACTCCCGGAAATAACAATAGCTCTTCATACCTCCTCAGTCTGGCTTCATATAATGCGTTTAACAATTTCCAATTTACATGCAATGGGAAGGAGACGCTCATCTGAGAAAAGCTATCATGTTCACCTGTCGTCCAGTGGTCTAGGGAATAGCTCCCAATGGACTCGCTTTTCATCATATTAATAAAATTACGATCGCATATCATATCCATCAAAGATTTTTGATTATTTAACGCCTCAACGTCTACAGTGTTAAGCACCCGAGTATCTGAAGGCTCCCCTATTACATTTTGTTCCGGCTCTACCGTAAAATTACCATATGTTCCTGAGTACCAGTGGTAACGTCTGGCCAGCCTTTTTTCGGCACGCATTCCCTGTTGTATTACAGCCCATCCCCCATCATCAGCGAGAACTATAGCGTGGTGGTACAGCGAAAATCCATCTTGAATGGCTGTACCATCCACCTTAGCGGTCATCTTGCTCGCCTTCATGAATTCGGATATTTGGGCGTCAGAAACACCCATCATGCATGATTGTTCTTCTATTCTGTGGGGGATATCTCTAAAATTACCCTTACCACCTACTATCCTAACGCCCATATCATGTTCATCCAGCTCCTCCCTTAAGGCGGACATGGTGACCGTAGTTAACCCGGAACTATGCCAATCAAATCCCAGCAGGCACCCTAACCCCTGAAACCATATCGGATTGGATAGTCTCTCCAGCAGGCCGGCCTTCCCCTTATCCTCAATTATAAGGTATGCTATTTCCCCCCCGAGGGTTTTCATCTTCTTGTAAAGCCACTCAGGGGCTCTGCCATTATGAAGTGGGAGGTCCACCGAACCCGTCCTTCTTATGTTCAAGATCTTTTAATTTAAACGATTTAATCAATATTTTCCATTCAGGCCGAAACTAACTGTACGCTTACTTCGTGATGCTTTAACCATTTAATTCTGGAGGCGACCCTCTCCCTTATTATTTCAAGAGGTTCAACTTCACCGAGCTGCTTTCCACCCTTAATCCTTGGCTTGAGGAGGCCCTCATAACCATCGGGGGGTTTACCCTTATCCAACATTATTATATCCTTATATTCCTTGAAATTTCTATATACTCCCTTCTTTCCAGAAATATCCCCCCTCTTCGCCCTTTTAACCAGCGCGCCGGTCTTCTGGCTCTCAACTTCCACAATCTTCATGTTAAAATCCAATGGTGGAGCGCAAGATACGGCTGTCCCTACACCATAGCCGTCCACTACATCATTCAGCTTGAGTATATCCTCTTCGTCTAGACCGCCTGATACTAATATGTTTACGCCGGTACCGCCTCTTATATCAAGCTCCCACCTGACTTCTTCGATTATTTTACGCCAATCGCCGCGCCTGCTTCCAGGTGTATCTAACCTAATCGCCTTTAATTTGCCCTTTAATAGGTCTAGGGCCATTATAGATTCAGTCTTTTCATCATAATAGGTATCAACCAACATCGTACGAGGAGAACCCTTAGGCATACACTTATCGAAAGCGGTCCATGCATCTCTGGGGTCGTCATAAAGAAGTATGAAACTATGGGGGATAGTGCCTGTTGCTTCAACGTGGAGCAGTCTAGAACCTATTATGTTGCTAAAACCGTCGAAGCCCCCTATATACGCACATCTTTCAATAGCTGCCGAAAGCGCGGGATGAGCGCGCCTTGTGCCAAAACTCAAGAGTCTTTTATTAGCTCCAGCTAGCGATCTAAGTCTGGCCGCCTTTGTAGTTATCCCGCTAAGAGAACATAGGAAGCCTAGTATGGGCGTTTCATATCGCGCGAAGTCGGCATAACCGCCTTCAATTCTCATAACTGGCTCGTACGCAAGGTTATTCTTGGAAGAAATAAATACCTCCCCTTCATCCATAGTCCATACGTCAACTGGTTTCCCGTAGAGCAATTTTAGTGCTTCATTTATTCCCCCTAATATACCCCAGTTCTCTTGATATGGTAGGTGACGCGTATATACCTCCATGACTACCTTTGGATCCCTACCTTCATTTCTAAGGGCCTTTTCAACATTAAGAAAATAATAATCTGTAGTCAACCCCCCCTTTATTTCTCGATCATTTGCTATCCAAAATGTCCTATCTGTTAAATCGCCCATGTTAACACATATAATTCTAGGCATAAAACTCTTATCATAGGCAATGTATCAATCATCATGTATGTTATAATTTAGTATCTGATAAGTTTGTTTCCACTGAGGGTATAACAAGAGGCCCCGGCCCCCTTAAGTCTTCTAGCTAGATCAAGATCCAGCGTTATCACCGGCATACCCATATCTACGGATACATTTACTAGTGCATCGTCAGCCCGTCCATCTATTTCTATTATATTATCCCACCTGAAATTTGTATACCGCGAAGCTACTCTACCATCTCTTTTCAAACCCTTTAGCTCTCGGATCACCGGGGTTATTGTAATGAATTCAACTAAACCGAAGGCCGCATTTAGCTGGTCTGTAAGATTATTAGGTGTACTTAGCATATACACTACAACGCTTGTGTCAAAAAGCACCTTCATCTTCTAAACCCATGTCCGTCCATTACCAGTTCCCCCACCTTTTCCAATCAGCAGCCTACAAATTGGATTAGGACATAATTGTGGAAGATCCAGCGAGCTTCCACCGATCACCGATCCTCCGGCTTATCGCTATCCGCGTCCCCTTTAATGCACACACAGGCCTGCGCAGAACTAGATGTATATTATCATCATTTATATCTTGGATGGTCCCGAATGTGACCATCGTTCCTACATTCAATTTAACCATTTCCTTCGGCTTCAACTTCTCAACCTTTATCAGCTCATTAACACCTATTATAGAACTGAATAGCTCAACCTTAATGTCGGTTTCTGTTATGGGATCTGGGAGAACACCGGGAGCAGCTATATAGTTGCCCAACATAAGGTCGCTCTTAGTAAATGTTGGATCCAGACGTGTTCCAACCCCTATTAGGCCTCCCGGTTTTACGGATTCTACGAGGCCACCGCTTGTAGCTAGGCTGACCACTTCTGTTTCCACAGGCAAGTAGGAACCACGTTCTGCTATGTATATACCAGGTTTGATCTCTATTTTGTCGCCCACCCGCAGGATACCTGCCTTAAGGGTACCGCCCAGTACACCACCCTTAAGCGCTTCAATTTGGGAACCAGGCTTGTTTATATCGAATGACCTAATCACCTGCATCTGCGCAGGCGCATTCTCATCCCTTTGCGGAGTAGGAATATGCTTCTCCATAATCGTTAACAACATATCTATGTTTAGTCCAGTGCGAGCGGACACCGGCACTATAGGCGTATTCTTGTGACCATATGACTCGAGGAAATCCATGATCTTTTCATGGTTAAGTTTAGCTTCATCATAACTTATCAAGTCCACCTTATTTTGTACAACTATTAACTTTGAAACTCCAATCATGTTGAGAGCCTGTAAATGCTCTCTAGTTTGGGGCTGAGGTACTTGCTCGTTAGCCGCTATTACTAATAACGCTCCATCTATTATAGCCGACCCGCTTAGCATGTTGGCCATCAAGCTTTCATGCCCAGGGGAATCTACAAAGCTAACGACCCTCTTTAATATGGCTTCTTTTCCATTACATGAACCTTCGGTGTTGTAGGAATCTGTATCTGGGCAATAATAAACCGGTGCGTCGGCATACCCTATTTTTATGGTTATGCCACGGCGGAGCTCTTCGCTGTGCATACTAGTCCACTTTCCAGTTAGCGCCTCGACTAGGGTGGTCTTTCCGTGATCAACATGACCCGCCGTACCTATATTTATCTCAGGTTGCTGAGGTATTTTCTTTGCCATCTAAGACCATCTTAATTTCCTATTATTTAACCCATACTGAACTGAACAGAATTGTGACTGAAGATTGTTAACGGTTGATGCGTTAAGATCGCTAACTGCTCCAAAAAGGCTATATAACCGCAGTTATGCTACGAGCTAAAGCGGGGTGGGGAAGCCAGGCCTATCCCGGCGGGCTCATAACCCGCAGAACGGTGGTTCAAATCCACCCCCCGCTATTTATTTAAAATATTTGGCAACACAGTTCCAATGTTGAAACAGCTATCTATAAACATGTAATTATCGGTATTAAAATAACCTAACTGCTACCCGTCTATCCGCACCTTGTTAAATTTGATTATATTATAGCGCATCAGTCAACTCCTTTTTTGTACGTTCTAGCAGTTCCAGTTTATCCCGTTTAATCTCTGGTGTGGTGAACCTGTTCCAGAAGATCTTGTATAGACCAAGCTTATCTGGAATATCTCTCAAGTAAGGTATGTAGGGTAACAGAAGAATTATGATGAAAACGAACCCTGCGATCACACCATTTTCTATGTCGTTCCACCATGGGATGCCATTAGTGAGGATCTCCAACAGGTTATATGGCGCAAGGAAATATCCTAGCTCCCAGCCATTCGGAGCTATTTTTAACATCCCCCATTGTTCTACCTGCAAGCCGTACTGTGTTGCCTGTTGGCTCATCACGCCGGAGTCGTACATTAACCTTAGGGCGTACATTTGATTGAGGCTGTTACCGGCCTCTTCTTGAAGCGCTTGTTGATATAAACCGCTGTCAGCCATAGTTATTAGGCCGCCAATCACAGCCACTAGCGGGTTAGTTGATGCTGTAGCATTAACTATACTACCATTGTTTTCAAAATACGCGAAAGCACCAGCTATATATTGATCTTGCACAGACGCGTTATCATATATAAAGGCTGTAACACTGTTATTTACTTGTTGCACTGCAGCATACGCTTCATAAGGCTCAGTCACATAAACTAATCTCATGTTATACGTGTACGGATCTATCGTATCAAGATACGTAGCAGTAGGCGAACTGAAATTAAATTCATTTAGGAGCGTTATAGCGAACGTTCTTGGTTGGTTCTTGGCAATACTCTGGATTGTTAAGGGTGGTGTATATGGCGCCCTTAACAAAGTAGCGAATACCAATATTAGAACTAGGATATACGCCATCCTCCTGTACATCTTTTTATGATCTGTTGGCACCATTGAGTAATGAATATCTTTCCTGTATGGTTTATTAATGCCGTGTCTCTTCACCGTCATATAATGGACTGCCACTAGAGAAATCAAGAGTATCGGCACGATCGCTATATGCCATCCATAGACAGCACCTTCATTCAGTGGGTTAACCCAAAATCCGAGGCCAAGCCCGTTCCAGAGATCTGCACCAGCTATAGCATTCCACTGAGCTATAAAATCACCACTCATACCTATGCCGAAGGCGTATTCCAATAACGCCATCATCAACATGACACTCCCGATTATCCATACAAGTTTCTTGTGTTTATAAGCCGAAGTTGAGAGATTTACAAAAAAATGGACAAATAAAAGGGTTACAAATGCCTCAGCCGCCCATAGATGTATGCTTCTTAAAAATTCCCCGGCTGCAGTCGAGCTCCACCAGTATGGTCCAAAAACTACCATTATCATCCCCGTTACAGCAAGTATAACAAAGATCTCTAAAAGGTACACACCTATAGTAAAGAAGAAGTTGTTTCCAAATGATGGTACGGTTTTTATGTATAGGAGATCCATCAGTGCCTTAATATCATCCTTAATCCCCGATCCACCAGATTCGCCTTGATCATTTATATCTGATAATGGTTGTATATCATTAATCTTATCATCAGGGACGTGGTTGCTATTTTTATTATCGTAATCTGTCATCCAACCGAAAAGTAGTATAACACTGTTATTTATACTTTCTTGGTGCCTTTATTGACGATTTGAGAATGTATTGGCGAAGGTTCAAACAATATTTACTAATAACTCAGAATAGTTTTCTTGATGGATTAACAAATTATATCCATATTACAATAAATTCAAACATATGATTCTTGATGATAGTGATTTAATTTTACAGAAAGTAATCGTCTAATGAACTAGTCGATATACCATCCTTTAGTGCAGTTCCAGTCAACGCTGCACACATTATAGCATTTTCTACAGAGTATCCACCAAAGTGGTTGTTAAACATAACAAATGTAGATTTGGATCTTGAAGATAACTCCTTTATCCTTGGTACCCACTCCATTAATTCGTTATTTTTATATTTGTAAGCGTATCTATCCTTGGATTCAGCGGGCTTCCACCACGTTTTGCTGTCCACCCTTCCATGAAATCTTATGTATGATCCCTTATCAGACGTACAAATAGAGGTTGGTGTTGGAAGGCCTGGGATCTTCGGAAGATCTACATTAACATACCCTATATTCATACCCCTCATATAATCTAGGATACTTTCATCACCCTCCCAACTTGAGTGTCTGAACTCAACGAACATCTGCTCAAAATCAGTTAGCTCAGTAGCTAGCGAACCTATATATTCAAGGTTTTCAGCTGATTTCTTAAACGAATAAGGAAACTGGGCAAGAAAACCACCAAGCTTTCCTTCCCTTAAAATTGGATAAATTCCGTTCTTAAATATCTTAATGGCGGCTTTACTCAACCTCCTATGATGCGTAAATAGACTGGGTATCTTCACTATAAAGATAAAGCCTGGCGGTGTCTTCGCAGAAACCAGATCAAACATCCTACTGGTGGGCATCCTATAATAGGTTGAGTCGATTTCTACACACGAGAATTTTCTTGAATAGAACCGCAAGTACTCTCTCGGCTTTGCGGAGTTTGGGTAAAATACTCCCTTCCATTCCCGATAACTCCAACCGGATGTACCTATCCTGATTTCCCCCATCTTGATAATGTACAACAAACGGTCATTTTATAGTTTTCAGTGATAGATGGCCCAACTTTTAGGTTCTTGGATATCCTATCTCCTTTCCATGTTTAGCCGGATCCAAAAGGTACTATATCCTAACTTCAATATCTTGTAGATATCATATATTCTTGTGACTTCTAGAAAGTACGTTGCTTATGAAAGTTTATTTATTCCAGATGTTCCCATTGAGTTTGCTCATCATTATATCCGATATTGGCCAGCCTTTGATCAGCGTATAACTTTTTCAGCGCCACGATCCAACATCTCACATATAGTTTTTACGAAACTCTAGTTAGAGGCATTACAAAATCTTTATGCGGAAGCTAAGGTTAGCTAACATTTTAAGGCCTTCAAACCCGAATATGTAGGAAATGGCATGGAATTGATCCTTGCATGTTCCTTTATATCAATCAGAGGATCTTTTTCTTGACCATGGTGGCTTGGCTTCGTGTCATATTTTCTTTATATTTTAAGTAAAGAATCTTAAGCTTTAAACGTACTGGATCTGTATATAGCACTTGTTCACATACCCAAGGCGTCTTCCTTCCTTAACATCTTTACGTGTCCCCCCCCATCCTACTTTATCTGCGATTTCCTTTTAGATGATATTATCATGTGAACCACATGCTTTGCAGACTTTTATGGCACATATTAGCCGAGGCATTTGATATCCATAAATACTTCATTTACGATAATACTCACTCAAATATTTAAACCCGAACTATTTGGTAAAATGGTACCCAAATATTACGGTTAGATTTATTAAAAAATAAAATTTAATACGACATCAAATCCATCTTTTCGAGGAGTTCATGAAGTTTTGTAACTGCGGCGTAAACCTCTTCCTCTTTCTTAGCACCAGTACAAACTAACTTACCACTTGCGAACAGCAGTATAACCGTCTTAGGCGAATCCATCCTATATATCAGGCCGGGGAATTGTTCTGGTTCGTACATACTTTTCTCCAAGTTTACTGCAGCCTCCTCTAGCTTTATTTTACCACCTAAGGAAGCAGAAGCAACTATGTTCTGGATCTCAATAACCGGCTCATTTTTTATATCTATACCGTTTTTCCTCAATTTTTGAACCACGCTTTCAACAGCCTTTTTTGCCTGCGCCTCACTCTTAGCGCCAGTGCAAACCATCTTCCCTGAGCTAAAAATTAGGGTAGCCGACTTTGGTACCTTGAGCCTGAATACTAGACCGGGAAATTGTTCCGGGTGATATTCAACATCTGGAAAGGTTCTAGTTATAAGGAGGAGGTCAATTGCTTGATCTACGCTCGCTGATGTGACAACATTTTCGATAGATATAGAAGGTGTGGTTTTAGGCATTTATCATTCGTGATGGTATATAAAGGGGTATATATAGTCTTAGCGTTTTTGATTTAGGTCTACCTTTACCAGTTCGAGGAACATTCAAGCCATTATGTGTTTAATAGGCTTAAAACGCTATATTAAATCTCAATCTGAGATTCTGATACAAAGTGGGTAATAGAATTCAAGTGCATCTAAACACCATCAGAATTAGATAAAAATCAAGATCGCATAGCTAGAGCTAAATCAAAGTTATCAGAGGTTCTGAACTTAGATCAGTGGGAGAATTTTTCATAGAACTTGATCAACGCTTGTGTTCCATTATCGCCAAACCCTTGTGCTATAAGTGCATTGTAAAGCTGCAAAAGTAATGATGTGCCCACCATAGGCATATTCAATTCGTTTGCGACATCCATCACATACTTGAGATCCTTCCTCAAATGTAAGGCCCTGAATCCAGGCGTGATATCATTTTTAATCATTTTAGGCAGATAATACTGTACTGTGAATGAGTTAGCTGCTCCTGTAGATAATACCCTGTATAATGCATCTAGGTCAGTATCTGTTCTTCTAGCTAATGCCAGGGCTTCGGAAACACCAAGCATATCCATGCCGATTACTATTTGGTTAAGGAGCTTTACCATCTGCCCAGTCCCAGTTTCACCTGTATATACTATGTTTTTACCCATGGCTTCAAGAACCGGCATAACTCTTCTGAACACTTCGGGTTTTCCACCGGCCATAATGGTAAGGGTGCCATCTCTTGCGCCTTTGTCCCCACCCGTGACAGGAGCGTCAATAAAATCTATCCCCATCTCCATTAACCTCTTTGCGAAATCTATAGCATATCGCGGAGAGTTTGTGCTCATGCCTATCACCGTAAGTTCTTCATGTTTTCCATTAATTAGCCCATCATCGCCAAATAATACCTGCTCAACATCTGGCGCATCTGTAACCATCTCGACAACTACATCCGATAATTTGGCTGCCTTGGCCGGAGTTTCTACAACCTGAGCCCCTTGGGCTTTAAGCTTGTCCGCCTTCCCTCTGCTCCTATTATATACTGTTAAACTAAAGCCTGCTTTGATTAAATTGGAAGCCATTAAACTTCCCATTATACCCAATCCTATGAACCCAATTCTAGGTTTATTAGTCATACTTTGAAGCTTAGCTAATGAAAATTTAAACCTGTTGCCAATAACCTATAGTTCTTGATTGCGTTATTAGCCCCGTCGCTTATGCAAATGCACAACTGATTCTCTACAAATCTTATCATTAATGCAATTAAACTAAAAAAGTATGTAAACGGTTTTCGATATAATAGGTATTAATTATCTATTCAACATGACAGCAAATTACCGGTCATGATGATTGCTACCTAACGCTGGTTTAACTTTTAACGAACTCTACCTATTAAGTACGCTATCCAATACAACTACTTTTATAGCAATTTGCTCCCATGTGATTTTAATTGTATTGCCGTAGTTAGCTACCCGTTCGCCCATTATCTTTGTTATTTTCTACATCATATATGTATATCCTTCCTCTCATAGCTGACGCTATAGCACCTATGAACGATAGAATCGCGCCTATAATAAAAGAGACCCTCAAAGCGCCCATAAATGGACTAGCTATGACCATTGGAAACCAGTGTTCACCGGTGATTGTTGCCATGGCCAACGAATTTGAGCTTATAGTCTGGACTATGGAGGAAGGTAGGGTAGATAGTATGGTTATCACTGGATTATAGCCCAAAAAGGCGGCAAAAAGTGCTCCCGTAGGAGGAATTCCTGCAAAATATTGAGATACTGACAGCGGCAATCCTAGGTTGGTTAATGCCGAAAGGAGTGCAGAAGGCAGACTGCCAGCTAGCCAAATTATTATTATCGCAAAGAACATGCCAAGGCTTGCGGTCATTCCGGCGTTTTGAAGCGTAGACCTCATACCTGATGCCGCGCCCCTCTGTTCAGGTGGAACGGAATTCATTATAGACGCCGTGTTTGGAGATGCAAACATCCCGCTTCCAACACCCATGAAAAAGAGTATAACACCAAATTCCCAATATACAAAATCATATGGAAGCAAAGAAAGTGCTATGAATGAAGCCGCCGTTATCAACATGCCGGTTGTGGAAAGCAACCTCGCGCCGTGAATATCAGAGAGCCAACCGCTGATAGGGCCCATAACTATAAACCCAGCCATCATGGGTATCATGAATATACCGGCCCAGAAGGGCGCACTTTGATATGAATATCCGTGAAGTGGAAGCCAAATGCCTTGCAATAATATGATTAGCATTATCTGAACACCGCCCCTGCCTATTGCTCCAAGGAAACCCGCAAGGTTTGCAGCAGAAAATATCCTTCTCTTGAATAATTCCAATCTAAACATTGGCTCCTTTATATGAACCTCGATAAACGGGAATGCAAGTAGCAGAGCCGCCCCAAGCCCTAAGCTAATGATCACCCAAGGATCCCCCCATCCCATGATGGATCCACCATATGGGATAAGACCGTAGGTTATAGCTATAAGAAGCAATGTTAGTCCGCCCGCAAACGAAAGGTTTCCGCTATAGTCTATCTTGGCCTTTTTTGGTTTTACTATTTCCTTCAATTTTAGATATGACCAGGCAGTACCGGCTAGGCCCACAGGTACGCTTACAAGAAATATGTACCGCCAATTGATCACAGCCAGTATTCCACCTAGGATCAACCCTATCAAGCTCCCAGCAAGTGCCGCTACCTGATTCAATCCTAAGGCCCTTCCCCTCTCCGTGTGAGGAAAGGCATCGGTGAGTATAGCTGCGCTATTTGAAAAAAGGAAAGCTGCACCAAGGCCTTGAATTATCCTATATGCAATTATCAAGTTAGCAGCGAAGTCCCCTTTTCCAGGCGTAAGGAACAAAAGAATTGAGCCGGCGGTAAAGATGGCGAAGCCCATATTGTACAGACGAACTCTACCATACATATCAGAAAGCCTGCCGAACGTTACAAGCATTGTAGCGGTAACTATGCTGTATCCAAAGAGTATCCAGAGCAGATAAGGAAAAGATGTCGGTAAAAGTGGATTTATAGCTATACCCCGAAATATAGCTGGTAAAGAAATCAGAATTATTGTACTATTTATGGATGCCATCAGCACCCCGAGAGTCGTATTGGATAACGCTACCCACTTGTATTGAACCATAAAGTCGCACCCAATATCACTGTTTATTAAATATATTCTTACCTTAATGCACATCGCATTTTAATTATCAAGGCTCTAGTTTTTTGATATTTTTAACATCTGATTTCCTATTAATATCTATCGTCCATCATTTCCTCATTGTTGTATAAGTTGTAGTTATTAATTGTTGAAAGGAATGAATTTTTGATCAGCCATAGCTCGTTAATTGTTGGAGATCAGAATCTATAAGTTAATAATAGGTTACCAGGCTTAACAAAAAATTATAATGATGTAAAAACGGGCCCGGGGGAAGGCAATTACTAAAGTGTGCATTGAACTAATTAAAGTCTTTTATACTTATGGAAATAAATAAATCATGAAAAGGCCGATGCCACTCGGGTATATCTATACCTGGGGAGGTCGCATAAAAAGGTTCGAGTGGGCAAAGAAACGGCTTTGGAGGAAGAGCTACAGGCCGTCACACATGAGGCAGGACATCTTCTCCTCAATCCCCATGAAGCGGCTGGTGAAACGATGAGGCTCTCGACAAGGAGGAACCTGCTGTTTCCGGCGTTCGCTGCAGTGGCAATGGGATTTCTTTTTGCGTACTGGGATTCATCCGTCCAGTCAGCCACGCATTACACTTTTATGGACAGCGTCTTCCCCTGGCTGGTCATGATCGCCCTGTTCCTGGTACCAAACATAATAATCGACCACAGGTATATTTCCTTGGGCGTTGCAAATACTCTGATAGCGGTGGCAACGGAAGACATGGCCTACTGGTTCTGGCAGGGCATTACACCGGCTTCATGGTCTCCGTTATATCTGGTCTGGCACGGCATTCCCCTGGATGACATCATCTGGCTTTCAATAGCGCTGTTCATATACCAAATCGAGTTTCATGGTGGTATCAATGCGATATGAAGCATTGGTTCTGGCAATAATCATTGTCGGGGCTGTATTCCTGGTTGCGCCCATGACCATGGCCGGCGGCCAGAATCAACAGAAGGCCGTTGGCGCAATCCTGTACCTCTGGTACGGCTACAACTACCAGACCGGATCCTGGACGGGTGGGCTGGGGACAAGCCACTGGAACGATTCTGCGTATGACGTTGTTGTCGACACGCCGGTCATTGGATACTACGCCAGCGATTCCCCTTCCACATTCGCATGGCAGATTAACCAGATGGTCAGTGACGGCATAACATTTGTGCTGGTTGACTGGTGGGGCCCTGGTGCCACCAACCAGCTTGATGCCGCAGTCAACCAGGCCACCCTTGCCCTCCTGCAATGGATACAGCAGACCGGCTCGCCGATGAAGGTAGCCATAATGGTGGACCAGTTCAACTCCACCCCGATGGGTGCACAGGATTATGCGCAGATCCAGTCATACGTTGAAACTGAATTTTATGGCCCGTACGCCAGCGAGATATTCCACTGGGAAGGCCAGCCGCTCCTGGTCTGGTGGGGAAGCTTTTCACCCCCCGCGGCCTCAGGCCTTACCCAGAGGACACTGGGGTATAACGACCAGTGGGCGTGGGAGGACCTTCCTGTGCAGTTCTTCCAGGGGGGCAAGATACCCTACTGGGTCAGCTCATCCTCCCCGATTTCGGCCGACGGGGAAATCACGATCAGCCCGCGATATGACGACTATTATCTCT
>JAFLXO010000024.1 GCA_029786595.1 Nitrososphaerota archaeon | reverse complement strand
CGTGCCGTCACCGGTGGCGTCGGACGCCGTTACGCCCTTCAGTATCAGCGCGTGCAGGTTGTGCAGGGCAAGGTCCACCTCTTCGTCCGAATACAACCTCTCCACCGTTTTATATGATATGTCTATGTCGTCCAGCAGGGAGAACACCACCAGCATGCCGGCGAACATCCTGTTTGATTCCCCCACAAGCTGCTTGATCAGGAGCACCTTGACCCTTTGCTCGAGGGTCAGCGAGTACGGATGCCCTGCCCTGGGCTCCACGTGTAGCGTTGATACCGCTTCATGTATGAGCGGCTCCAGCGACTTCATGGCCGTGTATATCCTCCTGGCGAACTGTTGTTCATACGTCCTCCAGTCCCTTTCCTTCTTCGGGTGCTCCTTGAGGTACTCCCCCCTTATGTAATCGTCTATGTCCTTCAGCCTGGCCTGGATGTCGGCGCCGCGCAGCTCAACCATGCCTTACTATAAAAAGCGAAGTTAAAAAATTCGTCCGTCCATACATGTAGCGACGGCCAAACACCGTACCCATGTACGGCGGCATGTGGATCCCATCCGCGGAATAGCGTCCCACACCCTCTTTCAGGTCGCCAGATATAGACCTTGCCTGACTGATTGATGTGACGGGCTCCTATTATAAGCGTTAGGTAAGTAAATGGCATAAACCGGAAAGGTGTCCTCCGTTATTTAGCTTGATTCTATCCGGCGTAGGGTCTAGTTATTTTAGAGTAACTCTTTTATCAACTGCTTACATGAAGGGTTCCGTTGCTGTGCGCCTTTTAAACTATTTTCGCATATCCTCTTATGGTCAACGTTGAAGACGTATATGGACCCTCCGAATACCTGAAGGCGCTGGACCTGCCGCCAAAGCCTGTGAAGTACGTGATAGAGGACGTGTACACGAAGACTTTCTATCAGCAGGGCACCTCAGTCACTAAGGTGGTCCTGGCCCTGAGGGGGGAGAAGAAGCATTTTATCATCAACAGGACGAATGCGGGGATCCTCAGCGGCATGTTCGGCAGGGAGACCGATGGGTGGAAGGGGAAGGAGATCACGGTTGCCAAGCAGCTTATCAAGGCCTCGGACGGCGCGGAGGTGTTCTCGGTGGTGGTGCAGCGTGCGACGAAGTGAAATACTGAAGAAAATCCGCAACCGGATCCGGAGGAAAAGGAAGGCCAACCCTGTCATGCTGTTTCCCAGTGTGGGATAGAGAATCATGAAGCTTCCATTTTACGGCTGGCGCCTGTATTTTGCATCCGTGGTCCCCTTATTCGCCATGGTCTACCTCGGGCTGTCGCTCATGCGGTTTGGCCGCACCGGGTACGTGGGCCTTGCTTCGGCGACCCTGATCGGCTCAGGGGTTGGGTTGCTGATCGGGGGGTTCTTTTATTATTATGACGAAATGAAGAAAGGCCAGATCAGGCTCCCGGCGCGTCCGAGGATAACCAGGGTAAGGCCTACAAGGCGCAACAGGAGGCTGGATTCGGTGGCCACCCGGCTGGCAAGGAATACTTCAACGGACATCCTTCGTGCCGGCGTCAATCTGACCCCTCATGCCTTCTATTACAGGTGGGTGACATATGGCGCATGGTCCTTTGCTGTAGCCGTCCCGCTGTCCTTTGCCATGGCATTCCTCCTGAAATCCCCGCTTCCGCTGGTACTGGTGGCGGTTCCGCTCTTCGTCGTGTTCATGGCGCCGGCCATTTCCCTGAAGTCCACCGCTGGCGACCGGAGGAGGGCAATAGACGACGAGCTACCCTTTTTCGCTCTTTACATGTCCACCATGGCAGACGCCGGGGTGTCCCTGTACGATGCCCTAAAGCGGCTGATAGGGCGCGGCGTGTTTAGAAACATTGAAAGGGATGCGGTGTACCTGCAGCGGTCGGTCGAGTTCATCGGCCAGGACCAGCTTTCGGCGGTAGACATGCTGGCGAAGGAGCACCCTTCCAAGCCTATGCGTGATTTGCTTTACGGCTACTCTTCCGAGCTCAGGTCGGGCGGGAACATATCCGGGTATTTCACGGACAGGGCCGAGTCCCTTCTCAGGTGGCTTGAGTTCCGCTTCCAGAAGTACGGCGACTCGGTTTCCGACCTGGGCGAGATGATGACCGCCATGTTCTTCATAATGCCCACCCTGGTGATCGCTTCTGCGTTCATCTCCCCGGCCGCCTCGATCACCCTCGTGTGGATGATGACAATGCTGGTGATTCCGGTCATGGGGGTGGTGATCATATTGATGATAAGGTCAGCACAGCCTAAGATAGGTGATACCTACGAGGGGAACGCCCGCAACGGCATCATAGCAGCGGCCGTTTCCGGGGCCATAACGGCATTCCTCCATGTTCCGCTCTGGACGCCCGTGGCGGCCGGGCTGATAGCCGGCTCCCTTGCCTTCAGCCTGCCGGTGTACGTGCAGAAGAGGGCCGCCGACAACGAAGAAAGGAGCCTTGAGGGGTTCGTGCGCGACGTAACCGAGTACCGCAAGTCTGGGTACGGCATGGCCAGGACGATAGGGAAGCTGGCGGCCGAGGGCAGGTATACGAAGGAGTTCACTTCGATGCTGAAGGGCGTAGCCGTCTCCCTCTCGCTTGGCTCCCGCCTTTCGGAGGTCAACACGAAGGCGGCCTCATGGGTCACACGTGAGCTGTTCTTCCTCCTGGGCGAAGTAGACGATTCCGGCGGGGGATCGCCGAAGGAGCTGGAGGCAGTGCACGAGTTCGTGGAGAAGTTCACCAACGCCAAGGCGATGGTCAGGAGCAGGATGAAGGTTTACGAGCTGCTGACCATGGCCACCCCTCCAGGGCTGGCCGTGCTGATCTTCGTCATGTCCACCTTCATGAAGATGCTGGGCTCGGGCGGCGCGGCCCTGGGCGGCATCATAAGCACGTCCATACCACCTTCCTTATTTTCAGCCGCCTACATGATGGCCATCGTATCGGCGGTGTTCATGTCCCTTTCCGCTGGTGTGGCTTCCGACTTCACGGTGAAGAATGCGTGGCGGATGTCCGTTGCCGTGCTTATGGCTGCACTGACGATATTCGTCCTGACCACGTTCGGGGGCGCAATAACGGGCCTGCTGCCGGCGTCGATCTGAATCCATAAAATATCGTAAAATTTGGTATGTCGCCTAGTTATTTATTTATATTGAAGGGTGGATAATGGGTGTAGAGGAGATAATATATTTGTTCCTTTCATCAAGAAACAAATCACGAACAATTTTTGCCAAAGTTTAGTTATTAAATCAAATTAACTGAGGCTCAGTTTTTGTCAGGTTAAACTGGTCCTGTGACTTCGGTTGTAACTTTCATGGCAATGTTCATGTCATCCTGCGAATCTCCATTTTTTCTGTTTTTAAAAACCGTATCACGAGTGTTTCACCAAACCGTTAAATCATGTACGGCATGATCAAAAAGGCGAGAAAAAATGGAGATTAAAAGGTATGCAGCAATCTATTGAAGCTGTGAAGCTGACAAAAAGTTACGGTTCATTTATTGCCCTTTCTGACCTGAACCTGAAGCTTGAAGGGGCAAAGTGCATCGGTTTTCTTGGCCCGAATGGCGCCGGAAAAACCACAACATTGAAACTTTTCACTGACATGATAAGGCCTTCTGAGGGCCATGCGCTGGTTGGCGGTATAGACGTGCATTCAAATAAAAAGGAAGCGCTATCCTCATGCGCCGCACTTATAGAAACGCCAGAAATTTACCCTTCCCTGACTCCGGTAGAGGCGCTATCAATGATAGCCGAAATAAGGGGAGTACCTTCTGAGGAACGCGGCAAAAGAATCGAAGACTCGCTCAGTGAGGTGAAAATGCTCGAATGGAAGGATAAAAAGGTTGGAAGGTTTTCAAAGGGGATGAAGCAGAGAGTGAACATAGCATCCGTTTTGATCAGTGATCCAAGCATAATCATGCTGGACGAGCCAACCACAGGGCTTGACCCGAGAGGCATGAGCGAAGTGAGGGAAATTGTAAAGTCCCTGAAGCGTAGGAACAGGTTAATTTTCATGAGTTCCCACCTGCTGAACGAGGTTACCGACGTTTGCGACGAAGTGGCAATGATAGACCATGGCAAACTTTTGGCCTATGACACGATATCAAACATAATTTTGAAATTTTCCAAAAACGGGTCAAACATAATCGAAGTCGGATTCTCAAGGGCCGTCGATGACAGCATAATAGCAGAAATAGGAAAGCTGGGTAATGTCAAAGGCACATCGAAGATAGACGAAACAAACCTTCGTGTGGAAATATCCGGAGACATCAAGGCGCAAGAAGACCTGCTTTATGAACTTGCAAGTATGAAGATAGGCGTGATAAGCTTCAAACCTTCTACATCAGCACTTGAAAGCTCCTACCTTAACATGATAAAGGAGACCCTTTAGGTGATTGAAAATGCCCAAACAAGATGTTCCTTCAAGCATAGCTCAGACCTTTACGGTAACGAAGTTCGAGCTATTAAATTACTTCAGGTCAAGAAGGTTTATTATAATGCTAGGAATAGGGGTGATAATAGGCGCACTGCTTACGTTACTGGTGGGTTATTATCGGCCATCTAGCTTCACTACATCATCGATTGATTTCTATTCTAGCTGGTGGGGCACAGCTGCAGCCTACATCGTCATACTTTCCAGCATATTCTTTGGCGGCGATGCAATATCGGGGGAATTCCAGAACAAGACAGGCTATTTCACCGTTGGTAACCCAATAAGGAGGTCCAGCATTTATACGGGCAAGTGGCTTGCGGCCTTTATAGCATCGTTCATGATAATTGTTGTATTTGTAGCCATGACCGTGCTGAACAACTTTTACTATTTCGGCCCAAACATGCCGTACCAGTTTGTGGAATCATTTTTATTCACAGTGCTGTACCTGATTTCTGTACTGGGGCTCACCTTCTTTTTCAGCTCACTGTTTAAGAGCAGTTCTATAGCAATACTTACTACAGTTGTGCTCATGCTTTTTGCCTTTTCCCTGATCCAGAATTTAGTAAACGCACTTGTTCACATTGAACCATGGTTCCTGATCACTTACGGCGCAGGCATAATAGGTAACATATTGACAGTTCCGTACCCCTTACATACTTCAATAACGCGTTTTGGACATGTGGCTATAACATCATATGCGGTTACCGTTCCTGAAGGGGTTGCAATTCTGGCAATATACTTTATAGTGACAGCCGTCTTGGGGCTGGTTCTGTTTGAAAGGAAAGAATTCAATTGATTTAACCTAAAACGGCATCAATAAAAAAGTTAAAAGAGCAAATCTACGAGGTACACTATTGAACAGGGTCAAGATTTTCTTTTTTATGCTGGTTACAGCTTCAGTAGGTTTAAGCCTATTGATACTTGCCCTGGGTGCAATAAGCGAAAACGGGCAGAACATGGTGGTGCTGATAGAGGAGCTGATCGAAGCACATGCGCCTTCAGGGATCCCGTTTTTTGTGCCACTCACCTTCATCCTTTTCTTCAGCACAACCCTAGCCAGCACAGTTGGCGTCATTTATTTCCTGATAATGCCTGAAATTGTAAACAGAAAGTTGCCGGAAAGTGAAAACAGCATTGAAGTGCAGGATTTAACCAGATTTTTGCTGCCTGACGAGAGAAAGGTTGTTGAAATTT
Source organism: Nitrososphaerota archaeon (assembly GCA_029786595.1). Lineage (GTDB taxonomy): Archaea > Thermoproteota > Nitrososphaeria > Conexivisphaerales > UBA164 > JAJZYL01. The sequence continues at coordinate 13,448 of JAFLXO010000024.1, read as the reverse complement.
TACTTGGGCATGATGGTGCATACTTGCAGAAATACATTTCGAAGGAAAGTGGCTTTACCAGGCTCAAGACGCACCGCGTGATAGCAAGGCTGGCAGAAAGGGGAATAGTGATAACAGAGAAGGATGGAAACACTAACCTTGTTAAGCTCTTGGAAACAAAAAAATAAGGGTTAGAATTTCAGCTAGATTTCCAGGAAAGGGCAAGGGCACCGCCGACTATCCCGAGCACAGCTCCGACCACAAATCCCCCCATGCCGAAGAAGCTGAATATTGAGAAGACTATTATCAGTATTCCCCAGACCGTGTAATCAACTGATTTTCTGAGCATTAATGCCGAAACGGTCACCACAATTCCGGATATCAACCCAAACAGCGCCATGAATCCAAACACGAAGAATGGACCCCCGTAGCCCCCGAACATCATTGGACCATAGTAATATCTTGCAGGCAGCGTCAGGTAAAGGGAAATTATCATCATGATTGTACTGCTGGCTATCATTAACGCGCCTGCTATCAGGGACACCGTATATGCTGTTTTCGGATATTGACTTTGAGCCATTTTTATCACCGTAATACCTAATGGATTAAATCGATTTAACTGTTTGGTGAAACACTCGTGATACGGTTTTTAAAAACAGAAAAAATGGAGATTCGCAGGATGACATGAACATTGCCATGAAAGTTACAACCGGAATAACCTGTAAATGTAAACAGACTAAACCGTGCCCCGGTTAATTTGCTACGATGATAAACCTGTGCTACATTTGCCATTTGCTGAAATGGCTTTCCGGCCTGCGTTGGCTTGTGTCTTTCTGAATCATATAAATAATAAAGATGCGGTAGCTGAGCCTTCCGTTCTTTAAATCATGAAATTATGCTGGGCTCCGGCGGCGCGGCCCTGGGCGGCATAATAAGCACGTCCATACCACCTTCTTTATTTTCCGCCGCCTGTATGATGGCCATCGTATCGGCGGTGTTCATGTCCCTGAGCGCCGGCGCGGCCTCCAACTTTACGTTCAAGAACGCGTGGAGGGTATTCCTTGCCGTGCTGATGGCGGCGCTGACGATATTCGCCCTGACCACTTTCGAGGGAGCGATAACGGGATTGATGCCAACGTCAATCTAGTTCCAAAGTATATGGACGTCATCCTCTCAAGCCTCATACCTTAACGATGACTCGCTAAACTCCTGCTTCATTTATTATATCCGATACTGTGGTTTAACAGCCCTGAGAGGCATGGCAGGAGTTAAAATGGGTCATCAAGAGTAGTGATCAAAACGCTGGAAGTGTATGGTCATGTGTGCCAAAGGGGCATATCTCGCAGATCCATTTTACGAGTTCAACCCAACTGCGTAAGTCCTATGGTTATTAAACGACACCCGAAATAAATTGATTATATAGGTCTAGCAATATATCGCAGAGTAAACCATCATGTCACCCATTTTCTTTAACAAAAGGTTTAATATTAAATAATCATTACAATACCTAAGGAGATTAGTATATGGAAAGCGATAAAAAGCTATCACTAAAACCTACGGCGCTTGGATGGGTTAGCCCTGAAAATATACTTCCAAATCCAAACAATCCGCGTATTCTATTTCCTGAAGATTCACTTCTTATTCTAAAAGAGTCAATAAAACAAGTGGGAATTCTAGTACCACTTGTTGTTTATCAAGAGGAAGATAAGAAGTATCATCTACTCGATGGAGAGCGTCGTTGGAGATGTGCAAAGGAGCTAAACCTTACAGAGGTTCCAGTCAATATAGTAGAAAAGCCAACGACCCTACAAAATATAATCACTATGTTTAACATACATAAACTAAGAGAAGACTGGGAGTTAATGCCAACTGCTTTAAAACTTGAGGCACTTACTAAATTACTAAAAGAGCATCTTAATAAAAAGCGGATAGGCGTGTCATATCTATCACAAATAACTGGTCTACCGAAACCCACTGTCCAGAGATGTAAGATTCTCATATCATATGATAAGAAATATCAGGACCTTATGTTAGCACAGGACGAACAGAGAGTTAAAACGGATTTTTTTACAGAGCTTTATCCCGTACTAAATAATATAGAGAAAGGCTTTCCAGAAATAGTTAAACAATACTCAAGAAACGATATTATTGACAAGCTGTTAGATAAATACCGGAGGAAAGTCATCTCTGACGTTATAGACCTTAGAGAAGTTAAAACACTGATCCGGTCAATTAACAAAGGGGTACCTCGGAACAAAATTTACGAAGCCTTACTGTCCCTGATAAACGAACCATCTAAAACGATAAAGGAATCCTATACTGACGAAGCCCGATCCGTATACAAATTTGAGGAGATAGATTCTCTCGTAAACCAGCTTATAACAAGTCTGGAGACGTTCAAACCGGCAAATCCAGAAGAAGAAGTTAAATTCGCAGAAATCATCAACAAATTAATCTTATATCTGAAGCACAAGCTAGTTTTATAGTGAGTCTGATTTTATTGCATTATGATAACCATTTTCTTGTATCGCACAATACCGAAATTGAAAGCCTGACCAGAACATTTGGCTCATACCCAAGTATTACGAAGGTTTCCATACAAGAGTGGTTAAATCAATTTGAATCGTATGATATGGAACTTGGCCTAAAGATCCTTAAAAATGTCATTTTCTTCGATAAAACAAAGATATACAATGCTTATGCCTCAGTTCATAAGCTATTAAAGCATATACTAGGGAAAAAATTAAGCCAAGTATATTTTATTCCTTTTGGTAAAATTTCTGATAGCGGAACGCATATGATTTATTTATACAAAAGTGCAAACAATCTTACTAATGCCGAATCTATGAAGAAATTCAAGGGTGTCAGCGATATAGTAGACTTATTGCTGGCAGATGACTTAATTATTGTGTATTTAGACGATTTTATAGGCTCTGGAATGCAAGCCATAAAAATATGGAAAGGGACCGAAGGAAGAGACTCAGCCCAGCCTTTTGAGGCACACCTACCTAATGCTAAAAAGGTATTCCTAGCAGTAGTAGCAGCTTATGATGAAGGGGTACAAAAAATTCAAAAAGAGACAAATGGGAAACTTGAAGTCTTGTATGGTACTTCCCTTTCCGACAAGAATAAGGCCCTTTCCCCAAATTCTCAGGCGTTTACGCCCAAGGAAAAGGAACGTATCAACTATTATTGCAATCTTACAGGGAGCCTTTTCCCTACAGGTTTTAACGACATGCAGAGTACTGTAGTGTTTGAACATAATTGCCCTAATGATTCACTATCTATCCTATGGTGTGACACACCACGATGGAAAGGCCTTTTCCGCCGATACAACTAACCAACTATACATTATTCCAGATTGTAGATAAAGAGGGTAAGTTTAAAGTATGCATCAGAAGTGCTTTATATTAAATCCCTTCTTGAAAATCAAAAGGTATTCGTGAGCTAGAGCATAACTGATCTGTTTATTATTTAGATAAAATTCAGTAGAAAAATCGTGCCTCTGAATTTTGATTATGACATCTAACAAATCAAGCCCGCTTTTCTGAAATAACTTGAGTGTATCAACGCCAAGCGGTATGAATTTGCCATGTTTTCTAACATCGCCGATCAGTACAGCACATATGCCACCATTCTTCAATAATCGAATAATTTGTGCAGCTATTTCCTCTAAATGAATCAGAAAATCAGTTTCGTTGGAATACAGAGACAGATCACCATCCCTGTTAGAGTATTTGAGTGAATCCATATAGGGTGGATGAACGCAAAATAGCCCTATGGCGCCTTTTTCAATCCCGTTTTGCTGTAAAATGGTTTCAAGTTTTCTGCTATCACCTTTAATAACCATCGGTTTCTTTTGCAGATCGTCGTCTACCAAACTTGTGGAATTATGCTTATACATCTGTTGGACTTTTCCCTTTGAAATTCTAATGGCAATAGGATTTATATCAATACCTATGCTTCGTCTTCCGAGCAACCAACTTTCTATTAATGTAGTTCCTCCGCCCACAAAGGGATCTACCACAATATCATCTTTAGTTGTATACTTGAGAATGAGATTCCTCGGTATTTGGGGGGGCCAATTACCCCTGTATTTGCTGTCATGTACAGCCCAATTACCCCTCTTATGGAAATCCCAAACTGTGGTTCTTTCCAATTTGAAGTCTACTGGCTCCCACTTATTAATAGATCCCTTTTCAGGGATAATTAGCTTGCTTGGATCCTTGTTCAACAGTTCATTAGTTTCACGCTCTATTATACTCCAGCTAAACAAAGGTTGATCATTGCCAGACAAGAAGTGATACATTATCTGCCGATAGTTTAAACCCTCATTCCGAAATTCTAGGAATTTGCTTTGCCACTCTTTCCAAACATCAGGATGTTCTTTCCTTAGATGTGGAAGGATGGACACTTTAAATTCCTTACCACAGAAACAGATGATCCTTCTTGACTGGTCTTTAAAGTATACCTTCGTTTTGTTAATATTGGTAATTTCTCTATCTATCATATCTAACTTTGAGTGATTTTGCATGACGCTTATACTACTAATGACGGATCTATAAGTTCTTATTGGGATTGAGATTGTGCCCGATCATTGCCTGTAATTTCCTGAAATTAATCATATATATAAACGGAAAGGATAAACTAAACTCAAACTATATCGAGCGCATGATCATAGGATTAGATCTGCACAAGAACTGCGTTCCAGCCGCAGCGGTCTATGATAGCGGGAAATTGCTCAGAGAGAAAACCTTAAGGAAATACTTAAGTGCTTCTGCTCGTATCTGATAGCTATGTCGCCGGTTGAACATGAAGAACACCCAACCGACTGTCTGGTAATTGCGGAAAAACTCATGGATGCATTATCTGATGTAGGATTAGATCCTCATCCCCATTTCAGGATACTGCCGCCTAGTAGACAAGAAGATGAACCTCGTTTATGGAAGATCGGAGGAAGAAATGAGATGGGCTATATCTTAGAAGACAAACGTACAGATAGTTTCTTATACACGACAATAATTCGCTTTCAAATAAAAACATCGCTGACTAATTTCTTAGATATTATAATAAATGTAAATAAATCAGTTAAGAAGGCTAACCTTGAGGTAGAGATTAAGGTAGGTGGCGAACCGCCGGTCAGGTATGCCTATAGTGGACGAGACACCACAATTGAAGTTCCAGTAATCGGAGGATCTGTTCCCAAAATGATTAAACTCCGACTAGTAAAGGACATTCGACAACACAATGAAGGAAATACAATCTTGTTCAAGATCTCTAATGAAACCCCTATGGAAAGGGTTCAGGAAGGGCATAGAAGGTATGACTTTGGAAACCTCCTAAACCTTTACATAACAGAAGAATCCCAGAATGCATTTGCTTGTGAGCTTTCCTCTATCAAAAGCTATGGATTGCTACCGATACCAGGCTCCCCGCCTCAAACTATAGCATTTAGGGATTACTATATCTCAACTACCAGGATTCCGATACCAAAAGTGGGCAAGTTAACTATTAAAGAACTATCCGAAGTAATTAAAACAAGGAAGGGCAGTATAGACAAATTAGTGCAAAATTATTTTGAGTCCAAACTAGAGGAGAACGGTGGCCGACTTTATTCATTTCAAGAGCGGGCCATAGAGGAACTATCTGCACAGATTGCCGATCAACGAAAGCCGTGTCTTATTATCGCTCGAACAGCTGCCGGTAAAACTGAAGCGTTTATGATACCCATCCTGACAAGAATTTTGGAACTTAAGAGAGCGAAGTCGATAGGTGTAAAAGCAATCTTATTTTATCCTACTAAGGCCCTTGCGAGCGACCAACTACAGAGGTTTCTAGAGGTCGCCTTCTGGATAAATAAAAATATCGATGATAAAATCACCATTGGCGTCTACCATGGAGATATTGATGAAAAAGCTTCGTTAAAGATTCCCCTGCCGTTGCATTGCGTTAAACATGAAAAGGATCTGGAAGACGGCAAACTTACTGCAGGCCAGGTTAGACTTAAAATCGATGATGAAGGTATCTTGGGATGCCCTATATGTCATGAGAAATATCCATTTATCGAAGCGAATAGATATACAGTTACCCTTAATCCGCCTGATATCCTAGTCTGTACTCCGGATATTATGAATGGAATTATCATGTCAGATCGCACCAGACACGTTTTTTTTGGGGCGCCCACAGAAGTTACCTATTGTCCCAATTGTAAACTTGTATTGAGAAACTCGCCAGAGCTTTGCAAGGACTGCAATCTTCCTCCGCAAAAACTTACGATTTCTCCTTCAGGTCCGCCGGATATCATATTGTTAGATGAATTACATTTGTTTAATAGTATATTTGGAGGCAACGTGGCTAATCTACTTAAGCGTCTCCAACTGGCAATGTCCCATTACTCAAGCTCTTCGAAGCCAGCGCAGCTCGTCGCAACGTCAGCCACAATCAAGAACCCAATCGAGTTCGGCACCAATTTCTTTGGTAAAAAAGTCAGTGTGATCGAAACAACTGACGATGACTACGATTTTGATAACCCGCTTTCAAAGGTCGTAGTCTTCGCAACACCTCGCGCGTACCGCATGATTGACTCGGTATCATACACTCTTTATAATGTGCTCAATAGAACTAATCTGAGGACCCTAGTTTTTGTAAACTCGCTCACACAAAGTAGCATGCTGTTAAATGATATCAAACAAAGGCTTTCTGCTGACGCCAATACAATAAGCCTTTCAGATCAGGTGGACGGCCACACCTCCAATTACACAAGACAAGAACGAGCAGAAATAGAAGAAAAATTTAATTCAGGCCAAATCCGAGCTTTAGTGGCAACCAGTACACTTGAAGTTGGTGTGGATTTTAAGGGACTGGATGGCTTGATTCTATACGGAGCACCACAGAACATTAATAATTACATTCAGCGTGTTGGGCGAGTGGGCAGAAAGAACGATGCTGTAGTCTTTGTGTTTTTGAACCCAGATGACCCGATTGACCTTTATTATTTTAGAAATTCCTTAAAGCTGGCTGCTGACCCAACGGCATTCATTGAGTACCCGCCATTTCCCGCTGATAACGACATTTTAGCGCGTAAACATGTTCTATGCACAATTTATGACGTGGCATGCATCATGGGAATGGACACGACCCAACTATTGAAAGACTTTATCACTAATGGATCCATATCCAATCCTAAGGCCAATCACTATCTGGAGAGCGCATGGTCGCCGCCTAGACTCAAGGCGGCTTCATATGCGCTAGCTAGAGCCACGGCGGGCATTCCTGATAATCAACTGTGCAACCATGTTTCAAAACGGTTTAATCTATTTAATATACGCAAAGTTGATGAAACTGTTAGGGTGGACTTTGATGAACCGCATCAGGCTGGGCAGCTAGGATATGGAGGGTTCGACCGCCGGTTTGATGGGGGCCAGTATAGAGCTTATAGGCAGGCCGGATTGACGCAACGCGATATCAACACTCTACGGGAGATCAAGAGGACATAGGCCATGGTGTATTCTACTACTGAAGAAGATATGGGCGATGCAGTAAAACAATTTATGTTGCCAGCTAGTGAGGGAATATTCAGGACAGGCCTTTATCAATACAAAACCACTCTTTTTAAAACCAAATCCGTTGACGCCGGAAGCACGATGCCAATAAATGAAGATGAGCTGAGAATACTTGTTGACAATTTCGATCGAATTTACAAAAATGATCCTGAATTAGCCAATATGCTTGGAATCAAGGAACTGCATGATCTGCTTAATTCATTGAGCCAAATTACAGATAAGGACAGAAAGCAAGATATCATCGGAGAAATTTTTCAAGTAAATAGGATGACCAAGGTCGAGGTTCATTTTGCTAATGATCTGTGTCAATTTTGGTGCTCTCATTGTAGGACTCTTTTCTTCGAAGAGAAGGCGATTATTGACCGTAAATACAACATCTATCGTTGCCCTAAGTGCAACCGAACCCTACAAGTTACGCCGGTCTGGGTATTAAAGGAAAAAACAAGGAAAAGCCCAACCACCCCTCTAACCGTATGGATAAGTGGAGCCAAAAACGAAGAGCTGTGGGCCGCGTGGAAAGGCCATAAAGCTCCAATATGCCCGATTTGCCATAATGGTAAACTCGACATCTATTACTCACGAAGCCCCGCTAGATTGATGGAAAGTTCAAGAATTGAATGCGATACCTGTCATCATCAATTTTCACTGTTTAGCCAAAATTACTCGCTAATCAATGCTACTGAAAACTTGACTCAGGCAATTACCATTTCCACATATAACAGGAGTATGCTGTATATGGATGCTTTTGACTTACGCAAAGTGCTTGAGGCGCCTTGCTTTAATCCATCTCTCCTCGACGAATTCATCTACTCTCCAAACGCCCTTGTAAAGGAAATCGTTCTTGGGTATACGTTTGGGGCTAACATCACTGAAACAATAAAGGCAAAAAGATATGGAAGGGATTTAAAAACTAGCGCACTTTATTTACGTCTAAAACCCGCTTATTATTATGAAGCTCTAAAGTTTCTTAGAGAGGTTTATGAGAACCATCCAGAATATAACAAGAAGTATAAGGGAATCGATGCTAACAACGAAGACCTACACAAGCTTGTCTTGCACAGCATCGCGCACGGCATTAAAAGTATGTTGCCAGCGACTTCTGGATTGGCGCTTGACTCATTTGCCTACATTTATGACCTGACCAACGATTCTGTTCTTGTTTATGAACAAGCCCCGGGAGGCTTTGGCGCATGCGCTGAACTCTCCAAGATGGAAGAAATAAAAAAAGAATCAATAGCAGTGGAATTTTTTACCAAGCTACGCGATAATGTTACGGAGTGTACATGCGATGATAGGTGTAAGTACTGCATAGCAATGAAAGGATGCCAAGAAATGAATGAAGCTTTATCGAGGTTTGCCTTGGGGCCGTTGTTGAAAATAGACCCCCATGATGTATCTTGGGGATTTTGAGCTTGATCGAAACACAGCAGATGCTTTCACTTCTTAAGGAACTCTCACTCCGCCCTGCGGCTTCTATATCCGAGTTGAAAAAGGCTTCTTCAATCAATGAACCGATTCTTCCAGCCTTATTATGGCTCAGCTCAATGGGCTTCGTAACGAGAAAAGAGATAAGTACCAGGCACCCTGTGATAGACGCGATTTGGTCAATTACATCGGCTGGTCGCACATACCTAGCCTTTTCTGAATCCAACCCTATTAACATCGCACCCGTCCTTTCTCAATTTCAAGTTATCTACACAATCCCGCCGAGCATCAGAAGCAAAATCAAGGATATTTCCGTACCAACTCTATACGAGGCGCTTGTGGATTTGTTCAGCTCGTCATTACATGAGGTATTGATTTGTTCACCTTATATAGACGAGCTGATCCTTCCTCTCTTGGAGCAAGCCCGTGGAGATGTGATTATTAAAATACTCACAGAGGACGCTAATTCCCCCCTATTCAAAAGGCTTGTTATGACAAAGCCCAATGTAGAAGTAAGGTGCATTAAAGAAACTGCAAAAGCAGTTCAACTGTACCAGGTGCATGCGAAATTCATTTGTATTGATAATAAATCGTCAATTATCATGTCTGCTAACCTCAATGAGAGATCGTTGTATTATAACATAGAAACAGGAATCTTAATACACAATAATAGCCTAACTGAGGAGCTATCAAGATTTTTCCGTCAGGTGTACAGTGTCGCGAAACAGTTCGAATAGGCGGGGATTTGTTTAAAGTTTTAAGCGAATACGAAATTCGAACATATTTTCCATGTTATGAGAGCCGCAAATCTTTTTTTAACTTTTTGGATAGGTTTGGTAAATCCTGCACGATATAGTAAAATACCATCCATGACCACTTTCCCCATCTCTTTAAGTCCTCATTTTTCACCTTATCCACGGCCTCCCTGTCATTATCCGGTTTCTTGTCAAAGAAGAGTTCAGCAAAAACCTCGGCGGACCACACGTCAATGGGAAAACCACCGTGAGGGTTTATTTTATCTGCCGAATAATCACCTATACCAGGTAACCCGAGCAGCACTTTTTTAGCTTCGTCAAGGTCTATCTCCAGGATCTGCTCCGATGTAGGAAAATCACCTTTTGCAAGTTTTCTGACAAGACCAAGCTTGAGTCATATGCCGGATTGGTTCCAAGGGCAGCTAATAGCGGCGAATACATATCAAAGCACAGGCACATAAAGCATGGGGATGATGTGTTGAAGGTGGCGCTTACCACCGCTGCAAGGGGGGCAATGCGCTCAAGGTCAAGGACCTCAGTAAAGAAGCTCTACAGCAGGATGATCAGCCAGAAAGGGCAAGGCACCACAGGATGCTCAAGTTGTAACAGCGAGGAGGTTAGCGTGCATAGTCTGGGGCATACTTACAAACAGGAAACCATATGTCGAGGAGGATAAATACTTAACAATGAAGAAGGAGAAAAACATCAGGCTCATAGCAATGGGGAATGACAGGCCTGTTGACAGGGAAAAGGTCATGGGCAGGCTTGCGAAGTCTACAGACATGTTCAGTAAATACGGGGAAAGCAATGATTATATTATGGAAGGAGGTGGCTAACCCCTAACGTTGGCATCCGATTTTCCTGGGAAACCAACATTAATGTTGAGAAGTTCTTTGACATATTTGAGAAGAAGGTCAGGTTCTTAAATTTAATAGATGAATTCATGAATTGGTACAACTTCATAAGGTCACATCTGACATTGGCAAACTTGAAACACCGGCAATAATATATTATAGGAGGCTTCCTAAAAGGAAGATAATAATGGACCCATCATTTCTTGAGCTATTAGAAGAGGGGTGATGGTGGAAATTTAGGATAAAACACCTATGGTACCAGCAGAAAAATATTAAAGGGGGCAAGACTTACTAAAATGTATAATGAAAGGAAGTGGAGATTGAATGAATTATAATATAAATTTTCCGAAATTCGATGCATTTCTGGTCCCAATTTTAAGACAATGTAAAGATGAGCAAGAACATAGCCTATCAGAAACTATAGACAAGATAGCCTCTCAATTTAATATGACTGACGCCCAGAAAAACGCCCTTTTACCTAGTGGTAAACGAACTTATCTGTACGATCGGGTTGCTTGGGCTATAACATATCTTGTACAAGCCGGGCTACTGCAAAGGACTGGAAGGTCGAAATTTAAAATAACCACAGCTGGATTATCTGAACTAAATATAATCCCATCAACTATATCCCATACATATCTTAAAAAGTTCTCTTCTTTTCAAGAATTCACAGAATCGAAGCATTCAAAGAAGCACTATGATGGCGATTCCCCAAGTATGACCCCCGATGAGGAGCTAGAAACGATATTTAAGGAAAGGAATAATTTGCTTGCTAAAAATTTACTTAGTAGAATAACTAACATAAAACCTTCAGATTTTGAGAGACTGATCATTGATCTCGTTCTTGCACTCGGCTATGGTAAGAGTCACGAAGAAATGGCAAGGGTTTTAGGGGGGTCTGGAGACCAGGGAATTGATGGGGAAATATCTCAAGATAAGCTAGGATTTGATAAGATATATCTGCAAGCAAAAAAGTGGGACGTTAAGAGTTCTATTGGTTCTCGGGAGGTGAGAGATTTCATAGGCGCCTTGACAATCAAGAATGCCCAAAAGGGTATTTTTATATCTACGGCCCTATTTTCGAAAGATGCTATTGAAACAGCAAAAATGGATACAACTCATAAGATTATACTTATAGATGGCGACCAGTTAGCTAGGCTTATGATCGAACATGGAATTGGCGTGAGAGACGTTAGAACTTATGATTCAAAGGAAATTGATGAGGACTATTTCGAATCCTTTTAAACAAGATGAACTTAATGAATGGCACTCTGGATAACGAAGAACGCCCATTTAATTCAAGCAGGAGATTCATTGGAGTTGATGATATATTGGTCACAATGAAACAGAATATTGAGAGGTTCATTGAAGGGCCTGACCGCTTACACAGGGGCCAAGAAATTAAGAGAAGATTTATAACCTGTTGGAGGGAAATGGGTGTCCTTAAGAATTCCTCATTAAAATGTAATGATAATGAACGGAAGTTGTTTGGACCACTTATTTCCTATGACCTGGAATCAGTTGCGACGTTATTCGTTTAGAGTTTAGATTTTGTAGTCAGTCTAAATGCCGTATATACTGTTCGCTTTTCCCTGGGATAAAATACGCCCACAAAGGCACTGTTAAAGTCAAGTGATCCAAGCTGATATATAAAAGCCTTCTCATTTATGTTAATATCCTCCCAGCCGAAGGATTTCACTTCAGTCGTTATCCATGACACTTCACCTCCTTTTGCGGCGGCATCCCTTATAAATTGGATTAACTCATTCTTTGTTACTTCTCTTGGTTCTATCGGCATAAATATATTCTTAGAAGAGGATTCCAGGACCATATTAATTGTAATTTTTTACCCTCTTATTAGTTAACCTATAGTTAACCCTACAGTTAAACGGGCTCCAAACATGCTTTTAAAGTTGAAGCTAATTTGAAACTCGGCAACAATTGGTATTTCTTATTTACAAAGATAATATATGACGTATTAAGCTATAAATTTGAAACAAGGTTGTTGACATCCCATATAAGAAGTTAGCCAGAGTTTCCTAGGGTTGCCATCACCTGGTGAAGAAAGGCGCGTTGTCTATCCTGCCGCCGCGCCTTTGAGCTGTCCCTAAAGATGAGATGAGTAACAAAAAGGAAATGTCTGAAAGCCTAAATATAGGCGTCTCTAGTCGCCTCTTCTGGCCCCATATGTCATGCGATACAATGAAGGGAGACCGAACATTAAGAAATATATGACAATATGGCAAGGACAATTACTTTGAATGGCTACGACGTAAGGATACACTAAGAACTTTCAAACGTGTTTAATTTATTTCTTAACGCTAGTATGGCCAACTGGCTGTTTTAAGGCAAACGACCAGCTTGAAGGCACAAAAACATAAGTAAATATTTATAAAGCTTAGGTTTTATATGATGCTCAGATTGCATGAACAACTTCCGAACTGGTTGCAAAAAAGATATTCTATTCTATGGGGGCATTTTGAAGAAAACCCGTTCAGGTACGAAGAAGCATCCGAATTGCTGGTCAAGGAGAACAAGGAAGATTGGGCTCAGGTACCTGTAATCCTTTCCGAGCTGAAAAAGGGTGGCTGGTTAAATGTTGAATCCGACCCTAGTGACTCGAGGAAGAAGATATACAGGCTTGTAAGTAGAGAAGAAGTTATCAGAAGCGTTTTAACAATTAAAGACGATACACTTACAAGGGCGGATATCGAAGCGATTCTGAAAAGGGCCGCCGACCTGATAAGGACAAGGGTGGACTACAAATTTATTCTGATCCTGCTCTTCTTAAAGAGGATAAGCGATAAGTGGGAGGCAGAATATGAAGAGGGAAGAATAGAAGCGCTTGAAGATGGGCTAAGCGAGGAGGAATC
>JAFLXO010000023.1 GCA_029786595.1 Nitrososphaerota archaeon | reverse complement strand
AACCCAAACGAAGCAAGGTCAAAAGGAGCCGATGATGCATCTCCGGTCTAGGCTCAGGTAGACCTCTAAGTCCAATCCCACTAAAACAAAAGGAGGGCTACGAGCCGCACACCCATATAAACCCACTAACTTTTAAATAGCCAGAAATTCCATGTATATATAATGTCTCTTAAACCTTTCATTGATATGCTTGAAAAATTAGGGAAAGTCGAGCATGTAGGGAATGCATCACTATATTATGAAGCCGCATTAAAGGAAGCGGCCACAAATAACACAATATACATAAACCCCAAAGAAATCAACAGACCGATAATAGCCAATGTCCTTAATAGTCAAGAAAAAGTGGCGTTGGCACTTAATTGTAAAATTGAAAATATTTACACAAAATTCCTTTCTTCAGTACAACAACCAAAGCCACCTACAACAAAAAAATGGACGGGTTATGCAAAACTAAAAACATTGGATGAACTTCCAATAGTAACTCATTTTGAAAAAGATTTAGGACCATATATAACTAGCTCAATAATAGTAGCTAACGCTCCTGACGAATCTTTTTCTAACATGTCAGTACATCGGATCAGGTCACTTGGAGTTAATAGGGGTGTAATAAGAATGGTTGAGGGTAGGCATTTACACACAATTTTCAATATGAAAAAAAATGAAGATTTAAAAGTAGCAATAATAATAGGAGTTCATCCAGCAGTTGAACTCGCAGCGGCATATCAAGCCCCATGGGGAACCAATGAACTTGAAATAGCACAATCATTAATGGATGGGAAACTAAGTGTAGTAAGGACTCCCCAACATGGAATATTGGTTCCCGAAGCCGAATATATAGTAGAAGGTAGAATATTAAAAACTGAAATGGAAGATGATATGATGACAGAAATTCTCGGTAATTACGACCATAAAAGAAAACAACCCATAGTGTTAGCCGACGCTATATGGTCCAAACCAAATCCCCTTTATTGGGATGTATTGCCAGGAGGTCTTGAACACAAATGGCTAATGGGCTTCCCAGTAGAATCCAAGTTAAATAAAGCAGTTAAAGACGCCGTTCCTAATACAACAAAAGTAATTTTAACTGAAGGTGGTAGTAAATGGTTACATGCGGTTATACAATTAAGAAAGAGGTTAGAAGGAGAGCCCAAGAACGCGATGATGGCCGCATTCAGCGCCCATCCTTCTTTGAAATCCGTAACAGTAGTAGATGAGGATATAGATCCAAACGATCCGTTACAAGTTGAATACGCATTAGCAACTAGGTTTCAAGCCGGTGATGATATATTAATTATAAGAAAAGCAAAAGGGTCCAGCCTAGACCCCTCCAGTGATCAAGAAAGGCTCATTACTGATAAACTCGGCTTAGATGCTACTAAGCCTCTTGACAAGAATTCTACAGACTTCGAGCGTGCAAAAATACCAATGGTGGGTTCCTAAAAATGAGTACAACTCTTAACGGTAGGGTACTTGTAGGAGGGAATGCCAGCGGCGAGCTCATCATCATAAGGAAACCTATTTCATTCCTTGGAATGGTTAACCCAGTTAATGGCCAATTAAAATCATCAGTAGATAATCAAAAAGGAATATCGTTAGCTGGAAAAATATTGTGGTTGCCATACACAACAGGAAGCACCGTGGGCGCATATATAATATATCAAATGTCCAAGAATAATGTAGCCCCCATTGCTATTTTGGCACAGACAGCAGATACAACACTTGCTTCAGGATGCGCCCTTTCAAACATATTATTAGTTGATTTAATTGATTTAAATAAAATACCCAAAGATTCAAATTTTGCTTCAGTGAATGGAAATAATGGGGCAGTCACCTTTAAAACAATTGCTTCTATTAATAACCCCTAATTTGTCTTACCATTAAATTATTTGAAATATATATTTTATATTATCATAATACTAAATTTATTGTTTGATAGTTCTAATAAATATTATTAATTGTATTTATTGAACTGTAACAGACTTGGCTAGATTACGAGGTTTGTCTGGATCAAGTCCCTTTACCAAAGCCATATGATAAGCAAATAATTGCAGTGGAAGTATATATCCAATTGGCGTTATTATATCTGGCATTGACGGAAGTGGTATAAACTTATCACTGATCTCCATAAGTTCCTTATCATCATCCTGGCCAATAACAACAATTTTACCACCTCTTGCTTTAATTTCCATTATATTTGAAATCATAGTCTTCCGTGTTTCATCACTTGGAACTACGAAGATAACAGGCACGCCTTTATCTATAAGAGCTATAGGCCCATGTTTGGATTCGCCAGCAGAATAGGCCGTTGCGATCATATATGATATCTCAAGTAATTTGAGCCTTCCTTCGTATGCGGTAGCAGTATTCATGCCCCTACCCATAAAAAATATATGGTTGGTTCCAGAAAGATTCTCCGCTAGTTCTTTAGTAGAATTATATACACCCTTTAAAATTTTTTCTGTTAACTCTGGTAATAACTCAAACGCAGTAGTGTAATCATCCATCTCTGACTGCGAAAGCTTCCCCCTTTTTCTCCCTATGTTAAGTGCTAATTTCAAATGTGTAAGCAATTGGGATGTATATGTTTTTGTAGCGGCGACACCGATCTCTGGTCCAGCCTGTTGAATTATATAAGCACGAGTTATCCTGGTTAAGGTAGAACCTACTACATTGGTAATACCTAACACCGTACTGGCTCTCATCCTAGCTAAGCTAGCTACCTTCAAAACATCTGCCGTTTCCCCTGATTGCGAAACCAAGATCAAAGAAGAGTCTACATCTAATGCTCGACCATATTGTTCTCCAAACTCGCTAGCCAATGCGGGAATTGTGGGAAAAGCGCCTATTTTTGAATAGATATAACTTCCAGCTAAACAGGAGTTATATGAAGTTCCAGACCCAACCAAGTACACCGTCCTTGATCTGTCCATTAATTCAGTAATGACATCCAAATAAACGCTTTGCAATTCTAAAGTATATCTCAACGATAAAGGTTGTTCCATTATTTCCTTTAACATGTAATGCGAATAAATTCCCTTACTTATGTCTTCAACCTTCATTGATAACTTGACAAAATCCCTATTGACCCCCTTTCCACTATCAATCCTAAGAATTTTATATCCAAGATTGTCAATAACAGCTAAATCGCCATCTTCTAATGGTATTATTAAATCAGTCTTATCTATAAAAGCAGAGGCATCTGAAGCAGCGAAATTCATACCATCGCCTATGCCTAATAGCAAAGGACTTTCTTGTTTGATTGCTATTATTTTATTGGGTTCACCATTATAGAGCGCAGCTATTGCAAAAGATCCTTGTAGCTCTTTGCTTGATTTTATAGCGGCAGTCACAAAATCATCACCAGCATTAAGACTCCTTTCAATTAAATGCGCTATAACTTCCGTATCTGTCCTAGACTTAAAAGTATGGCCCTGATCAATCAATTCCTCCTTAAGCTCCATATAATTTTCAATTATCCCATTGTGTACCACCGCCACACGTGACCCACAATCGACTTGTGGATGAGCATTTATAGTGGTTGGATATCCATGTGTAGCCCACCTATTATGCGCTATTCCAATCCTACCCTTCATCTGATCAAAATGTACCACGGAATCAACTTCATCTAGTTTACCTACCCCTTTTTTTATGATTAGACTATTATCGGCTATAGTAGCCATTCCAGAAGAATCATACCCACCATACTCAAGCCGCTTTAATCCAATTTTGAGCGTAGAGGCTACATCACCGGAGGAAATAACAGCAGCAAAAATCCTACACATATATAACTAAAAAACTAGAATAGCTTTTATTTAAATCTTAACAATCACCAGCATCTTCTTTCCTAGAACTTCTAACACGCGACGAACAAATATCGATTAAGCTCTTAGTCAATAATATAACTAGATCATTTCCAGAAATACGAATTAGACCTGAATTCTAGAGTATAGTTAGCCGAAGTTCCAAATATTAATACTTGGAAAAACACTGCATTCCACATAAGTGGCAGTCTGAACAACACCATATAGCCACTCATCGTAATTTTGTTAAATGAGATAATCAGAAGGTAAATCACGCTCACTTAAAAACACAAACGAGGGAAGCTTAATAGAAATATTAGAAACACGGATTTAATTAAACAAATATAACTAAGGAGATCGCCAATAGATAAGCAGCCGATCATGGGCATTTCAGCTCATACTGCCCCTTTATAATGTAAAACACAATGTTAACATATAATAGTTAAAGTTGTTCTTGGAAGATAGGATCAAGGTTTAACCTCGCACAGTTAAGGATAATTACACATAACACTCAAAGGAGCCACAAAGTGATTCAGATAACAATAAAAACATAATGATACTTCGACCATCATTTATGATAAGGTTTAACACTTTGATTAAAACGCTCATATGAGTTGAATTGTACCCTCTTTCCTTTTTCTTGTGGGATTATGCTAATCATAGCATTGTTAAATGTATTCTCTAACTCCTTTCCTCCAAATAACCTATCCAAAAATATAGCTAATGCAGCTACTTCAGAATGTGGTTGATTACTTATAGCGATATTATAGTTAGCCAACCTATAAACTGAACCTGGGACTTTTTCAGCTCCTATGACTACCAGCATATCACCATCAAAATTAATTAGCTCCTTTAAACTTCTCCCTAGTTGAATACCATACATAGTAAGATGGACCACTAACCCCCCATTTTTCTTCCAATTATTTATAAAAGCGCTCCAGTTAGCATCATATTCAATTTTAAAATCACCACCCCATTTACGCCGCACCTTTTCAAGACTCCTAATAACAGATCTATCATCATCACCACTTAAAATAAACGCAGAAGCCCCTAGAGCCCTTGCTACAAGACCACAATGTGTGGTCACGCGTTTATCGCGGTTTTTCCTGTGACCAAGCCTTAAGACAGTTATCATCAAAGCTAGATTTTGAACACCCCCATTTTAAATGTTTAAATTTAATGTATAAATTCCTAAATAGGTTCC
Organism: Nitrososphaerota archaeon; assembly: GCA_029786595.1. GTDB lineage: Archaea > Thermoproteota > Nitrososphaeria > Conexivisphaerales > UBA164 > JAJZYL01. Next base: position 14,567 of record JAFLXO010000023.1, on the reverse strand, counting down.
AACCGTGATATTTCAAGATTTTGGTACATGTTTTTAGCAATCATTTCCTATACCACGATCATGGCATTAATTAATTTACTAACTGATTTTGGACTACAAGATCAATATGTATTTCAAATGAAGGCTGTTATTAAAATGATATCCCCACAATCCCAAATATTAGATATAACTCATGACATAACCAAATTTTCAGTAAAGGAAGGTGTATTTATTCTTGTTCAAGCTGAAAAATACTTCCCAAAAAACAGTATAGCCATCGCGGTCGTGGACCCAGGTGTAGGCTCCAATCGGGTGTGCTTGGCTATCAAAACAGAACATTATGTATTTATTGGGCCCGATAACGGCATCCTTTACGAAGCAGCTAAGATTGATGGGTTAATTGAAGCCCGAGAAATAACATCTAAGAAAATAATTTTAGAAATGGGAGGCACGTTCGACGGAAGAGATGTATTCGCTCCCGCGGCTGCCTATATCGCAGAGGGTTTCCCATTCCAAGACGTTGGTAAAAAACTGAAGAATATAAACAAGTATTCTTTCCCAGATCCGATCATAAAACAATATGAGTTATCTCTTGAAGTATTATACATAGATCATTTTGGCAACATAATACTGAACATACAATCTGGAGATTTTTTAAAATGGGCTAAGGAAGAAATTCAATTCGAGATTTGTGTTGAAAATTCCATTTTTATAGCTCGCTTGGTAAAATCCTATTCGGAGCTGTCCGGTCCCGGCCTCCTGATAGGGAGCTCTGACCTACTAGAATTATCTACAAATATGAAAGGGAAGGTGATTAATAAAATTAGACTTGGATCTAAATTGAATATAAGAAGGTATACAAAGTAATAACTATAAATCCATGTTAAAAAATCGATAGACAATAATTATATATTAAAGCGCCATTATATGGGTGAATATTCCTGATCCCTACCAATGGAGATGCACACTGGCGGAGTATCAGACAGACGCCACCTAATATCGAAGTAGAAACGAGTTTCCAGCTGATCGGCAAACCAGCAAGGGAAATAGTCATCACCAGGGAACCCCCCCGTCTTGATGTGGAATGATATAATTCCTAGACGGAAATAATGTTACTATTCAATACTATGCTTTTAAAGGACTGATTTACATATGAAAGATTTAGTGCGGGGGGTGGGATTTGAACCCACGAACCCCAACGGGACGAGGTCCTGAGCCTCGCGCCTTTGGCCAAGCTGGGCGACCCCCGCTTCCAGATCTATCGCCGGACACAGTTATATTTAAGCATCAGGATTTTATCCAACTCACAGTATATCCATTTAAATTAATTATGGCCGCCGCCCCCTCATCAGTATTCCACATGGGAGCAGTTACTAATAGAGTATTCCTATAAAGCGTATCACTGGCTATCCCTGCATGCCCCACAAGAAACACATCTGGTGTCTTCTCAATAACCAAACTGTCATGAGCTGTACTTAGTATTGGTGTATGACCTCCATATACTGGAGCTAAGTGTCTAACCTTAAGCATTTTTCTAGCCAAAAGAGCAGCATTCCTTATTTTCGTATAATGTACAATATCGGAAATGCCTTGACCATGATATAGAAGCAAGTTAAAACCATTTATATTTACCATCGACGGATTACCCATTGAATGCACACCCTCCAATGAAGAAATTTCTCCTAGTACCTTATCCCCAATAGGTGGTTGTGGGAGTGAGAGCCTTTGTGCATCAAGCTCTCCAGGTATCAATATTTTGATAACATTGGTTGGAAGGAGCTTAATTAAATCCTTTAATACCAAATAGCCATCGGCGCTTGTAAATCCACCTTTTATCAAAGAATTTCTATCAATTATATTACCGCCTATAATAACCGCTGACACACCGATCCGATCAAGTTTACGAAACGCACCAATTAGTTTGTCTACATCTGTTTTCTTGTTACCCAGAAGCAGGTCACTTAGGAAAGCTATGGTAATATCGTATGATATTTGTTTGGATTGATGATCAGGTATATCAAGATCCTCAAACCCAACCATTACTACATCACCTTCGTTAATAACCTTACATGATATGAATGTGCCAGGAATAAGTTCCGAATACATATTTCTATCTCTTACACTTATCCTGACAAAATCGTTCAAATCTTCTAATATTATAAAGCCACCCTTCTTAGAAGCTATCAAACCAATGACAGTCCTTTCACCTTTGAATTTACTACTCACGGCGTTCAATTTATACAACTGTACTTTCGTCATCCTTTCTTGCCAAATATTAAAAAATTTATGATACCTGTCTCTGAACAAATATCCTAACTGTGAAGGAGTTATAGGCTCTGCATGTTCTGATGACATATTAACTATCGTAAACGCGATCACCCCACTTTTTTTAATGACACTCACATTTTCTAAACTAAGATCCTTAAGCATTATGTTTAATGAATTAATCTTCAACAATCTCCTACGCCTTATCTCTGATCTGATTGCGGCATACACCTCTTCCAAGCTCAGCTTCTTGATTGTAATTGCATTCAGAACCTCGGGGTGCAATTGGTATCCTTCATTTGTAACAAGTTTTATTAAACTCTCGAGTTTCTGGTCATTATTGCTATTAGGGGTTAACAAGGCACAACGATATAATGCTATATGCATATAGGTTTATCTAACCATTAATTCATTGGAACTATCAAACTACCAGAATTAAATACAGTATATTGGCTCGCACACGAAATATTTAATAAACAACATTCCCACCTTAGTCAACTACCACACTTCGTCACATCTTGATTCCATTCCCGCCCCTTGTTTTATCTCAACTATAACCCATTATCCCTAGCCTGATAAAAAGCATTTTCTAATCCAAACTCTTAATTAGATTTCCTATAACATCTGCAAATCAGGTAACTGCATTCAAAACAAGTTATATAATACCGTTTAGTTATACCCAATTTATGGGTGTAAATCTTTCTCCTTTAATCAATGTAAAAAAGAAAATTAATTTTAAAGAGCTAACCGGTAAAAGGCTAGCGATAGATGCTTATAATATGCTTTATCAATTCATAACGATAGTACGGAGCGCGGATGGAACACCTCTGATGGATAGCCAAGGCCGGATAACCAGCCATATAAGTGGTATCTTCTATCGAACTGTAAAAATGTTAGAAAGTGGGATAGAGCCTCTGTATGTATTAGATGGTAAACCACCCGAACTTAAAGCAAGGGAAATAACAGATAGGAGAAATGAAAAGGCAAAGGCCAAGGCTTCATATGAAAAGGCCAAACTTGCTAATGACCTTCAAAACATGAAAAAATATTCAATCCAAGCTACCACCCTCCAGAATTACATGATAGAAGATGTAAAAAAATTACTTACGTTGATGGGTGTGCCGTGGATACAGGCTCCATCTGAAGGGGAGGCCCAAGCAGCGCAAATGGCTCAGAGGGGCGTGTGTTGGGGGTCAGTTTCTCAAGATTATGACTCATTATTGTTCGGTTCTCCTAGGTTGATAAGGAATTTAGCGATAAGTGGAAGGAGGAAGGTGCCAAACAGGGATTTTTATGTGGAAGTGTCACCCGAATTAATTCAATTAAAGGATTTGTTAGAAGATCTAAATATTTCCAGAGAGCAACTCGTAGATCTTTGTATATTGATGGGTACGGATTTTAATCCAGGCATTGAAGGTATTGGTCCTAAGCGGGCACTAAAATTGATAAAGGATAATGGCAGAATAGAAGCAATCAAGGGGATAGATCTACAGTTAGTTGATATAGATGATATTAGATCTATATTCTTTGATATGCCAACCGCGCGTTTTGAAAGAGAGCCACAGTTGCTGGAGCCTGATAAAAAAGGTTTGCTAGAATTTCTTTGTTATGAACGGAATTTCTCCAGAGAACGAATTGAAATTGCATTAAATAGAATTAACAATAAAAAGGCCATCTCTAGTGATTCGCTTGACAGCTGGCTCTAATGATGAACTCGTTGATGCATTGGTACACATTGGAGTGTTAAGGATACCTAGTATAATCGATGCCTTTAGAAGTGTAGATAGGAGGAATTTCGTATGGCCTGATATGGCTAAATTTAGCTATCAGGATAGACCACTACCATTAGGAAAAACTGGTCAGACGATCTCAGCACCACATATGGTGGCTATAATGCTCGAAAATATGAATTTAAATAGGGAAGATACAGTCTTGGAAATAGGAACAGGTAGCGGATACAGCGCCGCCCTAATATCAAAATTAGCGGATAAAGGCACAACAATAACTTTAGAAAGAAATTATGATCTATACCTATTTGCAGTCAAAAACCTTTTAATTTTTGATAGGGTGAGAGTTATATATGGTGACGGCCTACTGGGCTATCCTCCTAACGCAGCAGACCCCATATATGATGTAATAGTCTTTGCGGGTTCTATTAAAGCTATCCCCGAAGTATTATTTAAGCAGATTAAGGAGACCGGATCGTTGATGGCTCCATTAGGGAATGTTGGGTACCAAATGCTAACTAGAATAAGAAGAGGGACAAAGGAAGAACTTGGCGCGTGTACATTTGTACCCATCAAGAGCGGGGTCGAATGATGATAGAAGAGGTTCACTTTACCGGTAATAAAAATATATCTGCAACTCACTCAACTACGTTAGAAATAACTAGGGCTGGTTGGTTAACCAAAAATGGAAATTGTATAATAGGAATCAATGCGGATAAGGGTTGTGCTACCCTTAGTTTGGCATTCAAAAAGGCAATAAGGGCCAGTCACACCCTAAATCTCACCCTTATAACGGGAGATACATCATTTAAGTTTATTGCCTATGGCTCCAGTAGGCTTCAGCTTACAGATGGTTATGAGTTGGTAGTTCGGAAAAGTGAGTTTATATCATCGAGGACTATGGCAATCAGGAGCTCTGCTGCAGCGGTTGATATCCCCAGGGAAATGATTTCATCCTTAAAGACTGGAGCGCCCGGCGTGTTGATGATAGAATATGAAATATAGCGTCATATATTCTAATATGGAAAGGATGGATCATCCATTCAGTATATGGGATAACATCAAGTTATTCTTAAAGAAAGTTAGTGTCACCCTTCGGGATGGTGATATACTTGTACTATCAGGAAAGTATTCCTCGATGTCTACAGGTAGAAAATATAACATTAATGATGTAATACCTCTTGCTGATTCGATCGAAATAGCTGATAAGGCAAACGTTGATGCAAAAATGGCGGAGCTTGTAATAAGAGAAAGCGATGTGGTTTACTCTTCAATGCCCGGCTTCTTGATGGCAGTAAACAATGGACTACTGGCTCCTAACGGCGGCCTTGATAGATCTAATGTTGAAAGAAATGAAGTAATATTATATCCAATATCCCCGAGCGAAATGTCAGAGTCAATTCGAAGGCGGGCATTCATTGAATATCGAACATATATTGGTGTCCTGATAACCGATAGCAGGCTTTACCCCATGAGGAAGGGTACTGTCGGTATATCAATAGGCTGCTCAGGCATTCACGCCATTATTGATGATAGAGGTCGTGAAGATCTGTTTAATAACAAACTCAAGGTAACTAAGAGGGCTATTGCGGATGACATAGCTACTATTGCTCAATTGAGTATGGGCGAATCAAATGAAGGAAGGCCTATAGTGCTAATAAGAGGACTTGGAGAGCTAGTAGAAACACATAGAAGGCCCTATAACCTTTCAGTAAGCTTTGAAGAAGATATATACACCAGAATGTATAAAAAATTGGTTTGAGACGCGGTCACCCCTCCCTTCACTTCTTATCTAGAAGTGCTGGCCTTAATTTCTATGTTACAATGTCTACACGTCTTGGCATCGGGTGGGTTAACCCATCCACAAACAGCACACTTGACCATCTTATTGAGCAACACATATCCATTGATGCCATCGAGCCTATCCCACCCCCTTTCCTCAGATTGCTTATTGGAAACGAGTTCTACACTTAACCCACCTTCGAGCAAACCCGAAAGCGTTTGCACTTCCTTTACAAGTGATCCATCAACACCATCTAGCGTATAACCTTCGGAGTATTTGGATATGGAAACTCGACCTTTCCCTAGCTTCTGCTGATCAAGTTGTGCCAATCTGGTGTTTCCATCGTCCTTTATATATGAAATATAAGCAGCATCATTCATCTTATCCCTTATCCTAGCTTGTAGGCCGCCAATAATCTGTTCTTTAATAGAGACCGTATTATCAGACCCTTCAGTAAATACCGCCGAAGCTTCCCTTAACCCAACAACGTTAACCAAAGCTCTCATGAAATCTGCTGGATGTTTCTTTAGAGCTGAATTTAACGTTGGTAAAAGGCCGTTATTAATATTAGAAGCTATAGTCTTTAATCTTAAGTTTACAGCGCTATCGACTATTTCCATCAACATAAGCGCACGCGCCATAAAATACATCCTATCATTGTGTGAATCATAAGCCAATCTAGGGGCATTTATGCTTATACTGTTCATGATGATGTTGATGTATTTTTTTGAATCGAACCTTGCACCACTAATGGTGGCACTCCCATCTGTCATCAAATACCCTCCACCCCATTTAGGAGCGTTTAATTTGACGTTTGATGGAAACGCTAAGAATATCTTTGGTTCCTTTATTGAGTAACAGTAGTTATTGTAGGCTTCTATTAACACTTTATCGGCAGATTCTAATTCTAACGTAAGCACCGGAGTATCATGATATGATGGCATCGAAAGGGAGAGAAGTCTGAACGTCGTCTCAGGATCATCATCCTTAAGGAAATTATTAGCACCCCTGAGATAAATTTCTCGAGCAGCTTCCCTAGATAACGTATTAACTACGGAAATTAGACCTAGCCTTCCATTTTTATTAGTAAGAGGATTGGTTTTAGATCCTGATATGTACATTAGTTCGTCAACGGTGTTAAGGTCGAGTTCAATCACGTCCGGTTTAAGGAGCCATTGGTCGGTACTGGGCAGGTGCACGTCTCCATTTAGATGAGCATCTATTAGGTCTGATGGAAGGCTTGAATGCATTAGATACTCTGAAAAAAGGTGTCTTGATATACTGAAAATCAATTCTTCTTGCCCCATTTCTGATCTTCCAGTAAATTCAAGTAGCTGATTAATATCATATACAGGCATCCCCACCCTGGTAAGTTTACGCCAGTACTGCTCTTTTCCCTCTTCTAATAGAATTGAATTAACCATCTCCCTTATTAAAGGAGCTGTCAGATAGGTTAATTGGAATCTGTAAATTCTAGATTCAGCTTCATCAGCTATTTTTTGAGCTGCATCAAGTGACATATTAGCTTCCTTCACTAAAGATTGTATTATTTTAGCAGGATCAAACTCCTCCATTCTTTGACTTGATTCTCTCACATAAAGCCGCCCGCTTTCTATTACAGATTGTTCTTCTATCTGTTTTGATAAGGATAGCACTAGCCTTCCTAAGGGGGAAAGCATATATCTCTTTTCAGATCTGTTCTGTGTTATAAGGCTCTGCTGCACCAGTTTCTTCAGGTGATAAGCGAATTTACCAGATTCTTTCTTTGGCCTAAAGCCAGATTGCTCCTTTAGTTCTGAATAGCTCATGCTACCTTTGGCGGCCAAAATCCTGAGTATTTCGAGCCGGCTTGGCGAAGCTAGGACAGAAAATATGGTCTTAATCTTTTTAACCTGTATATTCAAATATGTATGGCCTATTCATTAGAATTAGCTTAAATAGTTATCCATAATGCACATTCAATTAGATGATATATTTTCAGATAACACAAATTGGCAATTTAAATCTAAGGGTTTTAAAAGTATGGAACTACCGTTTGTTCGAGTGCCCTGAAGGCTTGACAATCCATCGATCGATATAATTTGCTTGATTTTGTAGAAGGTCTACCCTTGAAATCACAGATTTATCAATAAACAAAAATAAGGGAAGCAGCTTTAATAAGCGATTAGAAAACACATCAATTTCCATTGGCTCTACCATGTGTTCGGCCCCAAGATTGCTCATGGAACCCCCTATATGCATATATGATTTGATTTCTACAAAGTTAGGATTAGCAACCTTAATCAACTCAGCAGCAATTTTTGTTTTGTATTCTTGGTCATTTATTCCTTTGATAAGCGTGTACCTAATGACCGTCCTTGTCGCAACATCTTTGATGATACTTAATGACTCTAGGAACCTATCCCATGCATCCTTGTAAAGTGGTCTATTTATTTTAAGATAGTCTTCTTTACTTGTTGCGCTCATAGATAAATACAGTTGGGTGGGGAGGGCGTTTTCGGCTATAAGCCGCCTTATCATAGAAGGCTCTTGCCCATTTGTTACAACAAATACACTTTTAGTTTCAGGCAGCCCCTTTAAATATTTGATAAGTGATGGAAGTTTAGGGTAAAGAGTTGGTTCTCCAGAAAGAGAAATGGCATAATGAGTTGGAGTAAATGATTCAATTATCTTCTGTTTGTCAAGACTTGTATCCCCTAGGAAACCAGCTAACAACTTTCTTCTTTCGATCAATAAAGTTTTTGCAATATCGACCGGGCTCAGCACAGATCTATCTGGCATTCTTTGTGTTTTGTAAAAATCTATCATCCGCCAACAGTATATACACCTGTTTTCACATATTATTGCTGATGGGCTGAATTCCATGCAGCGGTAGGAATCTATACCATAAAACTTTTCTTTGTAACAAACACCTTTGCCCTTTAGTGCCTGTTTTGTCCAGTGACATATTTCGACGGCTGAATGTCCATAGATTCTATAATGCGCCCTCCTTAGCCTTTCTTCAGTTACCTGATCAATATGTAGACTAACATCAGTCATATTCAAACCTCATAGATTATTGGGGGTTGTATCTAACTTCCATAGCCATTCGGTGTGACGGAAAACCCTCATAATCAGCGAGCGTTCTGACGGTGCCAATCATCTTCTTCCATCCAGTTTTATTCACCATCTCATATGTTGATGATTTAATAAAAGTTGTTACGCCAAGCCCGGAGAAGATTCTAGCATAGCCGTTGGTAGGAAGGGTAGAATTAGGCCCTATACCATAGTTACCAGCAGAGAAAGGTGTATTTATTGTCAGTGTGCCGTAATTCTTCAGTACACCTTTATACCTTCTAAATATCTTAGACGCGTTCTTACTTTCAATTGAAAGATGTTCTGGTGCGTATGCGTTTATAAAATCTACCGCTTCATCCAAATTATCACACACTATTATACCACTATACTTTTTTGCGTTTTCAATTATGAATCCACGCCTAAAAGCCGGTAGCTGGACTAAGGCCTTCTCCATTTCATCTTGAACCTTAGTTGCAAATTTAAATGATGTAGTAACTAAAATACCCGCAGAATCAGGGCCATGTTCTTCCTCATTTAGGACATTCCATGCTACCACATGAGGAGAAGCGTTACCGTCAGATAGCACCATACCTTCGCTTGGTCCAGCCGGAGAATCAACACGCACATAATCCTTAACCAAGCTCTTTGCGGCGTAAGTATACGGTCCACCCGGGCCGGCTACTATGTCCATCTTTGGAATTGTATTAGTTCCTAGTGCGAACGCCGCTATCGCGTGTGCCCCTCCCACAGTATAAAATTCCGTTGCACCAGCCATATGCGCTGCTACTAGGGTTGCGGGGTCCATCTTCATAACACCGCCGACAGGAGGGCTTGCTACCGCAATCCTCTTGACCCCAGCTACCTTGGCCGGTATTACAAGCATGGCGGCCACCGAAGGGTACGACGCCTTTCCAGCAGGTACGTAAAGCCCTGCGCTGTTGAGAGGATAATAATCCTCTCCAGCCACTACTCCATCTTCAATATTTATTCGCCAGCTTTTTGGCTTTTGTTTCAAATGGAATTTGGTTATATTTTTTATCAGATGCTTCAGAGCAGCCAATACATTTTGATTTACATTTTTATATGCCTCTATTATCTGCTCCTCACCAACTAGCATATCTCTAGGTTGCACTGGTCTTCCTAACTGATTAGACATGAATTCTACTATAGCTATATCATTTCTAATCTTTATGTCGGTTATAATACCCCTTACCCTTTCTTTTACATCATCAATTTCTAAGGAAGACCGGGATAGAATGACGTTCCTTTGAATATCTGACATAGTTTTTAATTTAAATATTTTAAATGTACCACTCAAACCGCTTTTTTCGGAGCGGATGCCCTTTTTAAGCCTTTTTTATTAATTGTTAGAGTTTATCATCATACAAATTTTATAACATATAATAAATAAACCACCACACCTTTATGATTGGTATGAAATATGGATCAGTAGTACGAATTGTTGATAATAATTATATAAAATATTTGCTTACAGTAATTAGAAATAAAGATACATCCCCTGTGACATTTAGAAGAACCATAAGGATGATTGGTGTTTTAATGGGTTACGAAATAGCAGGTGACTTGAATTATAAGAAAATATCAGTTATAACGCCACTAAAAGCTAAAGCAAATGGAGTTTCTATAACGCAACTTAATGATATCATATTAGTAAATATCCTTAGGGCCGCCACTCCATTGATTGAAGGCTTGCAGGAAATATTTTTTGAAGCAAAGTTGGGTATCATATTATTACAAAGGAAGGAAGTAGATGCGATTGAAAAAATAGACTCGATTTTATATTTCAGTAAGCTACCGAAGATAACTCCTAATGATCTAATAATAATAGCAGACCCCGCCTTAGCTACTGGCTCTACCTTGATCAAGGCTATAAAAACCATCAAAGATATGGCTCCAGAAAACAAGATCGTAATTGCCTCCGTGATATCTACTGAATATGGTATTAATAGAATAAGAAATTTTACCGCCGATAAGGTAAGGATATACACAGTAGAGATAGACAGTAAGTTGAATAAAAGAGGATATATATTACCGGGATTAGGCGATGCTGGTGACCGGGCATTTGGGTAAACTTAGGCCAGCTCGCCCCTGAAAAGGAGTAAAAATACATCTAGTCTGAATGCTAACTGAAATGCTCGTATTTGTTTATTTAATACATTTATAATTTCTGGAATTCTAAAGCGCAATTTAGTTATTAGTAAATATTTCTATCATTGATTTATATACATTTCAAATAAATATATCAATTCCCTAAGTTTCTGATGTAATTTAATTGTATGTTATGTAAAGAGAATATGGGATCATCGTAACACCACGAATGTTGAAGTGATAGACCCTTAAGGTGAAAGATATGAGGTTCAAGTATCTAAATATCGTTCTGATAACGGATTTGAAAACCTTATACGTGATAAAAAGTATGTTAATTAAATGCCTTATGGGACGGGTGGCCAGATATAGACTATAGGTAGGAGATTAGCCATCATATAGGGCAGCAGTAAGCTCATCTAGTTTTCTACCAACCGGCTTATAAACGGTGTTATGAAATGTCTTCAAGCTGGTGGATGGGCATAGGCTAAAACGATCATATAACCTGGATATGTGGAAATATATAGGTTAAAGGCCAAGTTGTGAATGAGTTAGACCTAACTTTTAAATACCATTTTAAAACAATAAATTGAGGAGTAAAATGGAATGGCATTGACATTAACTATTCAGTACAATGGTTGCTTTATTGAAGAGATAAAAACAAGAACCAGCTTTTCAAATGATATAAATCAGTTCAACTTAAGTAACATAGTTATAAATGAAATTTTGAGGAAATATACATGTAGCAAGAAAATTAAATTTGCTAAATATATAAATTTAACTGCCGCAAATCAGGGTATTAAGGTTAACAGTGAATAAAGCGAACCATGTATCTCAAGCTTAGGTGGTAAGATTGGAAGGGGAAAAAACATTGATTATAGCCGAAAAACAAGATGCGGCTAAGCGTATAGCAGCCGCGTTGAGCCCCCGCTATTCTTCATCAATGTTACTGGGGGTGGAAATTTATAAATTTTTTAAAGATGGAGCAGAATATACTATACTCCCAGCCAAGGGCCACTTGTTCGGTATTACATCTTCAGTAAAACGAAGGGATGTATTTCCAGTTTTGGATCTTGAATGGTTACCATTAAGCGATATAGATAAGAAGAGAACAGATATTGGTCGAGTAGTAAATATAGCTAGGGAACTATTAAAGAATTGCAAAAAGGTAATAATAGCATGTGATTATGATATTGAGGGGGAAACTATAGGGTATAATATAATAAGATATTGCGCCACATCAAAAGTGGAAACGTTAAGGGCCAAATTTTCCACCCTTACTACAGATGATTTAAAGCTAAGTTTTGAAAAACCTATATTACGTAAAACGTGGGGAATGGCATCAGCTGGACGCGCTAGACATTATGTAGATTTCCTTTGGGGCGTAAATATATCACGGGCACTTACAGAAGAATTAAAGTACCTAAACGGTGGATATAACGTTCTGAGCATAGGTCGAGTACAGGGGCCTACTTTGAAAGCTATATATGAAAGGGAATTAGCTATAAATACGTTTGTACCATTACCTTATTGGAGTGTAACAGGTAAGGGTGAAAGTAATGGGCATTCGTTCACAGTATCACATAAAAATATCTTAAAAAAGACTGAAGCCTATAAATTGGAATCGCTCAAAGGAACGAAAGGTACAGTAATAGAGGCATCTAACAAAGAAAATATATTATTACCGCCACCACCATTTAACCTTCAGGAATTACAAAGAGATGCCTATTTATTTCTTAGATATTCGCCATGGAAGACGCTATACTTAGCGGAGTCATTATATCTTAAGGCTCTTATATCATACCCAAGGACATCCTCACAATCATTACCAATAAATGTAAATAACGTTAACATCTTTAAACGCCTTGGTCATAAATACAGCGATATAATACAAAGAATAAAACGTAACTCGGCTGTGAAAGGAAAGGGAATCGATCCAGCCCATCCAGCTATTTATCCCACAGGTGAAGGTAACAATGAAAAATTTTTGAGTGGTGATGAAGAAAAGCTATATGACATGATAGTTAGAAGATACTTGGCGGCTTTTATGGACCCCGCCATTATCAACTACACAGATATAACCATGTCTTTCAATGGAGAAATATTTGTAACCGAGGGGCATAAGACGCTGACAGTTGGATGGCTTTATTCATATTTCTTTAGGTCTGTTGCAGATAAGGAAGTTCCAGACATTAAAGAAAATCAGGAAGTGATCATGAAGGAATTAAATATAGAAGAAAAATATGAAGACCCACCATCACGGTTCAACCAATCTAGTATACTTGAATGGATGGAAAAAAACGAGTTAGGTACAAAATCTACTAGGGCTGATATAGTTAGAACGCTCTTTGAGAGAAACTATCTAAATGATAGAAGTATAAAGCTTACTGAGCTGGGGTTCTCCGTAGTTAGATATCTTAATGGGACTATTCCTTCCATCATGACTATAGATCTTACTCGGAGCTTAGAAAAGCAACTAGAAAAAATAGAGGAAGAGAAGGAAACTAGTGAAAGGGTAATAACAAATTCATCAAAATTTCTAGTTAAAGCACTTGATAATATTGGTAACTCATCATTGGTTTATGAGTTAGTGCAAGGGTACAGGTCCTTCAGAAACGAGCTATATACGTTAGGAAACTGCCCTGTTTGCAAAACAGGACACCTTATCGTGATCAGGTCTAAGAAAACTGGAAAAAGATTTGTTGGATGTACAAATTATAAAAACGGATGTAAAGCGTCTGCACCTCTTCCAACACATGGAAGTCTTGTCAACCTTAACAGGAAATGCAAAGTGTGTGGCTGGCCTATGATGCAACTGCGAATGGCAAAAAGGCGTCCATGGTCATTTTGTGTTAACATCAATTGTCCAGCAAAGAAAAATAAAATGGTTACAACCAGCCGGAATAAGCGTTCGAGTTGAGTAACTATGAAGAACGACACCCAAAGCCATTACCCAGTAAAGCCAATGAATAAATTTATCAAAAAGTGTTCAGTCTGTGAAAGGGAAACATCAGACACTTATTGTTATAGACATCAACTTGCCTACGAAAATCTAATGAATAATTTTAAGCTTTGGAATGAGCGGGAAGAGATCAATTTTAACGAATATATCGATATTATATTAAATTCAAAGCAAAGCGGAACTTGGGTTAAAGAATTGGCTCGACATATTAAAATTTTATCTAACTCAATTTAATTTTTATTTCATGAATACTGTCGCCAAGTGTATCCGCATTTAGTGCATTTAAAAAACTGTGTTGGCGGTTCGTCTGCACTTCTTGTTTGGAGCATCCACCAGTAAGCCTTCTTATTTCCACACTTCGGGCATACGATATCAATGGTGGGCAAAGGATCTACATTCTCCTTTTCACCAATTACTTTAATCTGGCTTACGGGTTCCTCCTGTTTTTCCTCGTGTACTTGAGCGTTATCATATTGTTCAGTATAGCCACATTTTTGACAAAAATACATTAACATCACGCTATCATCAGTCTTTATGGATTTAAGTTTTAGTAAGCTGCCATCCTTAGGACAAAAGCGAACCATTTACATCATTTTAAGCCGCTAATCAGGTCCTCTTTTAAACCTTTCGTTAAATTATAAGCCGCATCTAACGTCTCCTCTAATATAAGCTTTGGATCATCACCAAC
>JAFLXO010000022.1 GCA_029786595.1 Nitrososphaerota archaeon | reverse complement strand
CAGTATCCTGTAGAGCAACCTGAATAGGGAGGAAGGTTCCATTGAACGATCATGTGATACATTGAATATGGCATCCTGTATGGCTGAAGGGCTGGAGGCTTCCCTTATGCTCACCAGAAGGGCCTGCAATGCGCTTCTCTCCTCCGCACTGAGCTCAACGGGACCTGTTTCACCGCTTGATGATAGCTCCTTTGCCCAGGCGTAAGCCAGGTCTATCTTATGGTCTATTGAGTCACCATCCTTTAGAGCACCATAGGACTTTAGCTTTAACTTTACAAAGTCCCTGTACGAATCCTCAGGCGCAACCGAGGCCAGCTGTACCAGCAGGTTATAGGCAACATGCGTCTCCGGATGCTGAGGAGGTTTGAGAAAGTTAACATATTCATAGAGGCCCTTCAGCTTTCGGAGCTTGTTCTGGTCGTCCTCCTTTACACGACCAAAATATATGTCCTCCAAGTGATCATACTCGTCCATGTACCTAGGCACGTCCTCCAGCGATACAGCTCTAGACCCAGCTATCCTTTTGTACATAAGCAGCAATAGGCTCTTATCGCTCCCGTACCTGAGCCATGACTGAGGCGTCAATACGTTCCCAGCCGACTTCGATATCTTTTTTCCACCCTTATCCAGGAACATTTCGTATCGTATATGATATGGATGGGGGTAGCTGAATACTTCATCTGCAACCCAGTCGTTGAACTTGACAGAATCATATATATCCTTCCCGTAAGCCTCAAACCTTATGCCCAACGACGCCCACCGCGCCGCCAGTTCCACCTTCCAGCTCAGCTTCCCCTCCCCCTCGGTTAACCTGATATCCCCTTCATAGCCACAGCCTAGCAGCCGCCTTCCCCTGATTTCTGTACCCTCACACTTGAAGTGAACTGTATCTGTGGCTTCATCATAGCTCATCACCCTGGTAGTGTATATTCGCCCACAGTTCGGGCATACAACAAAATATGGGAGCGAACTTTCATACTTTTCCTGACCCAGCATGGCCTTCATCTTTGCGCCTATGGCCTCCGCGTTCTTAAGCGCGATCCTTTCATAGTCTATGAGCAGGTTCTTCCTGTAGGCTTCGGAGCCCCTAAGGTATTCGTACTGGACCCCAAGCCTGTCCAACGCATCAACCAAGAGGAGCCCCATATGCTCGCCATAGCTCTTATGGCATCCTAACGGATCTTTGATCCTGGAAACCGGCTTGCCAAGCTCCTGTTCGAGCTCCTTTGGGAGGCCGACAGGCACCTTGCGAAGCCCATCCATATCGTCAGAGAAGGCTATCAGCTTTGACCTGTAGCCCTGGTCCTCCAGTGAAAGCCTGACCGCATAGGCGCGCAGGGCATCTGAAAGGCTCCCTAAGTGGGGAAAGCCGGAGGCGCCCAAGCCGCTCTCCACCCTTATCTCCTGAACGCTCCTCTTGAGCTGCTGCTCCCTCTCTATGATCGACCGTCCTACCTTATCTATCCAAGTACCCCTTCCTACTATCAATGATATATGGCCAGGCCTTCAAGGTTTAAAGCTTTGTTGTAAATAGGACCTATTTTCGACGGTAGTCACTGCTTAATTTGGAGCAGCTCATTCACGGCTTTCCTCACAGCCTCCTCCGACGTTATGGATGGCCTCCAACCTGTTTGCATCTCAATTAATGATGAATCAAGCATCATGAGCCTTACATCTCCTTCCCATCCCCTGCCATCGTGTGTATCGTTGAACATATGCTGTGGGGAAATGTGCAGCCCCTCTTCAACGATCTGAGCTATTCGTTCAACGGTAACCCAGTCCTTATTGCCAACGTTGTATGTTTTCAGCCCATTTAACTTGAGCCTGACAAGCAGATCAATGAGTTCATTTATGTGAACGTAGCTCTTCCTCTGCTTTCCATTGCCTAGAATTTCAAGCTCCTCAGGATTTAGCCTGAGCTTCCTGATGAAATCAACTATGACGCCATGGCTCATCCTTCCACCTATGATGTTTGCAAGCCTTAACGATGTGATTGGCATACCGTAGTTCTTGCCGTAAAACTCCAGAACCTGCTCCCCTAGCATCTTGTACAGGCCATAATATGATATTGGGCTTAGCCGTTCGCTTTCAGGCGTCGGTATCCGGTCGGCTTCGCCATAGACGGTTGACGATGAAGTGAAAATTATGCCAGAAGCATCACAACCCCTGGCCATTTCAGCAACGTTAAGGGTAGCCCTTACGTCCCTGTCAAAGTGCTCCTGAGCCTGCTGCATTGATTCCCTTACATCCGGGTCAGCAGCGAGGTGGTAAACGAGTGAGCCCTTTACAATTTTAGGCCTCTCCCTTGACAGGTCAGCTTTTACATACTTCGCCCTCCTGTTCCTGTACGAGCCTGAAGAGAAGTCATCAATGACGGTTACATTTCCCAAATTGGCGAGCCTGTTCACAAGATGTCCGCCAATGTACCCTGCTCCACCGGTAACTACGAAGTCCAATGTAAGGGTTTTGACTGAATTAAATTTAAGTGTTGCGGGGCGTCAGATGATTGAAGCAACATTAGTAAAAATTGGTGCTGGCAGGAAGTCGGCGATAATCTTTAGATTAGCGCGCTTCCCTTGTCAGCTAGGGCGCCGTTAAATTGCATCAAAAAATTTAGGTGTAGGGGACGGGTATCTTCTCGATCATCTTCCCCTGCCTAGATGCCTTGACCCTTTTGATCGCTTCCTCAAATGACTGGCTCCCGATTGTCAGGTAGTCCAGATCGACCTTGGCCTTATCGGGCGTTGGATGTTTGGATATGTAGTCCTGAAGTACCAGTGAAAGGGCCGTGTTGACCACCGATGCTATGTCAGCTCCGCTGAACCCATCCGTCTGTGACGCGAGGTTTTCCGGGCTTACCTCCGAAGATATGGGCTTTCCCCTGAGATGTATCTTGAATATTTCAGCCCTTGTGGCCTTGTCCGGTAATGGAACCATTATCAGCTTGTCGAACCTGCCAGCCCTTAGCAATGAAGGGTCCAACATGTCCAATCTATTAGTAGCAGCTATGACCACCACCCCTGAAAGGGGTTGCATGCCATCGAGCTCCGTGAGCAATTGGCTCACCACCCGCTCGGTGACCCCGCTGTCCGAACTTATGCCCCTCGTCGGTGCTAGGGAATCTATTTCATCAAAGAATATTATGCATGGAGACGCCTGCCTCGCCTTCCTGAATACCTCCCTGATCGCCTTCTCAGATTCACCCACCCATTTGCTCAAGAGTTCCGGGCCACGAACGCTTATGAAGTTGGCCTCACTCTCGTTGGCAACAGCTTTTGCAAGGAGCGTCTTCCCGGTTCCTGATGCCCCATATAACAGGATGCCCTTAGGTATATCGTATCCTATCTTCTTGTAGACGCTGTTGAATTTCAGAGGCCATTCTACCGCCTCCCTGAGTTCAATCTTTATTTCATCAAGGCCGCCAATATCGCTCCACTTGATGTCCGGAGTCTCCACATACACCTCTCTCATGGCCGATGGCGTAATCTCCTTGAAGGCGTTCTGAAAGTCATCCTGTATCACCCTTATGGAATTGAGAATTTCCGTCGGTATCTGATCGGTCTCAAGGTTTATCTTCGGGAGTATCCTCTTTAGGGCCTTCATGCCGGCCTCCTTGCACAGGTACTCTAGATCCGCTCCGACGAATCCATGGGTCTGCTTGGCTATACGCTCTACGAACATCTTCGGAAGGATCTTCTTAATGGCCTCTAATGCGGCCTTCTTAGCCGCGTCATTGTGCCCGGTTTCCTTAATGGCGGTAATAAAATCAGCTGCGTTCACTTCAATGCCATTCAATGAATCACGGGAACTATCAATGTCGATGTTTGGGATGCACTTCCTGAGGGCCTCAAGCCCCAGCCTGGTGCTGGCTTCTGGGGCGCCATTCTCCTTAAGCGCTGAAAAGTAATCGTCCATTTCCATCTCGAAGTTACCCAGAGAGTTTATGGCCTCCTGTGATAGCCTTTCGGATTCGATGTCTATGCCCGGATCGAGAGGCATGTTCCTAGTGTGAATCTGTAGTATCTCCAGCCGGCCGTTCTTATCGGGCACCTTTAGCTCTATTTCCCTGTCAAACCTTCCAGGCCTTCTAAGCGCCGGGTCCACTGAATTTGGCCTGTTGGTAGCCCCTATGACCACCACCTTGCCCCTTCCCTCCAGTCCATCCATAAGTGTAAGCAGCTGGCTGACCACCCTCCTTTCCACCTCACCAGTGACCTCTTCCCTCTTGGGGGCTATTGAATCAATTTCATCTATGAATATAATGGATGGCGATTTTTCCTTGGCCTCATTGAACTTCTCCCTGAGCCTGGCTTCGGATTCTCCGTAGAATTTGCTCATTATCTCCGGCCCACTAATGTGAATGAAATGAGCGTTGGTTTCGTTAGCCACGGCCTTGGCCAGCAGCGTCTTTCCTGTCCCGGGGGGCCCATACAACATGACGCCCGTTGGAGGTTCAATGCCTAGCTTTTCAAACAGCTCCGGGTGCCTTAAAGGAAGCTCCACCATCTCCCTGATCTTCTGTATTTCATCCTTCAGGCCGCCTATGTCTTCGTAGGTGACCCTGGGCACACCCTTCAGTTCTCCGCCCTTTCCGGACCGCTGTATGGTCGTCTTCTGATTTATTATAACGGCGTCCGCGGCGGGGCTCACGCTTACTATGTTGAACGTTATCCTGCCCCCGAAATATGGGACCATGACGTTATCGCCCTTCGTTACAGGCATCCCCTCCAGCGCGTCCGTTATATAGCGCTCGTCAATGAAGGGAACGTCCTCCAGTGGCGTAATTATCACCCTTTCGGCGGCTCCGGCCCTTATCTTCCTTATGGCCACGTTATCGCCTATCGCTACGCCGGAGTTGTTCCTTATCAATCCATCCATCCTAATTATGCCTCGCCCTTCGTCCGTGGGATAGAGCGGCAGGCATTTGGCTACCGTTCTCCTCTTCCCCTTGATTTCAATTACGTCACCGGTTGAGAGGCCCTGGCTGTCCATCACTTCATAGTCGACCCTAGCCACGCCCCTTCCCACATCCCTTGTATAGGCTTCAAGGACCTTTAACATCATGGGTGATTCTGACATATTCTCGCCTTCCTACTGTATATTTATCCTCTTATACCCCTTATTAACGTTGCCCTTCAATTTTAACCTGATGGATAATACCCCGTTAACAAGCGTCGCTTCTACTCTATCGGGATCAACTTCGTCCTTAAGGGGTACGGTGCATCTATAGTTCCTGTTAATGCCCTTTCCCTCTATGGTCACCTCATCCTCCGAGGCGGATATCCTTAGGTCATCCTTCCTGACTCCGGGGAGCTCCACAATGACTTCTATATTATCGTCATTGACGTGCTGTTCGTAGAGCGGCTCTCGAACCTTATCCTTTATGCTATCGCCTATCTCCTTGAAGTGAGGCTGCCCGTTTTCATCAAAGCCTATGGCGAAACCCTTGAAAAATTCGCCTTCGAAATCGCTCCTGCTGAGCCGCATTACTTCATCGCTCATATTGCTCATCTCCTTTATGAAGTCCTCAAGGGCCTGATAAAATGCCCTCGTAAATTCGTCACCCTCACCGTTATCATCATCGCTATCAAACCTATTGTTCATAACCAATGGTTATAAACAACTAGTTTATAAATTTAACTTTAAAAGCGGCCACTGGCAATGGAGGGTATGCCATCCGTATTCGAAGACCTGGGCCTCAACAGGACGAGGGCCTCCATTATGGAGCTGTTATCCAGGGAACCGCTGACGATAAGGGAAATTGCAGAAAGACTGAAGGTGAGCCAGACGGCGGTCATCAAGAACCTCAGGATACTGGAAAGGAACGGCGTCACCGAAAGGGTCTTCGAACACGGCAAAAGGGCGTTCAGGTGCAAGGGCACCTTCTTCATATATGAAACCGGCAATGATGGCGATGAATTCCTGACCATCTACATAAACAGAAAGGGCAGGAGCATGAACGATAAAAAGAGGGTGGTATTCAGTTCCTCAAGCACCAGGGTGCTTCAGGACTTCAGGCTCTCTTCAGGGGGCCTGTCCTGATTTACGTTTTCGTTTATCACTTCGGCCATATAATGTTCCAGCAGGGTTACGTTCACCTTTTTGACCCCTTCCACTGAGGCCACGGCGTTCTTTACATCGAATGCAAGCTGGAGGGCGAGCATTGAGGGGCACACCGGCGTGGTCATCTTGACTTCAACTGTTGCCAATCCTTCATCCGATATCTCCAATTTCTGAACCAGGTTAAGCTCCATTATGGAAACGCCTATCTCCGGATCCATTACCTTCGACAGGTTCTCCCAGGCTTGATCCATCATCTTATCCTTATCCATGAGGCGCAGTGGAAGGAGGCCATTGATATACTTTTATGGTGTTTTGATATCTGTTCCCCGGACCAGCCCCACACTATCTGGGCATTTAGGTATCGAGACCCTGAAGATCTTCATGCCAGATCATGGGTATGACATAGGTTATCAGGTAATTCAGGACCGCGGCTAAGGTAACAAAGCCTGAACAGTCCCTCCTCCATTGATGCCAACAGTTCTTATTATACGCCCTAAATGTACTGCTTACTTAACGTGCGTGTCCGCTGCGCCGCGAGGTTTGTATGAATAATATGCATCCTCCATCACTTCCCTTATGCTTTCGCTATTGGATTTCAGGCTGCACCACTGGTTCATTGTAGCATAACCCATTTCGCCTACCTCCTTCTTCGCTACCAGTGCTTTACTGATACATTCATGGAGCTGCATTACGTCTCCGGATTCGAACGCAAATCCGTTCAGCCCATCCAGTATCAATTCAGCTATACCAGCCCCTCTGCTGACCACGACCGGCTTCTGGTATCTCCATCCTTCGCACACTGAGAGCCCGAAGCCCTCCACCTTTGAAGGTAGCACTACTACGTCGCATTCCTCGTACAGGGACATCAATTCGTCATCAGGCATGTAGCCAGCGAAGACTACCCTATCTTCCACCCCCTCCTGCCTTGCCAGTTCCTTTAACGCCTTGATCCATGTGCTGGCCTTATCATGCCCCAAGGAGGTGCTAGTAAAGCTGCCGTCACCTACGAGCACCAGCTTGGCATCGATCCCTTTGATAGCCGAGATCGCCATGTCCTGGCTCTTTATGGGGTCCATCCTTCCCACCAAAAGGACCTTCTTTTCATCATTCTTCAGGTTTAACCTTTCGAGTACCCTAGAGGCCGTTGTCCTATTAGATTTTTTGTAATAATCCGGGTCAATGAACGGATAGGTCTGCTTGGCCTTGACCCTGGATCCAAGCCTTATCAAACCCTCCAGGTCCCTCTTGGTGCTCAGCATTACTATATCGAAACCGTCCATCGACCTCCTGACAAACCCCCTGACCTCATCGCTCATTTTCTCCGGGACCAGCGGTATATGATACCATAGTACCGCAGGGGCCGATGGCCCTATAATTCCCCCGACAAGCAGCTGCTGAAAATCGTTGACAAAAAAGACATCAGTCCTGTCAAACTCCTCCATTAGGGCCCGCGCTGAATTCCAGTTATATATTGTATAACCCAGATAGTCCTTTGGGTTAAACCGGTACTGCCTCAATGAATGGGATTCTGAATAAATACCCTCCTTAAATCTCGTAAACCTTGCCAGGTCAGTTGGATCTAGGTCTATGAACGATATCCTGATATTCTTATAGACGGCCTGCGAAGGGTACCCCGGTCCCAGGGATACCCATGAAGGGCTAAGCCCTAGATGGCCTGAAAGCTGCATGATCATCCTCGATACACCCCCCACGGTCGTTTGAATGTCCTCAGGATTGAGGAGCTCGATATCAAGGGGAATAGTTAGTTCCCCATACTTCTCAATCAATTGCTGAAAAGTTAGATTGAATTTAACGGGGGGCGTCTGAGTGTTTACAGTGATGGAAATCATATGCTTTTGTCCATAGGTTATAATTTAAACGTTACTACGATCGGGTTTAATCATCCTTAAATGATATATAAAATACATAAGGCACCGGATCACAAAACTGGCTCCCTAATAAGGTAGTAGGCGCTACCCAGATCCTGAGGACTTAAATAATTGCAAGCTCGTGACTGGATATACATTCTATGGTTTATGAGAAAAAGATAAATTCATAGTAAAGCTACTCCTGATCAAGCAGCCGGTTGGGGAGTAAAACAGTACGTTCTTCCACCTGCTCATGATATTTTCGATGGTATCAAACATCGAACTATTATAGAGGACCATGGAGGGATGTGTGCCGGCCATACACAATCTGCAACAGCTCATCCTAAGGAAGAAGCTGGTGAAGAGCTCCGCCGCAACGGACGACTGAACAAACTATTCCCTTAACATCAAGGAGAATTATTACTAAAGTTTGGCAAAGTTAATTTTGCCATTTTGTGAAATTTATTTATCGTCCATATTTTTTCCGTCATCTGCTTACGGCTGTGTGATCCCCCTAACCGACTATTCTCAGTTCATCAAGGGCAAGGGCCCGTATCCGGCGTCCGCCTTCGAGTACAGGAGCCAGGCTGACAACTACATGAGGTACCTCACTGGCCTCATGACTATAACTGAGAGGAAGAACGTATCGTCAATCAACAGGCCATTCCTTGATTACAGGAACCAGGCGTCGCTCAACAACTTCGTAACTGATCCCACATGGAATGATGATGCGTCGCATCAATCGGCCATAAGGATGGTTAAGGATGAAGTTGATAGGTTAAACATCAAGGGAGGCACGCTTGTAATAGATGATACATTGATAGAAAAGAGCGGGAAGCACATATGGGGTCAGGCAACTTCTGGGACCATGGTCAGAAAAAGTATATGCTTGCGCAGAACTTGGTGAGCATAAACTACTTTACTGGCAAGTTTCACCTGCCTCTTGACTTCGACGTTTACAGGAAGGAGGATGACTGCAAGGAAGGAGAGCTCATGACAAAGGTCGAGATAGCAAAGGACCTTGTAAGCAGGGCAGCAGGCTATGGCCTGCCAATTTCCTGTGTAGTATTTGATAGCTGGTACAACAGCAGAGAGCTTATAGATAGAACATATAAGAAAACTTGGAATCAGAGCTTATGTCACTGAGGAAGAGAACACCAGGCTTGTCATTTCTGATGACAGCAGGACGAAGATGACGCTTGCTGAATTTGAAAAGGGCGTGCCAAGGGACAAGTTCATGCCCGTTAAAATATACACTTCAATGAAAGGGGAGGAGAGGATTTACTATGCTTACTGCACGACGGTGAGGACAGTCCACCTGAACAGGGCCAAGGTCAGGCTTGTCGTCATTTCATATGATAACAGGGAGCTGGCCGGGAGGCCGTCATTTTACGTGAGCAACATGAGGATATGGGGGGCGAATAAAGTACTTCAAACCTATGCACTGAGGTGGTCGATCGAGGGCTTCCACAGAGATGCGAAGGAGAGCCTTGGGCTTGATGACTGCCAGATGAAGAAGATGAGCGGCATAAAGCGCCACATAGCCATGGTCTTCCTAGCAGACACCATCGTGCAGATAAGCTCCGGCTTCAGCAACATCGTGGAAGGCCTAATGGCGAACCTCAGGACGATCGGAGCGAAGTGCAGCTGGCAAACACTGAGGCGCTCCGTTCCCTGGTCCTGCATGTAGCGGAAATGGCAAAGGAGGGACTAAATGCAGACACCATATTCCAGACTATAATCGAGCCACTGGTGAGGTCAAAGAGCTGGCTCGGCTAACTTTGCCAAACTTTAGTACTGATCCTAATCCCTACACCTGGCAGACAGTTGGAAGTAGGGGGCTTTTCTCTGATGGCTCAGCCCTGCTGAAGGCAATAGATGACGATTTATGCCTTGAATATGAGAACCTCAGGGAATTCTATGATGGGATTCTTTCGTTGAAACCCAAGGATATGAGAAATGAGGGAATATCTGAGATGGAACTGAAAAGGAAGAAAGCTGAGATAAGAAAAGGAAAGAGGTTAAATTTCAAAATTCAAGTAAACATGATTCTGTTATCGCTTTACGAATTCAAATAAATAAAATAGTGATTATTATTTTCATTGTCGTATATTACTATATAAAGGGGGTGACATTTTTTCGGTTCTATCTATATCCCCGTTTTCAGGATGGGGCCGGTGGGATTTGAACCCACGGCCGCCAGCGCCCCAGGCTGGTATCCTAGACCAAACTAGACGACGGCCCCACGTAACAGGATTACTTTTAAAAGATTTAAACACCGCGAGACAAAAGAGACGTCGGTCACCTTAAATTTAAACTGGAAGCTATAGGTAAAATATCAAGCTCACCGTAGTCCTCAAAAAGCCAATAAGTCGAAGTGCTATGCATCATTAACTGTGTCACGCTATTTCGAACAGCCTGATAGCGTCGGTCACCCCTTCCCTGAGGCTCCTTGTGACTATTGCAACGTTCCCTTTCCTCAGTAATCCCCTTCTCTTAGATATCCTTATCAGCTCCTCGATGTTCTCCTCCCTCAGGTCTGGTACAAAGAGGGGGGTAACTCCCCACACAAGCGCTATCCTCCTGCATATCCTTATATTGGTTGCAGCTCCAACGAGCCCCCCTGAGGGCCTGAACCTGCCCAGCCTCTGGGGGGTCTTTCCTGTATGAGTATAGGCTATAAGCTTCCCATCTATCATATCCGCAAGCTTGACAACCCCCTCTGCGAACCTATCATATGTCTGCGTTGCCTTGAACGTTGGTTTGAACTCGGAATAGCTTTCTGCTTCTCGAGATATCCTGTTTAGCCAGTCGACCGTCCTTATCGGATACTTTCCAACGGCCGTTTCTCCGGTCACTAGCAGGCCGTCAGCCCCCATGCTCACGGCCATAAAGACATCCATGATTTCGGCACGGGTGGGCATGGGATTCTTGATCATGGAATCTAGCAGCTGAGTGGCAACTATGCTCGGTTTCCCCACCCGCAGGGCAGTGTTTATGGCTGTCCTCTCAATTTCTGGGATCTTCTCCTGTGGAAAATGAGACCCGAGGTCCCCCCTCGCTATCATTATAGAATCTGCCTCCTCGGCTATCTCCTCCAGGTTCCTGACCGCTGAAATGGTCTCCACCTTGGCTATTATGAATGCGTCGCTTCCCAGTGCCTCCAGCCTCCCCCTAAGGTCCCTTATGTCCTGCCCCTTCTTTACGAATGAAAGTGCTATGCCATCTATGCCCTGCCCCACGCTGAACTCCAGGTCATCGAGGTCCTTCTCCGTTAAAGGAGGTAAATCGTATTCTTTGCCCTGAATGGCCACCGTCTTCCTTGAACTGAGCTCCCCATCCATCTCCATTCTGACCGTTACCGTATCCCTTCCTTTGGCTGTAACTACGCCCCAAAGCATGCCCCCCTCAAATGCTACACTATCTCCCTTCTCGGCCAGTTTAAAGAAGTCCTCCGAGGGGATGGGTATATCGTCTCCCTGTAACGAGAAATGCACCTCAGAGTCCGTCTTCACGTTCACCGTTTTAAAATCGCCTAATCTGACCGTCGGCCCCTGCAGGTCGGCCACAACCGGCAGCGGCTTATCAAGCTCGATCTCAACATCCCTTACAATTTTTATCATCCTCTTCATATCTTCCTGTGAGCCATGCGAAAAGTTCAACCTTATTATATCGGCACCTGCCTTGACCATGTCGGTGATGATGGATGAATTTCCAGAGGCCGGACCTAGGGTCGCCATGATCTTTATCTTTCTCATGTCAGCCTTCAAACATCGGCAGCTATTTATGGGTTACCGAAAAAGGGCCATTTCGCAATAATGGTCTTGGAGCTTATTATTATTTAGGAGCGTTTGTGGCATCCTCTAACGATAAGGCGCGTGAGCTTCCCCCAAGGCTATCCCCTTGCGGGTTCGTCAGCCAGCAGGGAACTTGTTTCTTGATTCAACAACACATAACTAACACCTATCTTATATCCTGCAAATGTTATCTCCATAGGTATAGGTTTACGCTTTATCATTCCCACAACAGATTATCATTCACAAATGCCATCTAAATGCCGTAACCGTTGTTGGGGGAGGCTGGTGCATCTTCCTCTGCGCAAAAGCATCAGACCTTTACTGCCTCTCCCAAAGCCCCCAACATCTTTATAAGAGATTTATGATATGCTTACCTCATGTCAAAGATAGACTGGTACTTGGACTTTGTAAAACAGGGAAAGATGCCGTCCGACGATGAGCTGCTCGTCCTGTTCAGGCTGACCCCAGACGCCGGGTTCTCTATCGAGGAGGCCGCTGGACGCGTCGCCAGTGAAAGCAGCGTTGGCACTTGGACTACGCTGACCACTGTAGATCAGTCAACCAGAAACAGGATGGCCAACGTTTACAGGATAAGCGGGGACCTGATATACGTATCTTACCCGCTTGAGCTGTTCGAACTCGGCAGCCTGCCGCAGCTATTTTCGGCGGTCTTCGGCAACATATTCGGGATGAAGGCCGTAAAAAGGCTCAGGATTGAAGATATATTCTTCCCGCGGGCTTACGTTAAATCGTTCAAGGGGCCTGGGTTCGGGATCAAGGGCGTCCAGGATATATTGAAGGTAAAGAACAGGCCTATACTCGCGACCGTGCCAAAGCCAAAGCTATCCCCCTCACCGGAGGCGCACGCCAAGATAGCGTACGATATATGGGTCGGCGGAGAGGACCTGCTTAAGGACGACGAGAATCTGACCTCTCTACCCTTTAACAGGTTTGACGATAGGGTTAAGGCAGTTCTGGCCGCAAGGGACAAGGCGGAAAGGGAAACTGGCGAAAGGAAGAGCGCGTTGATAAATATAACCGCCACTGTAGAGGAGATGAAGAGGAGGGCCAAGCTGGTAAAGGATTCAGGGGGGGAGTTCATCATGATCGACATCCTGACCATAGGATGGGCCGCTGCCCAATTGATTAGGGACTATGCTGAGGAGCTTGGGCTGGCAGTTCACGCCCACAGGGCCTTCCACGCAGCATTCACCAAGATAGCCGACCATGGAGTCTCGATGATAGCGCTGTCTAAGGTGGTAAGACTGGCCGGACCAGACCTATTTCACATAGGCACTGCCGTAGGTAAGATGGAGGGCAGCAAGCCAGACGTTATGAGGTCGAAGGAAGCCATTACTGTGGACAAGGCGGAAAGTGAGGGGATCTACTTCCCAATGAACTGGTGGGGTATGAAATCGATTGTCCCCGTGGCCTCTGGTGGCCTTCATCCTGGCCTAGTTCCAAAGCTGCTAGATTTCATGGGCCCCGATATAGCCATACAGATAGGAGGTGGAGTTCTTGGTAACCCTCTGGGTGCCAGGGCCGGAGCCAAGGCGGTTAGGGACGCAATAGAGGCTTGGCAGAAGAAGGTCCCGCTAAAGGAATATTCGACGCACAGCAAGGAGCTTAAGGCTGCGCTGGACAAATGGGGAGAGGAAACCTACGAGTAAGTGCCAATAATATCGAGAAACTCACGATCGTTCCTTATTATATTTATCTCCTTACCTATTTTGGCTTCCATTTCGGCCCTGTTATCAATATAGTAAGTGTAAAGCGCCCTAGCCTTTCCCGAAACCGCATTATCGAACGGTGCGCCCACCCTTCCTACGCTAGCCTTAGCGGTCAGCCACCAGACGAAGTCATTAACCCCATTCAGTGCGTAGGAAACATAAATCGATTCCCTTACGATATTGTGGACCAGCGTCCTTATCATCAGGGGCTCAAGGTCTTCATAGAGCCGCCCGTCGGACCTGATCATATCGTCAACTTCGCCCAGTTTTTTTCCGCCATCATTCAGGAGCCCGATTCCCGTGCAGGCGGATAGAAATTGCGGGAAGTTGAGGAGCTGCTTGATTTCACCGGTCATGAACACCATGGCGGACGCGGCGGCGCTATCGGCCACCGCACTAGTAAGCGCCTTTCTCAGGTCCCCGATCGGGTGTGAAACCATTCTTCCCTCGATCAGCGATGCTGCGGTCTCGATGTCCACCGGGCCACCGTAAACCTGCCGGCCGTCAACTTCGATTAGGGGGACGGAGAGCACTCCCCGTGACAGGGGGAGGCCTATATTGCTTGAGCAGTTCACCATTATTACATCCTTTCTTGGCCCGACCCTTTTGATCAGCCGGTAGCTCGTCCAGCAGGCAGGGTGATAGTATAGCGCGATCATATGTATGCTGAAAGGAACTCCATCTCTGGGTAGTTTTCGTGTATATATTTTATTCTCTCAGCTCTGAGCTCGGCCATCCTCTTTTCGTACTCCTCCTTCCCGAACGCCGTGTAGATATCGAATTTCCTCTCCCCATCCAGAACGTCCATCCTGAGGATTTCATCGCGTCTCCATTTGGATCCGCCCCTGACCACCGCGTAAAGTGAATCCAGAGTAATCCTTGGCGCGATCTTCGAGTCACCGACGCTTCCAGTGTTCACCAGATAGGCGCTCATAGAACTGTTGATCTTCAGGAACTGATATAGGATCAACGCGTTCTTCCACTTCGGCCTTATTATGAAAGGGTCGAAGCCGAGCGTCCTAACCGGCCTGTTTACAAGCGATTTATCCTCGGTGCCGGCTGAGGTCATCACCGATTCACCAAGCAGGAAATAGGCTGCCGCCTGCTCCGGGCAGCTGAACTTCGAAACTACCGGCATGTCATTCCTCCTCGTCAGAAAGAACAGATAATTTACAGACCCTATATCGAACAGGTCATCTGATAGCTTAACGCTCCTCTTAATGGCTATGGCCCTTCCGTTCGAGGAAACCGTCAGGTCGGAGAAGTCCACCTTGCCTCCCTTAATTGTAACGTTCTCAAGAATTGCGTCGTGGTGCTCCAGCCCTGAAGCGAGGATCGGCAGGGATGGTATGCTGTCGGTCTTGGGATAGAAGTTCATCTCTGTTCCGAACGCCCTTCCGCTAGGTGTGAGGATCATTATGTCGTCCTGCCTTACAATGGTCTCCACCCCGTCATATTCCTCCTTCGACACGGTTAGCGTGCTCTTCCCTGTTCCGCTGAGGCCAAATATCAGGGCCCCCCTCTCCACCGTCCTTCCATGCTCCGACCATCTGTAAACCTTTCCACCAGCGTGTAACCCTATCATGTTGAGCCTTTCCCTGGCGAAATGCATGCCGAGCCTTAGCGCGCTCATCTTGAGTTCGCCATAGTAATCGGAGCCCAGTATCAGCGTAGAATAATTTAGCGGGTCCACGTAGACAGCCGTCTCCGGCCATTCAGGAATATCCACCAGCCTTATATCGGGTTCCCTATCCTCAGGGGCTGGAAAGTAGTTCCTCATGAACATCAACGCGAGGTGTGGATACTTAGTGCTTATCAGAAGCTCCGACTTGAGCCTTAAAGATTGAGAGGATCCGATGGCCCTGTCGATCAGGTAGAAGGACCCAGTGCCTAAGATCCTCCTCACTGATTCAAATATGTCATCTGGCTGGGTGGTAAGAGCATTGATATCCTCCACGGTTTTGTCCGGGCTTCTAGCCTTGACCTTGGAATTGAACGCCATTATACCCATGTTGTTTGCAATTGAAAACCTTGCTGCCTCCCTTTCGATCAGCGGCTCCCCGGGGTTAACTATGATCCTTCCGTGCGCACGGATATAGTGAAACAGTTCGTCAATTTTAGCCATGCGACACCCACGAATTCAATATATTTAACTTTAATCCCAGTTTGGACATTCCTGTAACTGAACGATAGCTTGATTTATATAACCCGCTTACTTCTTGATAATATGTTATATAAGAAATTCGGAAGGGACGGCCCGGACGTGTCAGAAGTTGGAATGGGCACCTACTACGATGCTGGATGGATAGCAGCAGCACGTATGGGCTGGATACGAGGAAGACAACAGAAGATAAAGGCCATCAAGGCAGGGCTGGACGGAGGGATTAACCTCATAGATACGGCGGAGATATATGGTTCGGAGCCGCTAGTGGCCGAAGCTATAGCTGGATATGATAGGCAGAAGATCTTCCTGGCAACAAAGGTCTGGTCAAACCATCTTCATCGTGGCCACCTTATCAGGAGCCTTAACAGGAGCCTTGAGAGGTTAAAAACCGACTATGTAGACCTTTATCAGGTGCACTTCCCCAACCGCAGGGTAAACATATCCGAGACGATGGGCGCGATGGAGGAACTGGTAGACCAGGGGAAGGTGAGGTTCATAGGCGTCAGCAACTTCTCCCTGGAGAGGATAATTGAAGCAAAAAACGCCTTAAAGAAACACGGGCTGGCTGCCGTTCAGCTCAGTTACAGCCTAGCGAACAGGGACATTGAAAAGGATATCCTCCCGTACTGCGAAAAGGAGGGGATCATGCTGCTGGCATATTATCCGCTAGCCCACGGCAGGCTGGCATCATCCAGAGGTGATGTAGAGGAGCTGGCCAGAAAATACGGAAAGACGATGGTACAGATGGCCCTGAACTGGCTAATATCCAAGCCTAATGTGCTTCCTATCCCGCGCGCTTCGACCGAGGAGCATGTAACGGAGAACCTAGGAGCCAGTGGATGGAGTATGTCGGACGACGACAGGGCTTCACTAGAGACAGCCTTTAAGAGCAAAGTGGGCTAAGAAAGGGCCTGAGGCTCTCTTCAGGGATCCTAACTGTTAGCCTACTGCGCCCCATAGGACCCGTCTAATTTCATACTGCCATATGGAAGCCGGGGGTGGGATTTGAACCCACGCAAATTCGCTCTGCAGGCGAACTCGTTTCCGCTCCGACACCCCGGCGTTCAGTCCAGCTTGTTTACGCTCAGAAGGTACCTGTATATAGCGCTGTAGTCCTGGTCACCGAGGTCCATGCTGAGGCCTGCGATGTACGTTTCAAATAGAGACCCCAATGTTGGAAGGAATACACCGTGCTCCTGGGATGATTGAACCAGCAGATAGAGGTCCTTTCTCATGTTCTTGAGGTAGAAGCTGGGCTCGAAGGTGCCCTCCGTCATCTTGATACCCTTTGTTTCGCTGAACTCAGTCCCGTAGGGCGTAGCGTTAAGCACCTGTATGAACAGCTTAGGATCGATCTTGGCCTTCTTAACCATGGTCAGCCCCTCGGCTATCATCTCAGCGTATCCTGCCACGAGCAGGTTGAGCGAAAGTTTCAGGGTAAGGGCGTCCCCAATGTTCCCGCCAAAGAATATCCTGGAGGCGAACACCCTTATCGTTTCGAGGTTTTCTTCATACCTCCCCTTGTCCCCGCCCACTATGGCCACCAGCTCACCCCTAAGGGCCTTTGATGGCCCCCCCATCACCGGAGTTTCAAGCCTGTAGATGTTCTTCCTCTTCAGCTTCTCGCTTATCCTCCTAGAGGTCATGGGTGTTATAGTGCTGAAATCAAGTATAGTCCTGTTGGACCTCATATGGTCAGATAGCCCGTGGTTTCCCAGCGTAACATCTTCGTCGGCCAGATCGTCTGTGACCGACACGATGACCGTGTCGCTCTCTTCACAAAGGTCGCCTATAGACGGTACCATTTCGATCCTGTCCTCCAGCTGTGATACGTTGGCCTTTGTCCTGTTATATCCGATTACGGAATACCCTGTCTGAACGGCCCTAATGGCCAATGCAGAGCCCATCTTTCCCAGTCCCACAAATCCTAATTTGCTCATTGTCTAAGTTAGGAAACAACGGTTATTTAACTTCTAAGTCTAAAAACATACCTTCGGCCTGAACCGGCTGGCAGAAAACACCGATGAATATCGAACAGTTTGCACCAGCCCACACAACATTTTTAAGGGAAGCGCGCATCGAAAGAAACGGCGGCAGGTAGGGTCGGAGGGTCAGCCGTCCTCCTTCTCGAAACCGGCTACACGCGAGGACCAGCAACGCGAGGGTAAAATCAGCCCTGAAGGGCACGCCTGATGCGAAAAGGATGAACCCGCGCCGTCGGGGGCCTTTCCAGACGCGACCCGTATCCGAAGGGATGCGGGGACGCGCCCAATGGTCGAATCGGGCCAGGCCCGGGAGGGAGCAACCCTAAGGTCAGGATATGACGCTCCGGCGATAACGAGGGCGACCGATCACTTCAGAAGCGACCCTCTGGGGTTGATGAATTCCTCGCGAGCTGCCGCCTTTCATTTGAGCGCGTTCCACCACCAACCGGCTTTAGCTCATACTGTAGGCCGCGTCCACCTTGAACTTGTACCCGTAATATATGATCCCGGTTGGGCCTTCCTCGGTCCACCTTCTGATCACCATGCTCACCGGCGCCCCCTCATTAAGTTCGCTTTCGCTAACGTCCGCGAGGGTTGAGACCAGCTTTACGCCGTTGCTCAACTCTATAAGGCCCAGATATACGGGGGTTTGCTTTCCGAACTCTTCGGCCGGTTCCGTAAGCTTCGTATAGGTGATCAGTGTTCCCTTTCTGGGCATCTCCCTTGGCTCTATGTCCCTTGATTTGCACTTCCTGCAGACACGAACTGGCGGAAAGTACTCGGCCCCGCAGGCCCTGCACCTTGAACCCATAAGCGCCGTATACGACCTTCTGTTTCTCCAGTAGGATATGGGGATCATATCGCACTCCTCAACACGTGAACCGCACAGGTTGAATCTATTCCTCCGACGTTATGGGTGAGGCCTATTTTTGCGCCACCTATCTGGTTCTTGCCTGCACCGCCCGAAAGCTGAAGGTATGCCTCGGCCACCTGATAGGCTCCGGTGGCGCCTACCGGATGCCCTCGCGCCTTAAGCCCTCCAAATGTGCCGATAGGCAGTTCCCCGTCACAGTTGAACCTTCCATTCATGGCATCTATCGGAGCCATCCCCGGCTTCGAAATGCCAATACTTTCAAGGGCAAGTGCAGCCACCACAGGAAAGGCATCGTGCACCTCCATAAAATCTATCATTGATACGCCAATTCCAGCCTTAGCCACCGCCCTAGAGGAGGCTATCCTGCTTGCCATGAAGTCTAGGAGGTTCTCCCTTTCCTGGAATATGAACTGGTTGGTGGCGACCTCTGAGGCCAGGACCTCAACCTCACCCCCCTTGGAGCTCAGTAGGACAGCTGCGGCCCCATCACCCGCCGGAGGGCTGCTGAGCAGCCTTATTGGGTCCGCTATTATAGCAGAAGAAAGTACGTCCTTGACGGTTATCTCCTTACGGAACTGGGCGTGCGCAGCGGTAACACCGTTCCTGTGAGCTATAACCGGGAAGCTGGCCATCTCTTCATCCTTCCTTCCATAGTGGGCCATATAGACCTTGCTGAGCAGGGCGTTCAGGGATATGAAGGAAGCGCCGGCCACCTGGGTGTATTCCGCACTCTCGGCCATCGAAAGGGCCTTGGTAGCCTTGCCCGTCCCCATATCCTTCATCTTTTCAACTCCCACCACCAGCACATTCTCGTATTCCCCGGACTTGATCGAAAGGTACCCTTCGTGTACGGCCACGCCACCTGATCCGCACGCAGCCTCCACCTTTATCGCAGAAACGCCGGCCATCCCCAGGGTGCTGGCCAGCAGTGACCCCAGCTGCTCCTGATGCTCCGCGTAACCGGAGAACATGTTTCCAACTATTATCTTGTCGGGTTTTATACCCGGGGCCGCAAGCAGGGCGTTTGATGCCGCCTCGTACATGAGGTCCGCCAGCCCCTTTTCCCAGTGCTCACCCACCGGCACCAGCCCCACTGACCGTATGAATACCCTGTTCATTCCCTTATCTTCCCCCTCCACTTTGCATATATTCCATAATCGATCAACATGAACTTCTTCATCCTCTCCTTAAGGCGAACGCTGCCCAACCTCCTCTTCAATATCCTGTCCTTGACCTCTATCACAAATGTATCGCTTCCCGCCCCGCTGCCAAAGCTGGTCATGAATATGCGATCACCGGGGTTTGCTTCATCAAGGGTGCAGGAGAGCGCCATCATCGCACCGGCGGCATAGGTGTTGCCAATCAGGTTGTTGACGGCCCCGGGCATTATCTGTTCCTGCGAGAACCCCAGCCTCTTGCCGACATCGAATGGAAAACGTGGGTTGGGCTGATGGAAAATGGCGAACCTATAGTCCTTAGGCGTCGTACCGGTATCGGAGAGGGCGCGCTTGGAGCTCTGTATGGTATGATCGAAATAGGCCGGTTCGCCGGTAAACCTTCCAAGGTGTGAAGGGAAGTGCTGGGTCTGCCTTCGCCAGAAGTCCGGTGTGTCGGATATATACGACGTGGAATATTTGATCTCCGCTATATCGTTTCCGTCGGCCCTGCCTATGACCAGGGCGGCCGCACCGCTAGCGGCGGTATGCTCCAGTTCGTCCCCGGGTGCTCCCTGTGCCGTGTCAGCGCCTATAGCAAGCCCATAATCGATCATACCCGACCCTACTAGGCCGCTCACCACCTGCATGGCCTCAGTGCCCGCCTTGCAGGCGAATTCTAGGTCGGCGCCCAAGGACCGATTGAAGCCCAGCATATCAGAAAGGATACTACCAGTTGATTTGACCGCATACGGCTTGGACTCGGTTCCCACATAAATGGCCCCTATCGGCGGGCCCCCGGCCATCCCCAGCGCCTCACGTGCCACCTCGACGCTCATGGTGACCACGTCCTCATCGAAGCAGGCTACCGCCTTGCTTTCATTTGGGCCGGCACCGCCCCCCTTCCACACCCTCGCTATCTCGGAGGTCCTTATCCTGAAACTGGGAACGTAAGCCGCGTAGCCATGGATGCCGATCGGGTTTATCGATTTCATGCGCTCTTGCCCCCCTCCTTCTGATATAAAAATTATGCTTTTTGACGCCCAGTTCGACGGCCGCCGTTCCCACGGCCAGCGAGGCAGGATATAGCCCAGGCATCATAACAGTATCTGAAGCACGAAGAAGAGGAGGATCACCAGCGGGATCGGCGCGTTGAAATACTTGAAGATGTCATCGGTGTTCATCCTCCCCACGAATGGAACCGAAGCAAATATCAGGGCCGTAGCGGCCGCGGCTGAGACCAGCTCTATGGCGCCTGAAGCCGCCAGGAAAATGGCTATTGAAGCCACCGTATAGAAGAGTAGAAGGAATGGGATTATCTTCCCCTTTGTGATCACCGGTATGGACCTGATGCCCATCCTTGAGTCAAATTCCATGTCCTGGTTCTGGTATATGACATCAAATCCGGCCATCCAGAAAGCGTAGAAGACCATGATCATGTAAGGAGCTGGCGTTATAGGCAGGGCACCTCTGCCGGCAACGTATCCGGCTATTACCACGAAACCTATAGCGAAACCCAGGAATATGTGGGAGACCGCGATCAGCTTCTTGGTCCTGTTGTATA
>JAFLXO010000021.1 GCA_029786595.1 Nitrososphaerota archaeon | reverse complement strand
GGAACAGCTTTAACGTGGCCGTTGCTGACAAGGAGGGATTCAGGGAGCTAACCGACGACGAAAAACACGGTTACCTTAAATCCATCCAGCAGAATTAAATTGGGAAATGAGTTCTCCGGACAAAATATAGCAGCGGAAGTGCTGCAGCTACTGCCAAGTAAGGCGGAGGTCACCAGGATAGAATACGAAGGGCCAAGGGTTGCCATCTATACAAAAAACCCTTCATACTTCATGGAGAACCCCTATACTATCGGCGAAATAGTCAATACGTTGAGGAAGAGGGTCATAGTGAAGGCCGATGAAACGTACAGGAAGGGGGAGGAGTATTCGAGGGACTTCCTGGTCAAGCTGATCCCAAAGGAGGCAGGGCTGGTCGGCATAGCCTTCGATGGAATATTCGGAGAAGTCATCATAGATCTGAAGGATACCTCCGTAGTGGAGGGCGAGATAAGGGGGAAGGTGGAGCAGGTGATGAACGACCTGGGATGGAAGGTCAGGATAAGGAGGCACTTCCCGCTCAATTCTCAGGTGCTGCAGGAGATGCAGTACATACTCAAGTCAAATGAGACCGAGAGACTGCAGTTCCTCAGGGGGTTGGGCGAAAGGGTCTTCAGGGAAAGGCTTGTTCCGAGCAACGAAGTCAAGGCATCATTTCTAGGTGGATTCAGGGAGGTCGGCAGATCATCCATATTGATAGAAACCAACGAAAGCAAGGTGCTAATGGACTGCGGTGTAAACCTTGGCGCAAGGACGCCTGACGAAAGGTATCCGAGGTTCGACCTGATCGATTTTCGCCTCGAGGATCTGGATGCCATAATACTCAGCCACGCGCATCTGGATCACTCCGGCTTTGTGCCGGCGCTCTTCAAATATGGATATGACGGACCGGTTTACTGTACGGAGCCCACTCTGACCCTGAGCACCATGCTCCTGATGGACGCCATCAAGGTATCTCAGGCCGAGGGCGGTAAGCCGTTTTACGACATGCAGAACGTCAGGGAGTTCATAAAGCACTGCATTACGCTTCCCTATGGGTCAGTGACGGACATTTCACCGGATATCAAGCTCACCATGTCAAATGCAGGTCATATACTGGGCTCAGCCGTCGTACACCTGCACATAGGCCAGGGGGTCCACAACATAGTCTATACCGGCGATTACAAGTTCGATCGCTCTAGGCTCTTCCCTCCGGCCAACTATCAATACCCCCGCGTCGAAACTGTGATAACCGAATCGACGTACGGAGGAAGGGGGGATATCATGCCACCCAGGCCGGTATCCGAGGGGGAGTTCGTATCGTCAATAAATTCGACGCTCAAGGCAGGTGGAAAGGTGCTCATCCCTGTCCCGGGGGTTGGGCGCGCGCAGGAGATGCTGTTGGTCATTAACGATTACCTGAAGAAGAAGGAGCTGATTGAGGTCCCTGTATTCATTGAAGGGATGATAACGGAGGCCACAGGGCTCCACCTGCTTTACCCCGATTACCTTGAAAGGAGCATAAGGGATCAGATCATCCACAACGGGGAAAACCCGTTTCTATCAAATTACATAACGGTCATAGAACATCCCAACGATAGGGAGGAGGTATTCGCCATGGGCCCGGCCATAATCATGGCAACCTCAGGGATGTTCGAAGGCGGTCCATCTGTGGTGTACTTTAAGGAGCTCGCTGGCGATCCAAAGAACAAGATCCTATTTGTTTCCTATCAGGTTGCAGGCACGATAGGAAGGCGGGTGCTGGACGGCGCCAAGCAGATCAGCACCATGGGTAACGAAGGGAAGATAAACGTGGTGGACGTCAACTGCGTGACCCAGAAAATAGAGGGGTTCAGCGGGCACAGCGATTATAACCAGCTTATGAGCTTCCTGGCCAAGTTCAGGGGCAGGGCTCAAAGGGTGATAGTGGCTCATGGGGAAAGAAGGAAGGTGGACAACCTGGTGGAAAGCCTGAACAGGATGTATAGGGGAAAGATAGCCGTAGGGCCACAGATAGGGGAATCCATAAGGCTAAACTAAAGCATTGTGACCTGGAGCCAACTTGTAATCGATGTTCGGCGCCGTAACCTCCGTAAGGCCCAGAAGCAAACCGCGATTTCTGGATAATGTATAAGAAACCGGCCTATAAAATGAAGATAGAAGAGGAAAAATGGCTGATATTAATTATGGAGCTCATTTTAAAAGGCCTGTCCGGGTCTTAACCGGAGTGAATACCGAGGATGGAGCGGGGGTGAAGTTGAGGCGCGTGTTCGGAGGATACGCCACGGCAAGCCTGACAGATCCCTTTTTGCTTTTGGACCATTTCGGATCATCGCGCGTAGAGGATTATGAGAAGGGATTTCCATGGCACCCCCACAGGGGAATAGAAACGGTAACTTACCTCCTAGCTGGAAAGGTATTACATGAAGATAGCGAGGGCCATAGGGGGGTGATCCGGACCAATGACCTGCAGTGGATGACCGCGGGGAGCGGCATCTTCCATCAGGAGATGCCTCGCCCTCTGGATGAAACCGATCCGGAGGAGCTCCTCAGATCTAACGGGCTGCCCACAAACGTTTCAGGCTTCCAGCTGTGGGTCAACCTTCCTGCAAGGCAGAAGATGACCATCCCAACCTACAGGGATATCGGCGAAAAACAGGCACCAAGGCTGGAAATGGACGGAGGAGCTATAGTGAAGGTGATCTCAGGCCAGTATGGTGGCGCAAGCGGCCCTGTCGGAAATGCATATGGACTTGATCCCACATATTTGGACGTCCTGCTGCCCGAGGAATCCGAGTTCAGTTTCACTGTAAAGCGGGGATACAGTTCGCTCATATACATGGTCACCGGGGGTGGCTATATGGAGCCAGCCGATTCGAACATCGTTAACCCAGGTCAGGCCGCCGTATTTTCGCAGGAGGGGGACGCGGTCAGGTTGGTGACCAAGGATGATCGTGCAAGGTTCCTTGTCCTTTCAGGAAAGCCGCTTCACCAACCAATACGCTGGTATGGCCCCATAGTTATGAACACGCAGGAGCAAATAGATGAGGCGGTCAGGGACCTCAGCTTGGGCACTTTTATAAGGGATAAGAACGTGATCTTCGAAAACTGAAGTTATCGCTATATTTAAATAAGATGGACATGAACGTGGTTTCGGAGACCAAATTTGGGGTGCATGAAAATATTCTTACTCTTATAGGCAACACGCCTATAGTCAAGCTTAAACGAATATCTCCCCCTGGTGCCGCAACTATATACGCTAAGCTGGAATGGTTCAATGTAGGCGGCTCGATAAAGGACAGGATAGTGCTTAAGATGTTTCAGAAGGCGCTGGAAAGCGGCAAGCTGTCCAAGGACAGGGTGATAATTGAGGCGACATCAGGCAACACCGGTATAGCGCTAGCCATGGTGGCCGCAGTATATGGCTATAAGGTCCTCATCATAATGCCTGAAAATGGAAGCATTGAAAGGAGGAAGATCATGTCCACCTATGGGGCCCAGCTCCTGCTGAGCCCGGCCAGCGAGGGAACCGCCGGAGCTATAGACCTGAAAAACAGGATGGTCAGGGAAAGGCCGGAGCTATATGTGCCCTTTGATCAGTTCTCCGACCCTGCAAACTATATGGCACACTATGAAACTACAGCTAGGGAGATACAGGAGCAGATGGGCGATTCGGTCAACGCCATAGTCACCGGCGTCGGGACCGGCGGGACAGGTGTGGGCCTCTCGATGAGGCTGAAGGCGCGTGATCCATCTATAATGATGGTCGGCGTATATCCGGAGCCCACTTTCAAGATCCCGGGCCTTAGGAATCCAGGGGAAAGGAATCCATCAAAGGTTTATTCCCAAAGTCGCTTTGATAGGATATACAGAATAGGCGAGGATGATAAGAAAAAGATAGTGAGGATGATCAGGGAGGTCGCATCAAAGGAGGGCCTCCTGGTTGGCATCAGTTCAGCTGCCACCCTATGCATAGCCAAGAAACTGGCCAGAGAGCTCGGGAACGGGAAGAACGTCCTTGCCATACTAGCCGATAACGGGATGAAGTACCTATCCACGGATTATTTTGACGGAGGCGATGTGGGAACCGGTAAGGATGAATGCCCCGATGCGCCAGTCGATGGATGACGCGATGACCCACACAAAAGGGTTCATCTTCATGAAGTTCATATCTATAGTCGACGGATATGGGGACGCCGGATGGGAATGAAAAAGCCCCACAATCGAAAGCCCAGCTTTTTCCGCTAAAACATACACGTCATATAGCTCCTGAGGGGCTACGGAGAAGCTCACGGCCGATTTGTCCGCGTTATTCACGGGCCTGATTTCGCTTACGGAATGCTGATCGCCCTTGGCCACACCCAGCAGGAAGGCCACTGCCTCCAATGGTGACATACCCTTTGCGTATTTCAGGAGGTCGTCCACAGCGCCCTGTCTAAACGATATCTCCAGCAATTGACCAGAGCCTCTCCACTGAAATTTCGTCGGCGCATGGACCGCATATGCATTTTCCACCCACCTTTTCCACCGAGCAGCTGAACTTGTATTCGCACGTGCTGCAGTCTGAATCCCTACCGCACACTGCACAGCTGAACACATAATAGACGCCGTCCTTAAGCTCGGACTCAAGTATTCTCTTGACGTTTACCAGGTCCAGGTTCCTGCCGATCAGGAAACCTGAGCCGGTCTTGTACATAACACCGGCAGACATGAGCGACCTGAACCCCTGCGATGATAACCTCGGGAGGGTTACCCACGACCCCAGCTTGATCTTCATAGAAATCATGAGCCGGGTGCCACAGTTATATCCTTTTCCAAACCGCCATTTTTAGGCGTGAACGCGGTGGGCGATGGACTTGTTATGGGGCGTTCGTGCACCACTAACCATGACGCGTAACAGATAGGCTAAAGAACAGGATAGAAGTGATCATCAACTACGCTTGAAAGGGTTGCAGCTCGCGCTATTTAAATATCCATTGAATTGAAAAAGGCCATGGACGATCTGTTGGAATATGAAGAGCGGGTGCTGGGAACCCTGATTTCAATAAGCTCTGAGCAGTCAAACATAAAAGGATATGAAGAATGCGCGAAGTTCATAATCGAGGAAGCAGAAAGGATGGGCCAGCAGGCTAAAATGGTGTACAGTCGGGGGGAAAGGCCTAGGCCTAACGTAAAGGTTGAAGCAAGTGGTTCGAAGCCGGTCACCATGTTCGCTGCTCATTATGATACGGTGCCCGCAGGGCCCGGCTGGAGGACGGATCCTCTTACGTTAACCAAAGTTGGGGATAAGCTGTTCGGGAGAGGGGCTGCAGATGACAAGGGGGCGGTGGCAGTGCTGCTGGGCCTGCTCAGATCAATGGTGGAAATGAAGGTTAAAAATGGCTTAATTTTCTGTTTCACGGCCGATGAGGAGGTGGGAGGAGAGCTGGGCCTTGGGGATCTTGTGACAAGGTTAAACACACCACCAGATCTAGCGGTAATCGTGGACTCCGAAAGTGAAGTGGTTTCTTGTGGTGCAAGCGGGATAATCAACGGCGACATCGTAATAAGGGGGCGACAGGGACACGCCGGATACCCCCACCTTGCAAAAAACCCCATATTCGAACTTCCACGGGTGATAAGGGCGCTCGAGGGGCTAGCGAGGAGGAGGGAGCGGAAGCGTTCATCGCTGCCCCTCCCCCCAGGCTACCCCCACAGAAGGGTCTGGGGCAGGTTCTCCCCAACTATAATCAGGGGCGGGTTCACGACCAATATAATACCCCCCGATGTAACTATAACGTTCGACATGAGGCTCCTGCCGGAAGAGGATGCTAAGGAGGCCATCGCTGAGCTTAGAGATACGGTGGCGGCTGTAAATAGAGGTAGAGGGATCGACGTGGAATTGACGTCCGTAAAGGGGGGCGGGAACTATCTAACGAACCCAGATAATGCTCTGGTAAAAAGGTTCCTAGGAGTGGCTGAATCGTATGGATGCAGGAAGGGATGTGTAGGTGAGCTGGGGGGTAACGATGGCAAATACACATACAAAATGGGGATACCGACGCTGGGGATCGGCGTGATAGATTATGACAGTAACATACATGGCCCGGATGAGTTCGTTAGGCTGAGCACCATATTAAGGGTTAAGAGGATACTTAGAAGCTTCATCGAACAGGGCAAGTGACATCCTTCCACGCAAAAGCTCGTGAGCTTATGCCGCTATCCTCCTGTTTAAGCCAGCAGGCAGCGTGGGAACTCGCTTACTGTTCCACTGGAACATGACTGGCATCCATCTGACGCCCAGCCGTTGGCGTTTCCACAGGCGTAAATTCGGGCACGCCCATTCACACTGATTGACCCACGATGCTATTTCCTTCTCCTAACCTTGATCCTGTCGTAACCCTGTTCATGGTTTACGGCCACAACTTCATGGCCCATCTTTTCAGCCCACCTCGAAATATCCCTCTGGGACCCGCTGTCGCTGGACCACACTTCTACGGTTCGTCCTATGTCCACTTCCTTCATAGCCTCCACAAGCTTCATCAACGGCATGGGGCAATAGTTACCCCTCGCATCAACTACCTTATCCTGACCGCTCACGATGAACACCCTAAATAA
The DNA here is from genome assembly GCA_029786595.1 of Nitrososphaerota archaeon. Lineage (GTDB taxonomy): Archaea > Thermoproteota > Nitrososphaeria > Conexivisphaerales > UBA164 > JAJZYL01. Next base: position 14,776 of record JAFLXO010000021.1, on the reverse strand, counting down.
AGAGGGTTATCTTGGCATCCCTCGCCCTATCGATGAACTCGCCCACGGCTATTACATCATCCACCATATCGTCAAGATCCTCCTTATTCATGCCCATCAGATCATAGGTCATGGAACAGGCGTGCACCCTGACGTTCCCAAGCTTCTTCGCGTTGCGCACCATGTCGCTCCATCTGGGAACCTGCTTTTGCTTCATTAGCTGCGACAACATCGCACCCATATCCTCGAAATCCTTGCTGAACCTTGAGTTTGCATCAACAGCATCCTTTCTGATGGCGGTCAGGCCCCAGAAGGTGAAGAACAGGTCCACATCCATATCCATGGCTATTGCTCCCGACGTCAGTACACCTACGGGCATCAGCTTATCTACGGTCCCCGAAAAGACTATAATGGCCATTCTATCTTTCGACAAATTTAGTCGTCACACCTTTGACATTGTCATATATAAGTATATATAACGATTCGCGCGCTGTGCGGCATAGGGAGCCTTAAGCCAGTCTTGTCGATACCGATATAACATATTCCTGCGCTAACGCGCCTTGGCATCCCTAAGGCAATCCCTTTTTGAATTAGTCAGCCAGCTGGAACCAGTTTTCTGCTTCAACAATACGTGGTTAACAACCGCTTTATGTTCAACCTGAGGTGTCACCGCATAAGCAATTGAAATGTTATCAGCCCTGCAAACTGTATTATTCGCAGATGGTATTACATCCGAGTTTTGGCGTTTCCCATAAAATCCTCAGCATCTTTATAAACAGTACGCCGGACGATTATCCAGTATATGAATGACAAGGAAAAATGGAAGGCCGTATCGGCTAAATCCAAAGATGTTCAATATGAGAGGCCTGTAGTGCCGATTGCAATAGACCGCGTGGGGTTCAGGGGAATATTTATGCCTCTGAACTCCTTTTCAAGGCCCCCCGTAATATATTCTTCTGGCCGCGTGTCAGTAATGGTTGACCTGCCTCCATATCAGAGGGGCATCAACATGTCAAGGACTATGATAGGGGTTACTGACCGCATAGGTGAGGGCAAAGCTGACCTTGAAGAGCTTGCCCCATCGATGGCTAAAAGGCTGCTGGAGCTCCATGAATATTCAACGAAGAGTAGAATAAGGATCGGCGCAGACGGGTACCTAGCATCATCCTCGCCCATTAGTGGGCTTGAGTCTCACGAACACTTTGGAGTGAAGATCGGCGCTGTGATGACCAGAAGCACACTGCTTAGGAGTATAGGCGTTACAATCACCGGCATCTCCACCTGTCCATGTGGCGCAGAACTTATGAGGTCCGCGTTGGACCATGGGCCTGAAACTGCGGGCCTGATGCCTACCCATATGCAGAGGGCTAAAGCTACGCTTTTGGTTAGCCTGCATGGAGAAAATAGGATCACCATTCAACAGTTACTGACGGCGGTATCCGAGTCAATGAGCGGCTCGACGCATAGTGTGCTGAAGAGGTCGGATGAGGGATTCGTGATATATTCAGCCTTGAAGAACCCAAAATTCGTTGAAGATATATACAGATCAATAGCGAAGGAATTTATGACCAGATATCCTGATCTGGACGAGAGCACTAGGGTGTACATATCTGTGGTAAGCGAGGAGAGCATTCATAATTTCAACGCTTCTGCGTCCGGATGGTCAAGCTACCGTGACCTTAAGGAGCTGTTACGCTAGGATAGGCCGGCCTCCCTGTTCATGGCCTTTGTAAATCCCAGCAACGGTTTCATGCCTGCCGACCCAAGCTCCTTGGCTATACTGCAGATCCGGACGCCTGACCCGGGGATGATCAGGCTCCCATCCAATTCACAGATGCAGGACGCCAGATAGGGCCTTACAAATATGTCAGGGTCTGGCACCTTCAGTTCATCTATTATCATCTGCCCGTAGAGCAGCAGATCTATATCGATGACCCTATCCGAATACCTGTCTGTAGACCTGACCCTCCCAAGCGAGCCCTCCAGATCGCGCAGTATGGAAGTTTTCAAAGAATATGGATCATGATCGCTCTCGGCTTTTACAACGCAGTTGTAGAACGCCGCTGCATTCTTCATGCCTATTGGCTCTGTAAGGTAGACCGTGGAAATGGCGGTCACCAAAAGCCGGGAGCCAAGCGCCCTGACAGCCCTGATCAGGTTCTCCCTGGGCCTGACGTTCGAGCCTAACGATAGGAAGCAGGTGGGCAATTTTCACCGTTTACCTGGCCATTTCCAGCTCGAAGGCCACGCTCCTAGCATAGCTGAGTGCGCCAGGCTTGTCGACTGTAACCTTTACCTTTTCTACCCTCTCTTCAGACAGACATATCTTCGCTATGCTGTACGCAAGGGCCTCCAGCAACCTGTTGGAGGAGCTTTCCACGACCTTTACTACCTTATCCTTAAGCTTCTTGTAGTTTACCGTGTCGGCTATCTGATCGCTCACCATCGCCCTGTCGACGTTAACCCACAGCTCAATGGTCACCATTACGTTCTGCCTTATCCCCCTTTCCCACTCGTTGTCACCTATTATACAATAGAGGCTTAGGTCCCTGATCATTATCCTTGAAATCAATTAGATTATGCCCTCCTTCAACAGGTGAGCCCCACCATCCACATATATGACCTGTCCCGTTATATAGTCACTGGCCAACAGAAACATGATGGCGTTAACTACATCCGCTGGGCCACCGCGGACCTTCAGAGGGACGGTCCCGCCCACCCTATCCAGATATTTGTAATCCTTTCCCTCAGGCGGAAGGATGGGGCCAGGGGCCACGGCGTTTACGGTTACGCCGGGGGCCAGGTCAAGCGCTAGGGCGTAGGTTATATGCGTCAGGAGGTCCTTGCTAAGGGAATAGGCGTAACCCTTTCTGCGCTGTAGCCATGCAAGGGCATCGGTTATGTTGATCACCCTCTTGAGCCCTGCGCCCTCAGCCAGGCCCACTGTCAATAGGTATGGTGCCAGCGCATTGGCCTGAAGGACCGGTGCCATTGAAGGTATATCTTCCTCCTTCCACAATGTAGCCTTTTTGAAGACGGACGCATTATTTATGAGCACGTCTATATCCCTGCCATAGCTCTTAGAAAATGAAAGGACCTGATCTATCCCTTCAGGCGTCGAAAGGTCCGCCTTCAACAGGGTCGCTCTGGCCCCTCTCTTGTTCAGATCCTCCCGCAAGGAGGCCGCCTCATCCGCCGATGACATATAGTGGAGAATTATGTCTGCGCCATCCTTGGCCATTCGTGTGGCTATTGCCCTCCCTATCCTCCTGGACGCGCCGGTTATGAGCGCTGTCCTACCCTTTAGATCCAAACTGGTGCAGATATACATGATGGGGGTAATAAGGGCGTCGCTGGAATATGTGGCCTAGGTATTGTTTTAAATTATGTTCATGCGCTACTTAATGGCCGGATGGCCACCTAACCTTCATCGCCTCCAATAACTTATTAATAGGCTGGAAGTTATTCATGCCGGATAGGGATGTCTCAGGAGGTAATGTGGGTGGAAAAGTACAGGCCCCTCAAGCTCTCGGAGCTTCTGGATCAGGGCGATATAGTAGAGCGGCTCAACGGTCTCCTTAAAAAACCGGAGGATATGCCGCATCTCCTCTTTGCGGGCCCGCCTGGCACCGGCAAGACTACAACGGCCATATGCCTGGCAAAACAGCTTATGGGGGACATATGGAGAAATTATACGCTGGAACTTAACGCCTCTGATGAGCGGGGTATAGACGTAGTGAGGGAGAGGATCAAGACCTTTACGATGTTCGCGGACAGGGTTCAGGGTATCCCGTTCAGGCTCATCATATTGGATGAGGGTGATGAAATGACATCATCAGCCCAGACGGCCCTTCGCAGGATAATGGAGGAGTCTTCGGCGCACTCAAGGTTCATAATAATAGCCAACTACTCCAGCTCCATAATAGAGCCAATCCAGAGCAGGTGTGCAATCTTCAGGTTCAGGAAGATCGAAAAGGGGGATATGGTAAAGAGGCTAGAATTCATATGTAAAAATGAAGGCGCTAAATACGATGTTGCTGCGCTTGGGCTGATATATGAACTGAGCGGTGGCGACCTAAGGCTGGCCATAAATCAGCTTCAGGCGGCGGCTGCGGTGGGCGAAGTAAGCGCAGAAAATGTAAGGTCCATATCCGGCATCTCCCGTACAAAGGAGATCAGGGAGCTATCAAAATTGGCGCTGGACGGAGATTTCAAGAAGTCACACGAGCTTCTGACCAAGCTAATGATGGTCTACGGCGTGCCCGAGGATGACATACTGAAATATATGTACGCGGAGGCGATGACGGTGGCCGATGTAGATAAGGCGAAACTGGCCAAGATATTCGCTGAATATGACCTGCGGCTGGTGCGTGGCGCCCATCCCGATATTCAGCTGTCGGCGCTCCTTGCAGAGCTCCCATCCGCTAAGGTGAAGGAGGATGGATCTGGTTAGGGGCCTCCGTGATTACGATCCGGACACATTCGAAAGGCTGGAGATCATAAGGCGTACGTTTACCGACAACTGCAGGCTCTACGGCATAAGGCTGATGGAACCTTCAAGCCTTGAGCTCCTGGACACCCTCAAGGCTAAGAGCGGAGACGAAGTGACCGACGAAATATATGCGTTTACGGATAAGGGCGGGAGGCAGCTGGGGCTCAGGTTTGACCTGACCGTGGGGATCACTCGATTTGTATGTTCAAGGAGGGATATGCCGCTTCCGGTCAAGCTTGGGTCGTTCAGCTCCATGTGGCGCTACGACGAACCGCAGAGAGGAAGGTACAGATGGTTCTATCAGTGGGATGTGGAGGTATTCGGGGCAAGGGACAGGCTCCTCTCCAACACGGAGGTAATCGCGTTTACCGCCAGCATGTTAAGGGACCTTGGAATAAGGGACTACGTCATCAAGGTTGGGGATCGCAGGTTGCTGGACCATGCGCTTAAGGCGTTCGACGATAGAAAGAGAAGCTACATGTTTGGGCTCATAGATAAGATGGCCAAGAAGGAGGAGGCTGAACTTGTGGATGAGTACCTGCACAGGGGACTTTCGGAGGATGAAATAAAATATGCCTTCGAAATAGGGAGGATCGAGGGGGATATAGGGAGGATCGAGTCCATAACGGGCCAGGGAACAGCAGATGAGCTGGCCTCCATTTCATCGAAATTAAAGGAGGTGGGGGTAAAACACGAGGTGAGCATGCAGGTGGTCAGGGGGCTGGACTACTACACGGGGGTGGTCTTTGAAGCGTTTGATGAGTTTAACCCATCGCTTCACGCCCTCGCCGGCGGGGGTGAATTCGACAGGCTGCCGGCCGTCTTCGGCAGGCCAGAGCTATCCGCCCTGGGTGTGGCAGGGGGGGCTGACAGGCTGTTGTTGGCTATGAAGAAGGAGACGGAGGAGAAGGGTGGTGTATATGTGGCATACGCGAAGGAAATGGGAAATGAGGCCATGAAATTGGCCGAAGAACTCAGGGAGGCAAGGTTGGCCGTCAGGATCGACCTGGATGGCCACGCGCTCTCAAGGCAGCTGGCCGATGCAGAGAGGTTAGGTACTGTGGTCACCGTCATGGTGCTGCCGGAGGAATGGGAAAAGGGATACGTCAAGCTGAAGGTCATGTCAAGCCGATCAGAAACGATCGTCAGATCTGACGAAACGCTCGAAGCTTTAAGGAAAGCGCTTAATGAAACAGTATAGCGCCGCCAGGACAGCGGTTTAACCGCTACATTTTGCCAGTGCTTCATGCCATGAAGCATTATAACAGTCCCTCCAGAAAGCGTTAAGAGCCAGCTCCATCATGATGATGGTATAATGATGGAAGACAACCCTCTCTTGATCAATGGTAGCCTGGACAGAAGGGAATACCAGCTCAACGCCGCGAAGGAGGCAGTAACCCAGAATACCATGATCGTGATGCCCACCGCGCTTGGAAAGACCATCATAGCCGCCCTAGTAGCCGGGTATATGCTTCTGAACCAGAGAGGGAAGAGGGTACTGATGATGGCCCCCACCAAACCGCTGTGCGAGCAGCACAAGGAAACCTTCGGCCGGCTGTTCAGGTTTCCAAATCGGGAGTTCAAGCTCCTTACCGGGATGACCCATCCTAAACTAAGGGAGCTGGCCTGGAAGGGCGATGCCCGGTTAATGTTTGCGACACCTCAGGTGGTCCAAAACGACCTTTCAGCAGGCAGGATAGATCTAGAGCAGTTCGCGCTTGTAATATTCGATGAGTGCCACAGGGCGGTCAAGGACTACGCGTACACCGAAATAGCTAGGAGATATATGGAGAGCTCATCGTATCCTATCATCCTGGGCCTAACCGCCTCGCCTGGTGCCATGAAAGAAAGGTTGAAGGCGATAAGTGACTCCCTGTTCATTGAGCGAATAATATACAAATCAGAGGATGACGATGACGTTAAGAGCTATATCAATCCCGTGACCGTGGAATGGAAGAAGGTGGACCTTCCGCTTGCCTACCGCCCGCTGATGGACCTGCTCGGGGGCATGCTAGATACAAGGTTAAAATGGCTGGCAGATTATGACTTCCTGAGGACCAAGGACGTTTACAGGAAGCAACTGCTGGAGGCAGGGGATGAAATCAGACGCAAGCTGCAGGGCGCCGGCGCTAAGGGGAAGGGGTTCTACTTTACCGCAATCCAGCAGCAGTCCATAGCGCTCACCCTGTTTCATATGCGCGAACTCCTTACAACGCAAGGAGCTCAGACTTTGATTCCATTCGTAGAGAGGATGGGTGAGGACAACAAGAGGGCGCATTCTACCATTGAAGCTGACCCGATGTTCAGGAAGTTCAAGGAATTGCTCTATGGACCATGTAATGTCGAACATCCAAAGGTTAAGGCGCTTATTTCATTGATCAAGGCTGGAACTACACCAGCGTCGCGAGTTCTCGTCTTTACGCAGTACAGGGACACTGCATCATATCTGGTCAGCAGGTTGTCCAAAGAGGGAATCAGGGGCGAGCGTTTTGTAGGCCAGGCCACAAAGGAGGCTGACGTTGGTATGTCTCAGGAGGTACAGCGACAGACGCTTGATGCGTTTAAGAGTGGTGCCCTTAACTGCCTCGTAGCGACTTCAATTGCTGAAGAGGGACTGGATATCCCGCAGGTTGACATGGTCATATTTTATGAGCCAGTTCCGTCAGAGATCAGGTTCATACAGAGGCGCGGACGCACTGGCAGGCGGATGGCCGGTAAAGTGTTCATCCTTGTGGCAAACGATACCAGTGATGTAGCGTACATGTACTCCTCACTTAGGAAGGCCGCAATAATGAAAAAGGTAATAAAAAATGTGAATTCAATTCTAAAGCCCATTCAGCGGCGCTCGCCATTCTTCATACCTGACCCCATGTCGGAAGAGGAAATAGGATCACTTCCCCTATCCCCCGACAGAAGCGATGATTCATCTGAGCTTCAATTGGAGCTGAACCGGAGCGATGCAGAATCCGTTGGACGTGTGCATGGTGATAAAACCGATCCCCGCATAGGAGCTGTTAGGAGCTTGGGGCTCGATGAACAGCCAGAAGGGCCAGAAGCACATGTCATAACAACGGACATGGTCATCGATGAAAATTATGGGGAACCGCAGCTGAGGAAGGTGTCAGTATTGAAGGTAGGACGTGGGTTCAGCATCGTTAAGATAGATGAAAAGTGGATTACGAAGTTATCGGCTGGGAACTTCAATGGCCCGCGGGACCTGATCAGAAAGGGGGGAGTATTTTCTGCACTATGTCAGTTCTTTGATGAAAACGGGGTTGTAAATGTAATAGTTAGTAATGTTGTGCAGGAGCAATGAGTGTACCTTCATGCCTGTGCCCTCCGTACGTGCAGATGCGCGGGCTGCTCTTACCTGTAAGACTTTTGCTCCTTCCTTCTGGCCCCAGGGCCGCCGGGCTTCTTCGATTCCTTCTGCCTTTTGTCGCCCACCAGCAGATGCCTATCATAATCCAACAGTCTCTTTTTCAGCTCATCTGATTTAAAGTATGAAACCAAGGCCTTTGAAATGGAGATGGCCGACGCATAGGCCTGCCCAGACGTGCCGCCCCCCTTTACTTTGACCGCTATATCAACCTTGTAGCGGTCGTCACCCAGCAATTGCAGCGGCGTGGATATTATACTCCTCTGCTGGTCATTCTGGATAGACTCTAACAGGAAGTTATTTATCCTAACCTTGCCGGTGCCCGGCTTTATGACGGTAAATGCCCTTGCCGTCTTGCGGCTTCCAAAGTACATTTTATTCTCCATTCCACCCCAACTCCTTGGCTATATCGATAAGCTTTACATATTGGGACTGATGTTTTGTAGCTTTTATCCCCTCAATCTCCGTCTTGGGAACGTTCTGGAACTGCGTCGGCACTCCATAATAGGCCCTGAGGTTTGTAAGCGCGATCTTCCCTCGTGGCTTTGGATATGGCAGCATCCCCCTTACTACTTTCTTGAAAAGGAGGTCAACCCTTCTATAGTGAATAGGTGAGAGTTTCGGGTTGATTATGCTTTTCAGGTCCAGCGTGCCCCTCCATTCATTCAATACGCTTGTCTTCCCTCCAGATATATATATACGGTCTACATTTACGACGAAGACCTTCTTTCCCTCTAGCAGCATCTTCGATACGGAGCTGGCCAGCCGGCCCAGTATGCAGCCTTCAGCGTCTATGACGACTTCATTTGACAATCATGATCCCCTCCTTGTTGCTGTAACTGGCTACGAACTCGCTGAACGTCAGCGCCTTCCCGCCGGCGCCTTCGATCCTAGCTCTGGCAGCCTTCGAGTAGCACAGCGCCCCCACGGTGATCTTCTTATCTATATTCCCCGTCCCCAACACCTTACCTGGGACCACTATGAAAGCCCCTTCAGGGGCTAACCTGTTTAGCTTTGATGTATTAATTCGAGTAAATTCGGACCTGCTAGAGCGCTTTATTCGCCTGTACAGATCGTTCCATATGAACCTCTTGGTCTTCCTATAGGCATCCTTTAACGATTTCAGTTCATCCTCACCGTGTCCAATCATATGACATCTACCCTTGAATGAAGGTCTTTAAAATCTTTCATCATTATATCTACCCCCGCCATCAGGATGTCCTCAGCGTCAACCGAACCAACCGACTCCAGGCTGAATATGTAATCGTCCTTGCTTTCCTTTATCGAGATCGAGTCCGGATCCAGCTTCTCACACTCCATGCAATAAGTGCACTCTAAGGGGTTAGTAACGACCAGCTTGGAGTCCTTTGACGCGAGTATATGAACAGGGCATATGCCTTCTAACTGCTCTCGTTTTGCGGTGGAAGCGTTCTTAATTGTCACCACCGGCGTAGGCTTGGCTACCGCCTTGGAAGTCGCCTGCCACTTGGCATGGACCTTACCCCTCCCGAGCTTTGCGTAAGCCTCCAGTTTTATGGATTGGCCTGGAGCTAGCTCCGCTATCGGTATTTCGGCAGATGCCGGCTTGACTTCCCTATCTTCGGCCGATACTAGTTCACCTGAATAAATTGTCCGCGTAACGGTGCCAGCCCTTGCGTCCAGCACCAGCATCACCTGAACCCCATCTTCACCGCCTTCCAGATATTTATGTGGTGTAACTATTGGAATGAGCCCCAGCCTGTGAGCTAGAACTTCGTCATACATAAGCGAGGAATTTTCCAGTATGACGACGTCATCGATGGCTAGCACTGGAACTTCTACAAGGCAAAAGCGCCTTAGCGCGTTGATCATATCCAGGTCATAACCCTTTATTCTGAGGTTGAGAGAGGCCTTGTCAGCGGCCAGCTTAGTGACGGTCAACGACCAAACACCAGCCTATGCACGCCTTCCACGCCTTCCACCAGGCTTCCTGGTTGAGTCGTGAGGCGCGGGAGTCACATCCTCTATCCTTCCTATTTTTAAACCGGCCCTTACAAGGGCCCTGATGGCAGCCTGGGCGCCCGGTCCAGGAGTTCTGGAGCCTGTGCCACCCTCTCCCCTTACCTGAATATTAATGGCGTTGATTCCCTTATCCTTCGCCTTTACGGCCGCAGCCGATGCAGCCTTCATGGCTGCGTACGGGGAACCCTCAAGCCTGTCGGCCTTTACGTGCATTCCACCACTGCTGAATGCTATAGTTTCAGAGCCTGAGACGTCAGTTATATGAACTATGGTGTTATTGAAACTGCTATAAATGTGAACTATTCCCCACTTATCATCTACTGTACTCATGGTATCATTTCACCCTTAGGCAGCACCCTTTTCGGCACGTTGATTTGCGTCAATCAACGGTTTAATGAGCTTTTCCTCTTCGCCCTTCACAACATAGCCTGGCCTGTTGACTATCCTTTCACCCACCATTATATGCCTGTGGACTATCAATTGCCTAGCCTCATAAGGTGACTTTGCTAGGTTACCCTTCCAGACGACGGTCTGAAGCCGCCTGTTAAGGAGGTCCTGCACGCTCAGGTTAAGGGTAGCATCAAGGCTCTTATCGGTGGTCAATAGCCCAATCTTTTCCAAGCTGTTCAGGAACTGCTTTTCTACCTTCGCCCTCCTGTCAGTAGGTGCAGCCAGTAACTGTCTAGCTTGGCTCCTTATCCTTGATAGTTCGGTTGACGCCTTCCACAGCTCATGCTTGTTCCTCAGGCCGTATTCCCCGATGATCTTAAGTTCATTGATCAATTCCGTCTGATCCCACGGGTTCCGTAGGGTATTATACTTCTTCCTAGGTTTCTTTGGATCGCCCATTATACCTTCTTCTCCTCTGTACGCGCTTGAGCCGAAGGCGCAGGCTTGCCCTGCTGTGGGGTGGAAGAAGCTGCCGGTGCCTGTTGCCCTTGCGGGGCTGCACCTTCAGCACCCTGCCTTGCCGCGGCCGCTGCAGCTACTAGCACCGTCTTTCTAACGCCGACGGTTAGGCCCTTTCTTCCAGTGGTCCTAGTTCGCTGGCCCCTGACCTTCAGCCCATACGCGTGCCTTAGGCCGCGCCAGCTGTTCAACCCCTTCTCCCTTTCAATATCCTGTTTGACCTGCAACTCAAGTTCTGACTCCAAGAGATGCTTATCTATCCCGCTTTCAAGGTCCTTCCGCCTGTTTAGCATCCAATTTGGAAGTCCAAGGCTTTGTGCGTTCTTCAAGGCCTTTTCAATAAGCTGAAGCTGTTGATCGCTAAGCTTGCCGAGCCTGATATTCGGATCTATCTTGATATTATTAAGTATGGCCAGGGCAAGGTTATAATTAATACCCCTAAGCTTTGAGAGGGCTGCTACCAAAGGCTGATAGCCGTTAAGGTCCCTCCCAGCCACCCTGATTATTCCACGTACTTGAGAAGACATAAACGCAACACATACTCCGTTAGGCCTTTATAAATACTACGGCAGATGGCCTTAGAACATAGGTTAGCTTTTAATGCCATTACCATTTGCTTGCAATAACGCCAATCATTAAGCGCCTAATGATATCCATCTCCATCAGGAGACCATAATATATTAATGTCAACACATATGATACCGTATATGCAACGCATAGAGATACTTGTTCTGGCTGCTGGTAAATCAGAAAGGTTCGGTAGGAACAAGATGCTTGAGTTGATAGATGGAAAGGAGATGCTAAAAAGAGTGGTGGAAGAGGCGCTGCTGAGCGGAGCCGAGGTAACGGTAGTAGTAGGACATGAAAGAGAGAAGGTTGAGCAAATTCTCAAGGGGATCAACGTAAAGCTAGTATTTAATGAAGACTATCAATCCGGCATGAGCTCATCGATCAAGGCCGGAATAAGGGAAAGCACCGCTGACGCCATAGCGATCTTGCCAGGCGACATGGCATTTATACAATCGGACCAGATAAAGGCGGTTCTAGAGGAATATAACAGAACGGGGGCTCCAATAGTCGTCCCCACGTATCATGGCAGGGGGGGCCATCCTATCCTATTTTCATCATCACTCAGGGGCGAACTTCTTAGGATCACCGAAGAGGGCAGGGGTCTCAAGGAGATAACAGCCAGACATCAGAATGAAATCGCCAGAATTGAACTCAATACGGCAAGAATATTGGTAGACATAGATTATCAGAAGGACATCGTCCTGCGAAGGGTTGAAATTCAAGGATAGGATTATTTCCATAGCTAAATTCTTTACCGTTGATCCATCGATCGTTAACGCCGGTATACATCCAGCGTTTAATTAAGCCGGTTTCAGCCGGCTTAATTTTGCTGATGTGTTATCATTGGAAAGTTGTTAGACAAGAAGCAGATATTTCAAATCCATAAAAATATCTCATATGACTATTAATTGAAAGTGTGATATAAAATTCATTAAAGAGATTATATTATTTAATCATTTTTCTAATAAAGCTCTAATTATGCAAAGGCTCAAGATAAGTATAAATATAAGTAAAGTTATAATTATAATATGGTAAAACTGTATGACCTTTCGCAACCTTTGAGCCAAGACACACCCTTCTGGCCGTTGTACCCACCATTTGAAGTAAAATATATCAAAAGGAAGGCAGAGCACGGCGTTAACGCCCAGTACATCATGACATCCAATCACATAGGCACCCACTTGGACGCGCCGGTCCATTTTGTAACCAATGGTAAGACAATAGACCAGATCCCGCTCGAATGGCTATACGGACCAGGCATAATAGTAGACGTAAGTGAAGTAGGAGATCTGGGTATCATCACCCCTGAAATACTTGAAAAAAATGCCAAGGTAGCAGGGGGCGTTAAGGACGGTGATATACTTGTCCTGTTCACCGGGTTTAGTAGGTACGCGTGGTACCAGAAACCCAAGCCAAATGGTACAGCTGATGAAGAAAGGTATATCCACATGCATCCGGGCGTGCTTAAGGACTTTGCAGACTACATGATTAAGAAGAAGATACACCTGTTTATGGTGGATGACCCGTCACCTGACCATCCGTTGAACCTGCCCATAGGTAGATTCCTGCCCCGCGTTTACACAAAGGTACGGGCTGCCGCTGCCAAGAAGTTCGGCGGAGAAGCCAAGCTTGCCAAACTCTTTCCCGATGATGATTATCAGATAATGCACAACTACCCATTCCTGTACGATATAATTCACGCAGAGAATATAGGGGGGCAGATAGAGGAAGCGCTGAATGGAAAGAAGGCTGTAAGGATGACCATAGGGTGCTTCCCATGGCTGTTCAAGGGTGGAGAAGCGGCGTTCGCTAGGGTCGTAGGGTTCGACTTTAACAAGTAGATCTTTTTAGTAACCACCCCCAGCTTCCATTTTTTATTTTTTATTTATTTATAAATATAATATAATAGACTGACTTGATAATCTTAAAGCGAGTCCTGTTTGTATTACTGATGAGTTGCTGACTTAATCATTGGTTTGTGAAATCCGACCCTCAGTATCGAATATTTAAAGCTGAGCGCCCCGATCAAGATCAAAAGCGTAGCCAACAGATCGAGGATTTCCAATTTATTGAAAATGATGACATAGAGGAAGATCGATGCGGGAGCCACAAGCCCCAGTACCATAGCGCCAAGCCAGAATATCCTGTTAGCCCCCGTTTCCGTTAATTCACGATACGAGGTTACTGAAGCCGCATCTTTCCCACGCCTAAGGTTATACAAGGAAACAGCTGATAGGATGACTACCACGATCGCGATCGAAGGGGTTACTGTCCCTATGTATGCAAGACCGTCTCCATCGAGCAGAAGATACATATCAAGCAACGCAACACCGCTGAGGAACGAATAGATGTACATCGTGCTGAAAATCGTCAGGGAGCGCCAGGCCGGGATATCAAGGACCGCCCTGAGGAGGAGGCCTGGATATGCGATCAGTATTAGCCCGATTATGAGATTTAATCCTATCAGGAAGGCGTTTAACCAGGTTATCCCAGCCAAATTTAAGATGAACAACAAACCAGATACGAGTACGAACGCAATGCTGATCAGAGCCCCCCTTGACATCCAAGAGGTTTTCAGGTTATTGATGACCTTCATTGAATTCATAGGCCGGCCCACCTCTGAAGTGAGGACAAGGAGGCCTAATATTACAAATATGGCTGACAGTGCAGAAACAGAGTTCACGACATGATATATGGAGGGGTTCAATGTGGAAAATATGGCGTAAGCGACGAATATACCACCTCCTACCCCTCCAAAGAAAAGATCTATGGCAACCCTAGCCCCCCACACGGTCTGCCTAAATGGCTTGAACATCATTCTATTTCCCCTATATAATAAACTGAGGGCTTATAACTGTCATCTTCCTTGAGCGTCCAAGCCTTTTTATCTTGAGTCAAGCGCTTAATTGGAGAGTCATCGTCATCCATATCCCCAAAGTGAAGCGCATCATACGGGCACGTATCCACACACAGTGGGTTTTGGCCATCCTGAACGCGATCGTAACAGAGATCGCACTTTTCTACGACCCCCTTGGGTATAGCCTGTTTTAAACCTTCAGAGACCCAATCGCTCCAATCATCGCCAGAGTTGAAGAATCTCTCCATATATGGACACGCTACGATACAGTACTTACATCCAAGGCACTTGTCATAGTCTATAAGCACAATGCCGTCAGCGGTCCTATAGGTTGCTCCTGTGGGGCAAACCTTCAGGCATTCAGGGTTCTCACAGTGCATGCACATCAAAGGAAAATAGGTTTTTTTAACGTCAGGGAATTCACCGTGCTCAATTTCAACTATCTTCCTCCAGAAAATATCCTTTGGAGTTTTGTTCTTAATCTTACACGCCGCCGTGCACGCGTTGCAGCCCACGCATTTGTCCAATTCTACCACTACCGCGTGTTTCAATTTGATAACCTCATAACTCTGCAGAGCCCTCCCCTCAA
>JAFLXO010000020.1 GCA_029786595.1 Nitrososphaerota archaeon | reverse complement strand
TAAGGTCGGTGAAGACGGTGGCCCAGAACAATGAGATGAGGACGAAAATAATTTGCTATAACGCCGCTAGGATCGTAAATATGGCCTCTTCCTTACTCAGAGGTTTTCTACAGAGCCATGAATTGATAAAATTTATATTCTAGTTGTCACACAAATTTCAACATGGCTCTCATATCGCAGATGAGCTTTCAGAACCCGTGGTGGGCAAAAAAGGGTTCGCGACAGTTGGGATAAGCATTATAAAAGCTTCTAATATTATTACTGCATTTAACAACTACCACCTTAAGAAACTGAGACAAGCTGGGCAAGATAAAATGTATAAGGCTTTCCAACAGGTACAGGAGGATGCCTTAAAGCGAAATAAACAGGATGATGGGAAGGAAGACAGAATTGATGTAATATATGCGCGCGTTTCATTGATGGACCAGAAGGAAGATTTGAGAAGGCAGGTTGAGAGGCTGATGGTCATAGTCAGGGGGGAAAGGTGTTCTCCGATATCAGGAGAGGAATGAGGTTCTCCACAAGAGACGGCTTCAACGAGCTGTTGAACCTGGTTGAAGAAAACAGGGTATCAAGGATATACATAACGCACAGGGACAGGCTCGCAAGGTTCGGCTATGACCTGATGGAAGCTATATGCCATATTCACGGGACACAGGTTATTGAAGTGGGTGATGAGGAAATACCGTCCATGCAGGAAGAATTGACAAGGGATATGATTTCAATCATAACCTCTTTTTCAGCCAGGCTTTACGGAATTCATTCTCATAAGACAAAGGAGATGCTGGAGGTGATCAGGTCTTGAGCCACGCGTGGAAGTCAAAGGGAGAAAAGAGGATGCTGGTCATGCAATATGAGCCGCCGGAAGAAATATTAAACTACCTTAAGGATATGCGGGACGCCATGAGGCACGCGCTGGAGGTGGCCTATGAAATGGTGATAGTGAACAGGGTGCCTTCATCCATAGATGTGAGAAACGGGATAAAGCCGTGGGAGCTATTCTTTACCTCTGGTAAGGCTACAATTATCAGATGGGGTCATGGCCCGGTGGGCTGGGGACCAGCCACTGGAACGAATACCACGAAAGGACTAAAATAGAACCCCATCTAGATTATTCAAATCCGGTGATGAACTCATACATACTTTCAAATGAAACAGCAAACTTCATAAAGTCGTGGGGATAAAAATCGGTATGAAAGCCCCACTGCGGTTGATTCATTCGGCGCCGTTTATCATAAGGCATTATATGGGGCCAAAGAGCAGGTGGTGGATATCCAGGATGTACAGGGAGGCGAGGGCACTTCACCTTATGCTCTCTGATTGTTCCTGGGATGGCCTTATCGTTGAGGCCCAGGACTGGAAGCGTTATTACCTGCCACCTCCCTCGGTGCCGAAGGATGGCCTGATCGTTGACATAGGCGCCCGTGACGGGGACACTGCGTTCTTTTTCTGCTTTAATGGATACAGGAATCTCAGGCTGGTGGAATATGACAAGGAGATAATCTCGGTATTGAAACATAATGCGGACATACTTGAGAGAGCCTACGGAGCCCATATAGAGATCAGAAATAAGGCATTCGGCCCAGAGGACCTGATAGGCGCTGCATTCATCAAGCTTGATTGCGAAGGATGTGAGTATGATGTGGATTTCAGGTCGGCCGGGATTCCCTATGGGATGGAGCTCCATGTGCCAAGGGGAACGCCCCTTTTGCCGGGCCAGTCAAACGCTCTGGGATACGAGCGGGGATGAGTCGGGGTCCCCATATAGTTTTACGTTTCTCAGGATGGCGAAACGGTTGTACGCGATGTAGCCTATCTCCGGGGACACCCGGCCCGCAGGTCCTGTAACCTGGTCTTCCTCTTACCAATTTCGGAGATAGCTACCAGAACTCCCCGACCTTCCTCTGTCAGGGCCAGCCAAACGGCTTGAGTGTGTTCTTCACGGTGATATGACTTATCTCCACGGCGTCTATCCTACTGTTGATATCATCGATGAAGCCAAGGATCAAGGGGCGTGCCCCCCTCGGGGCCCTTAATGCCTTCTAAAATAGTCTCATACTATTTTCTATCGTATCAATCTCTTCTTTAACTGCGAACACCGGTCCCGGCCTGTGATACATAAGCTTGGAATTCATGTATACACCATACTCTAGCAGCCATCCGCTTTCCTCTTGTAGTTAAATCGTGAAACAGGGCTTCCTATGGCAAAGCCTTAATGCGTTGTTATTTCGGCCCCGTTTTAAAACAATTTTGCGTGTGGATCCAGGTGGAGTTTGACTTACCCAATAGAATTGAATATCAACCAACTTGACCGCCTGTTATACCTTTGACCAAAAGGGTAACGGCGCGTCTGAATCTGATTAGTGTGATTTCATATTGTTTTCATACCGCGCGAAAATTGAACTGGGACTCGAACCCTCCATCAGGTTGAACTGCGTCACATCATTTGCTGATAACTTGCCTGTAGTTGCGACCATCGGATAGAAGCACCCTTTGGATTCTGTTTCACCTGGCGTCCACTTCCATATAGAGCTCCCTTAGGGCATGGTTCCTGCTGTCGATCGACCCATCGAATTCTTTCATAGCCCTTTCGGATGCCGTTTTGAACTCTGAAACGTTTGACAGTGTGTCAACGGTTGCACTGATTATGTCGGCCCACTTTGAGCTCAGGTCCCCTTTCACCACCCTGACCTGTTCTCCAAAGCGCGGGTTGAAGGCCCCATTATCCAAGAAGATCGAAGCAGGCGCCGGGACGATAGCGGCTAGGTCACCGTAGAACTCCTTCATGAACAAGGTATCGGATGTCAGCAGAGGGGTCCCGAGATAGGCAGCCTCCATTAGGCTATAGCATACCGTATCATAGAAGGCCGGGATTGCGGCCAGCTGAGAGGAGGCCATAATGTCAAGCGCCTTTTCGCGGGGCACGCGACCATGGTCCTTAAGCCATCCTGAGGCTGTTGCCTCCTTATACAATTCTGTCCAGCTCCTGCCCTCAGAATCGAGAAACTCTAACCCCTCGGGCTCAGAACGGGCTGTGTCTATGTTTGATATAAGGTGGAGTTTGATCCTCGTGTCATGAAGCCGGTTCAGCGCATCAATCAGGTACAGCCCGCCCTTTCCGAAGAAGGACCCATCGCTAGTGGATCCACCGACTAAAACTATATTGAAGTTGCCATCGTTTGTCCTCGGCCGCCTTAAAACCCTTATCCCTGGACGTACAATGCGAACATCGCACCTGTTCGCTATATTGGCTTCAAACGTCAATTTTGCAGAATTGGATAGCGCAGCATATATGAAATCCGTCCTCAACCGCCTTTTTGCATGCATATCCGGGGGCTTTGAGTAGAACGCCTTGACCGATTCGAAGTCCACTACGGCCCTCCGCCTGAGCGTATATGGAAGGCCGTTACCGAAGTGGGTTACATGGTTCGATGGAAATCTTGAGCGCATCAGCGTTAACTGGGAGTAAGATACGCCATCCGCAGGATATTCCAGCAGGGAGCTCCATATGGCGTGGTTTGGGACCAGAATATCTACCCTCAATATGCACCGGCGTACTTTGCCCCTGTTAAAAAGGTTAACACCCATCATTTTTACCATAAGGAAAACGCCCGCAATTATACCGATTCAACTCCGCCTCAGGCTTCGATATCGCAATCCTTTTAAAATGTAACATAAGTATGTGTTACATGAAAGCGCTGATCACCGGAGGGGCCGGCCTTGTTGGTTCGGAGGTCTCCAGGCTGCTCGCTGAAAAGGGGTTTGAAATAATAACCGTGGACAACTATATGAGGGGAAAGATATTCGGCCCTGCTGGAGATACAAAAGGGGTCATGAAAAAGCTCCGCCAAGCCTATAACATAACTCACTATGAAATCGACATCAGGGACGATAAGGTGAAGGAACTGATGAAGGGGGTCGATCTCATAGTGCATACGGCGGCGCAGCCCTCCCATCCACGTTCAATAGAGATCCCCATGGAGGACTTCGAGATCAACGCCATGGGAACCCTAAAAATGCTGGAGGCAGCTAGGCGCATGGCACCTGACGCCGTGTTCATATACACCTCTACGAACAAGGTATACGGAGACGCGCCAAACTACTTCTCCTATTATGTGAAGGATAAGAGGTATGAGCCAAACGATCCGAAGCTGCATGATGGCTTCAACGAGGGGCTGAGGATGGACGGCGTCCTCCATACGCCCTTCGGTGTCTCCAAGGCCAGCGCGGACCTCTATGTGCAGGAGTATGCTAGGCTGTTCGGCCTAAGGGCCGGCGTCTTCAGGATGGGATGCATAACCGGCGGGGCGGCCATGGCCGTAGAACAGCATAACTGGGAGCCTTACTTTATGAAGAAGGCGCTGTCAGATGAGCCCTTAACGATCTACGGCTATGGAGGATATCAGGTAAGGGATGTGATACATGCCAGGGACCTGGCCGCCCTCTTTTTCGAATTTTTCAGGAGCCCCAGGCCAGGGGAGGCGTACAACATCGGGGGATCAAGGGCCAATTCCATATCCCTTCTTGAGGCGATCGACCTCATAGAGGAGATAACCGGGAGGCGCATCAGATATTCGCATGGGCCAGCAAGGGAAGGGGATCATATATGGTATATCTCGGACATCAGCAAGGCGAGGGGCCATTTCCCCGCATGGAACGTGAGGGTATCGCTTAAGGAGATATTCACCGAGCTCAGGGACGTGCTGGAGGCCCATTCAGCCCTCTAAACGTTCATTAAGCTCCGGCCAGATGCTATGCATATTGAGCGCCACTGAACGCAAAGCGAGAGGGCCTGTAAGCGTGGTCATCCTTACAAGGAACTCCGCCAGGACCCTTAGGCAGTGCCTTGATGGCCTGGAGGCCTCTAGGATGAAACCTGCAGAAGTTCTAGTCGTAGACGGGGGGTCTACGGATGAGACATTGAATATCGTGAGGGAACACTCTTCATCACTCAATATGAGGGTGCTATACGATGGAGGCAGGGGGCTGGGATATGCAAGGGATGTGGGCTGGAGGGGGACCCTAGCCTCGTCCGGATATGTGGCCATGGTGGACAGCGATGTAGTGGTTGACCCTGGATTCTTCGGTTCGGCTATAAGGATCATGGATGAAGATAGGGGGCTGGGTGCCCTTGCAGGGAAGCTGAAGTCAGAATGCGAGGAACGGGGGCTGACGGCCAAGTTCCAGGTGAGGAACCTGTCGATGCACCTGCACATGAAGGATTCGCCCTACCCTGTACAGGTTCCTTCGGTTCATACCGCCTTCACCGTGTTTCGAAGGAGGGCGCTTGAGGAGGTGGGCGGGTTCTCAAGCAGTTACAGGCTCGCCAAGGAGGATAGCTACATCTCGTTCAGGCTCAGGGAAAGGGGATACCGGCTGTCCCTCCTGAACGTCTACGCCAGGCACCTTGAGACGGGGAGGAGGTTCTGGAGGGTCAACTTCAGGTACGGACGTTCATATGCGGTCATCGCAAGGGACTTCCCAGGGCAGGCCCCGCTCTGGACCGTAAAGAACGTCGTATATGTGGCAGCAGTATTTCTGCCCTTCCTACAGCCGTTCGTAATGGCACGGTATTTCAGGAGATACCTGAAGGAGGCAGGGCTTCCGGCCTCCGAATCCCTTGAAATGGCCTCCATGGAAGCGGTGAGGCAGGGGCTCAGGTCCTCCGGCATGCTCTACCAGTTCCTGAAGGGCGGGGTCGACTGATGGGTTGAAGGTGCTCATGATTTCGCCCAGGATTAGCGGGATAGGCGGCGTGGCGCAGCACGTTTCCACGCTCACGTCCAGGCTTATGGCTGACGGGCATCAGGTGGACGTCATGTCAGTTGAGGGCCTAGTACACATACCGGTAAAGGGCCTGTACAATCCATCCTTTACTATATCCTCTTACATGTCGGCCCTCTGGGGAAGGCTGATCGCAGGCAGGTCATATGACGTCGTGCACGCTCACAACTTCCCTTCATGGCCGGCCGCAGGGGCCTCCAGGGCAGGCATGAAGATACTTACGGTTCATGGCCTGTTCGCATCCCAGCACCAGGAGCTGCACGGCAGTGCTGCCGGCGGGCTTGCAGGATGGCTGGAGGACATATGGGGCGGCCAGGCAAACGTCATAACGTGTATATCAAAAGGGGGGCTATCATACTACAGGGGAATGGGGAGGAGGACGGTCTGGATACCTAACGCTGTGAATGTAAGTGAGATGCCGACGGAGGGGATCAGGGTCGGCGATAGGCAGGTCTCATTTGTGGGCAGGCTGAGCATGGAGAAGGGGGTTGACGTGCTGATCGATGCCCTTGAGCACATAGACGAAAGCATCACGGTAGTAGTAGTGGGAAGCGGGAAATACGAGGAACAGGTCAGGCTTGCGGCCAAGCGGCACGGAAACCTGCGGGTCGTGGGGTACCAACCTCATGATATAGCGCTCAGGTACATCAAGGGAAGCGACGCCATCGTGGTACCTTCAAGGCAGGAGGGGCTGCCAACGGTCATCCTCGAGGCGATGGCCATGAAGGTGCCCGTGATGGCATCTGACATACCGGAAATAACCGACGTGTCCGGCGCGCTGACCGTGTTCAGGGCCGGGGACCCTCGGGCGCTGGCCGAGGCGCTTAACGGGAACATAGGAAAAACGGAGATGATAGAAACGGCCTGGAGGGATGTCATGGAGAAATACAGCTGGGATATAGTATACAGGAAGTACCTTGAGGTGTACGGAGGAAATGTTCCTTGAACGCCGCAGAGACGGGCGCCCCCCGACGGATGGAAATGGGCTCCAAGGGCATCTGTGCATGGAGGGCTATAAGCGTAGCCATGAAACGCCAGATGATGGGGGAGGGCTGAAGTGAAGGCGCTTGTGACCGGCGCTGCGGGATTCGTCGGCCGGCATCTGGTCCGGCGGCTGAAGGAAACGGGGGCTGAGGTGATTGCAGTTGACATAAGGCCGGTGGGGGGAGCGATAAGGGTCGATGTAACAGATGGGAGGAGCTTATCAGCCCTCATGATGAAGGAGAGGCCAGAGGCAGTGTTCCATCTGGCAGCCCACATAAGCGCCCCCGAAAGCGTCGTTGATCCCATCAAATACTTTCACAACAATGCCATTGGGACCGCGGTGGCGCTTGAGGCTGCGCGCCAGGCCGATGTCTCCCTTTTCATATACATCAGCTCGCTGGCTGTGTACGGCGAGCCGACCGTGTTGCCCATAACGGAGGCCTCCCCCGTGGCGCCGGTGAACCCATATGGCGCTTCAAAGCTGATGGGGGAGGAGGCGGTGAAGGTATACAATGCTACGTACGGGCTGCATTATCTGATATTCAGGCCCAGCAACATCTACGGGATCGGGCAGAACCCGGAGTATGCGGGGGTTATAGCGGCGTTCGTGAAGGCCGTATCGGAGGGCAGGAGGCCGATAATATACGGCGACGGGCTCCAGACCAGGGATTTCATAGATGTGAAGGACGTAGCAGAACTGCTGGCCATCGCGGGGACCAAGAGAAAGGTAATAGACCAGACATTTAACGTATCATCTGGCATATCCGTAAACATAAGGGAGCTACTTGGTACCGTAACCTCAGCAGCAAAAAAGGGGCAATTGATACCAATATACAAACCCAAGAGGCCCGGTGACATAAGGAGGTCGGAGGTGTCGAATCAGAGAGCGCGTGAGGCGTTTAACTGGTCCCCAAGGTACAGGCTAAGTGAGGAAATCCATGAACTGCTTAAATGGCAGGCCGACGAACGATAAAATTGGTTTCCACCGGCCAAAAGGCCCTCAGATGTAATGGATAATTTACCGGCTTAAATGGTCAAGTAGATATTTCAGCCTCATGGCCGGCGTATGATACCGCTGATATTTTTCATAGCCAGCCCTGGCTATAGAGGAAGCCATCTTCCTATCAGAGGAAAGTTCGTTAATGATGTTCAAGAGTTGTCGGTGGTTCCTAAAGAAGAGGGCCTCCCTTCTGTCCCTGAAGTCGTTCGGGATCACTACGCTGGGCCTCTCGCTCAGGAGGACTGAGCCTAGGGCTGGTATTTCGTAGTATCTGTAAGTGTCTCCACCTGAGCCCTTAGGGGCCACGGACGAAACCGATGATGCTATCACCAAAGCATATGTCGTCGGCTGAAGTCTATATCCGAGCTTCGGATTATCGTAGTTATAGAGATGGACATAGCTGCCTGGGACCGCCAATAGCAACCTTGCTAGCTTTAGCCTTTTACTGGAGCTCATCCCTGACGCTAAATGATCCCGCAGGTTATTGGGAAGGTTCATGTTGGCGATCATGGATACCGAATATACCTTGTCGCCCCTTTGCAGCTCCCCGGTATTTGATGGGATGGAATTGGAGACGGTCAAAGGGAGGGGCAATATCTTTCCCCTGTTTCTGAGGATATGCTCCGGCGTTGGAGGCAACAATCGCTCAGCGCCAAGCCTTCTGGCCAAATGCATCCAGCTGAGCCAATAGCCTATGGAAAAAATGACCCCCTGAGGCATATATCTGTACTCCCGCTTAAAGTAGACTACGTTGGGCAGCGAAGCTATCTTTAAAACTACCGGGTCGTCCCTATCGTCCACTATGCCCATGGGCCCACCGAAGTTGGCCAATACGGCCTCCAGGACCTTCCTCTCATCCCTGTGAAACAGCATATCTGTGAAGGCGATAGCCATTTCGTACTCTTTGACGATGCTGGGGCCGCTTTTCCTCAGGGCCTCGGCCGATATGGAAGATATGCTATCCTTCAACAGATCGGCCCTGAGCAGCCAGTGCCCAGTTTTATATTTACTAACTATGAGAATTGCCTTATGGCTCAATATGAACGATCGGATATAGGTGGGCTTTTAGCCTTATCGCTCATGCCAACCCAAGGGCGTTGTGAGCCCATCACCGGCCTTAATATAACGTCTACGTAAAGCTGTGACGCCCTCAGCAGGTTAAAATCGGAACCCCCTCCCGGCCTTTCCATAAAAGGGCACCCAATCCCTTACTATGTTTTTGATAGCTCTCATATACAGAGCTCCATAAACGTCCTCCTTATACCGTTAAACGTAATGGGACGCCTGCCAGTTTGACCGCCACATCATCATCACCGAAAGCAGCTGGCTGAACGACAGTCGTATGCCTGGGCCGCGATCCCGCCTTCTATGCATAATTCCTTAATGGTGATTATTGGCCAGCCCTGAAGCCTTTTAAACGAGGCGCGCTAAAGCCATGTATGAAGGTCCTCTTGGCAATGCCACATGTAGTGGAAGACCTGGAGAAGTACGGAATAGCGGCAGCGGGTTACAGGCATCACATAGGTTATGAGCACAGGTACGCAAGGCTCCTGCGGGCTGCCGGCATCTCCGTTTCACTGTCCATCCTTTCGAGGAGGTCCAAGGAAGTCTGTACAGAACGCCACGATTACGGCCATGATATAATCTACTTGCCGGTCGGGGGGACCAGGTACCTGAGAATGCTGGGGTCTGTTGGCTCACTCGGTAGGATCGCTGGTGAATTTGATCTAGTGCATTCCACCAGCTACTACTCGAACCTGCATGACTCACTGACCCTTGCCTCGCTGCTCACCGGAACGCCTATTGTGGCTCAATCTCAGGGCATCTATCCGGACATGCCAAAGTCGCTCTATATCAGGAAGCTGTTGACCCTTAGGAGGTCAAAATATCTCTTGACGCTCAACAGGACGGAGGCACTGCTTCTAAGCTCAAAGTTCAGGATAGACGCAAGGAGGGTTGTTGTAATTCCAAATTTTATAGACCCACGTGAAAGGCGGATGTCGAATAGGATGGAAGCGAGGGATAGGCTCGGTATATCTGATGATGAATTCCTTCTCCTTGTTGTATCCAGGCTGGAAAGGGCCAAGGGCATACATGTCCTGCTGAACGCGGTTTCGGCCATCGGGGCTAGATCAAGGCCGCATATCATTATTCTTGGCGAGGGTCCTTATAGAGGCGAACTTGAGCGCCTATCGATATCCCTGGGCATAGCCGATAGGGTGAGGTTCATCGGTTACGTCGATAACAGGGATATCGACCCATATTATGCGGCGGCCGACGCATTCGTACTCCCGTCCCTGGAGGAGAGCTTTGGGATAGTCATGCTGGAGGCCATGTTTCACGGTGTGCCGGTCATCGCCTCCAACGCCTGGGGGCCGAGGGATATCATAAGGGATGGATTGAACGGGCTGCTCTTTGAGCGTGGTGACTCGGCGGGGCTGGCCATGGCTCTCATGAAGCTCATTTCCGACCGTAACCTGGCATCGGAGATCGGTGAAAGGGGCAGGAAGGACTGCATGGATAAATATACGCCAGAAGCCGTAATCCCCAAGATCATTGAGGTATACGCAAGGGCCACGGGTGATTGAAATGGGCACCACTATTGCCTACCTGACGCTGGCTGACAACCTGTCGGGCGGCAATCTCAGAGCGCTGCAGATAGCCAGGTGGCTGCGCAATAAAGATGATATAGTGTTCGCTATTCCAGCCGACAAGCTGAAGGTGCTAAGGGGCGCCGTAAGGGCAAATTTTCCTGAGCTCCTGCCCGTCCTCGATAGCTTTTATCCCTTGCCCGTTAGCTCCTATAACCTTTCAGGGGCTCTCGGCCATTACAGGTTCGCCTCCAAGTTTATCGAGTCCGCAACGCAAATGCTAAAACCTGAAATGTTATATTTCGCCCATGAAAACCTCTTTGTATTGTCAGCTCTCAGGCTTAGCGGCGTAAAATGGACCGCGCTTCTTCAGCAGATTCCCGCCATATACAACCTTTTGACGGATTACAGGGGCCCATCCAGCCTGCGTGAGAACTACAGGCTTATAATGGACGCCGATCTGTCCACAATTGGAGCATGGAAGGCATACTCAAAGGTCCAGCTGCTCAGATGGGTCTTGAAGGGTAGAAAGATCCTCGGCGTTTCCCGCTCGATAGTTGAAGACCTCGGAAAGCTCGGCGTAAAAGCCGATGTGAGGGTCCCCCATCCCCAAAACGCGGCTGAAGGTTGCAAGTTTGTAGGGAGGAGGGAAAGGGACCTGGACCTGCTCTTCAGCACGAGGGCCGTGACGGAGAAGGGTATATTCGATTTCCTGAAGATGGCTCAAACCATAAGAACCAAGGCTCCATGGGCAAGGATTGCCGCCAGCGGTGCTACAAGGCCAGGGGAGAGATCGATGATCGAAAGGCTGTCAAAAGAGGCAGGCGTGGAGGCTCATTTCGACGTTTCAATGGAGGAGTTGATGGAATTACGGTCCCGGGCTAAGCTTATGGTTTATCCGAGCAGGTTCGATATGTTTTCATTGGCGGTTATGGAAACGCTCAAATGCGGAACCCCAGTCCTAGCGTATAACATTCCGGCGATAAAATATAACTATCCGGAAGAGGCGGTTCATATGGTGCCATTAAGGGATATAGCTTCCTTGGCTGATGAATCACTCCGGCTGCTGGACTCGGAGGATGAGCTGCAGAGGATGGGCCAAGCCGGGCTCAAGTATTCTGAGGGATTCACCTGGGAAGCGGCGGCAGGGGCCGAATATAAACAGTTGAGACGCATTCTTGAAGGTGATTAGAATGTATCAAAGATCGATTATCATCTTAGGAAATGTAAAATGGACTTTTTTACAGTGCCTTAAATCTCAGCGTATGATGATTGCTTTACTCCAGTTTGCAGCTACCTAAGCTTGGTCGCCTTCCTCGGGATTTCGTCGAAGTGATTTAAAATTTGATAACGCTTGATAATTCGAGATGCGCTGCATCGCCGACGGACTGTACCCGGATAACGCTGGCCATGTGCGATGACCCACATTATAACCAGCTTTTTGACATAAAAATGTGGCATCCCAGCTGCACATAGATATCTGGAGACATATGAGAGCGTCTTTAGGCAAGTTCAACTCAAAATTCATCAACAATCATGGCCAGAAGTTGTGAACTGCTTTGAAGCTCATGGGCTTCCCTCCCCGTCGATCTATAATGCCTCAGTGCACGCTGGATGAAGTTGGTCCTGGGAAAGAGGATGCCAAGGGGGGGTGAACAACCGATAGTCGTTGGTAACGGCGCCCGAATCCGCACTAATGCAGATTGGATCTTTTGTGGAAACGACAAGGTCGGTCGCGGAAGCAGGGGACGATTTCCCACCTACTGGATGAACGGGGGGGTGAACAATTAGGAGAATTTGTATGCATACATATATGCATATAATCATGGTGAAGATAATCTCAATCCGGGACGACGTGTATGAGGAACTTTCGAAGAGAAAGAAGGATAGGTCCTTTTCACTGGTGATAAGGGAACTGCTGGAGGAAACGAAGGGTGAAATAAGCGACCTATCTAAATTCCGAGGGACACTTTCCGACGAAGCGGCTGGTATAAAGGGGGTAGTCAATGAAGGGAGGTCCAGGGAAGCGCAGCGACGGATAAAGGGACTCTGATGCCACCGGTTCTTGACACGAACCTCCTGATCGATACGCTAAGCGGTCATCCCTCTAATGGAATGTCCCTGGAGCGTTATGCTAGTGAGCCAGCCGCCATAACCGTGATCAACAAGTACGAATTCGTCCGGGGCATCCTCACATCCAACTTGGTTGAGTCAAGGAAGAAAGGGCTGCTTGATTTCATAGACAGCCTTATGGTCTATGAATTAACTTCAAATACGGCAATGCACTGTGCAGAGGTTTACTCGAAGCTTAAAGGGCACGGAAGCCCATTAGGAGAGCTTGACACGCTTATTTTGGGGATATGAGTAGAGAACCATCAGGACCTTATAACCAGCGACCCTAGTTTCCAGCCGGCCGCAGGCCTGCTAGATATTCATATAGAAATCATTGGACGCTGATGTGATCCACCCGTGAACACAAGCGGCGTCGGGAAGACCGTAAAATAAAAAGGGGTGATCCACCTACGAGCGATATTATAAATTACCTTTCCGAGGCGGGTTTTGGGGTAGCCTTAATGCATTCTTTGAAAGACAGCACCAGCAGGGCACCATATCTGTAATGACAAATCTTCCCTACAGCGAATATAAAATATACAGCCTTTCCAAGAACAGGTTGGATGTGGAATATGCATTTAATGCGTTTAATAACGTGCTCAATGCCGACAGGTCATGCATGAGGGACAACTACCAGCTTGAAGGCTGGTTCCTGATAGACTTCATTGCCATCCTCCTTTGCTACCGTATTTATAACATCCTGCTGGAAAGGGGACGCTGAACAATTACTCGCCGAAGGACATGCCACTGCAGCTATTAAGGATATATAAAACGGAGGCAAACGGTAGATGGGTCACTTCAGAGATGCCTGAGAAATCAAGGCTTTTGATGGAAAAGGCTTGCATAAATCATTTGTGATACTTAACTGGCATAAAGTTACGGTTAATGAACCTGGATTAGAGGATACGACTTCCTTTATAAGGAAAAACTCAATGTTCATGGTCACATTTACGAAGCTTGCTGTACAGGGAAGTAACATTCCATACACATCTAACATGATAGAAAGACTCATGGGGGAAGTTTCAAAGAGGTGCAAGCACAAGTGGGCTCACTGGAGCATGAAAGGGCTGGAGAATGTACTGCACATAGTGTTGACCAGGTACATGATAAATGATACTCATGAATTGTTCTATAATGTTTATATCAAACCATCAGCTGATCCCTAACATGTGCCAAATGATTAACGCCCAATTGGACAGGGCCAGAGTTTACCGAACTAGTTTTGCAAGTTGGTATATTAAACTGACTTTGATAGCGTTTAAAGTGACCGCAATGGGCTAATTTAAGCTATTGATAGTGATTATATTGATGGATCATAAACTTCTTGCGGAAGAAACCTTCATAATGAGCACGCGTCATGTGTGCCCTATAACAATAAACGGGTGATGGAATTGCAGACTACTGCGTTGTTTCAACAGCTGGAAGGGAGGCATATAATTTCGATGGTGATACCAGCCTTCAACTCAGAAGATACAATAGAATCTACAATAACGTCCGTCGAAAAATGCATCGAGGATCTTGGATACCAATATGAGGTCCTCGTTATAGACGATGGGTCTACCGACAAGACCTTCGAAAAAATATCAAAGCTTAGCTCTGAACACATCAAGGTCATAAGGAACTCGCCCAATAGGGGAAAGGGATTCAGTATGAAGGAAGGAATTTTAGCTTCGTCTGGTGATTACGTGATAATGCTCGATTCAGATTTGGAAATAGGGATTGATATGATTCAGACATACATTTCTGCCCTCAAGGAAAAGGATATAGTGATATCTTCCAAGCGCCACCCGCAGGCCATATATAGGGCACCATTTATGAGGAAACTTTTTAGCGCAGGGTTCAATGTACTCGTTAGGATCCTGACTGGGGTCAACGTCAGCGATTCACAGACCGGGTTCAAGGCGTTCAGGGGGGAATCAATCAGGTACCTGATGAAACTGGTTTCAGTAAAGAGATACGCATTTGACGTGGAAGTATTGGCCATAGCCAAGATCACAAGGATGGAGATAGCCGAATTCCCGGCGCATATAGTTCAGGATAAATCGTTCTCGTCGAAGGCCATCCTCTATATGTTGGTGGATCTCATTGGAATAGCTTACAGGCTACGGATCATAAAATGGTATCAAAGAAATATTCATAATCCATCGCCTTCCTATCGGCCAATCCTGAATTTATAGGGTGAAGACAAAGATGGGTAACGCGGCGTATGCAACAACTCCGTCCTTCAGCCCGGACGGCTTATCGGGTATATCCATGGAGGAGTACATTTCAAAATCGACAAACGTAATAGATTTAAATTTGGATGACGCACTGCCGGATGATTACAGATATGGGGAAACGTGGCTTCCCCCAAGGCTTATGATGAAGTTGATATAATGAGTTACCCCTTTGTGAGCATCATAATACCCTGCCGAAAAATCGACGACCAGGCAAGGGAATGTGTCATCAGATGCGCTGAGCTGGACTATCCAGCGTTTGAAATAATGGTGTTGCCAGATCGTGCTGATGCGCCTTCGCTTGAAGATGCAGTTGTAATCCAAACGGGTGATGTATCACCAGGAAGAAAGAGAAATATTGGAGCGAAAACCGCAAAGGGCGATGTCCTCGCGTTTATAGATTCAGACGCGTACCCTCGGCGAGATTGGCTGTCCAATGCGATCCGCTACCTGCAGATGGCGGGGGTTGGCGCTGTTGGCGGGCCGGCTATCACCCCTGCCGAAGATGGACCTTTGGCCAAGGCCGAGGGGATCATGCTGTCTTCATTCTTAGTTGGCGGCGGCCTTTCCTTTCGATACTCAGGGCGGGGTATCTCCTTCGACGTCGATGACATCCACTCAGTCAATTTCTTGGCATGGCGCAGTGTAATTGAGGCGGCGGGGGGATGGAATGAAACTTTCTGGCCGGGTGAAGACACCCTTATCTGCCTCGGCATAAAAAAGGCCGGATACAGGCAGCTGTTCGCAGGCGACGTGCTGGTCTATCACCATAGGAGGCCAACGTGGAAAGGATATCTCAGGCAGCTATATAATTATGGGTTACATAGGGGACATTTCGCTAGACGCTTTCCAGAGACATCCAGGCGCCCAAATTACTTCCTGCCGATGGCTATGCTACTCTGGATACCGATTGGAATTATCATATCACTTACTGTCAATGATGCTATATGGGTCTATGCCATCACGCTACTTATATATTCCTCGCTTGTCGGAGCGGTCGTCATCAAAAATCCAGCATATGCTTTATTAATTGCGGTTGGTATACCGTTAACTCATATGACCTATGGCGCCGGGTTCCTTCACGGGCTGCTCGCTAGGAGGCTCAAACGATGAAGGTAAGCATATCCTATCCTCCGATAGAAACAGAAAAGGGGGTGCCGCTCTTATCACAGAACAGGCAGTTCCAGTATTTTAACGAGCCCACCTATATCTATCCGATGATACCTGCCTACGCAGCTACATTGCTCAGTAGAAATGGATATGAGGTGACGTGGGACGATGGCATAGCCGAGCGCCTTACTTATGAAGAATACTTGAAAAGACAGGATTCCCAAGGGCCGGATCTAATAGCTATGGAATCCAAGGCGCCTGCCATAAAGGCCCACTGGAAGTATATAAGGGAGTTCAAGGAGCGATGGCCTCACACGTTGGTTGTGTTGATGGGCGATCATCTTACGGCTTTTCCAAGGGAATCACTGGAAAATTCGCCGGTGGATTACGTGATAACCGGTGGCGACTACGACTTCCAGCTACTCTCCCTGGTTGACCACCTTTCCAAAGGGACCCCCCTTAAGTCAGGCTTCTGGTGGCGAGACAAGGATGGTTCTATAGCTAACAATGGGCAGTTCCTGCAGAATAATGACATGTCCGCGCTCCCGTTGATAGACAGGGACCTTACTAAATGGTGGCTTTATACGAAGAACGGGAATTTCAAACACCAACCAGGGACATATACCATGGTTGGACGGGATTGCTGGTGGAGAAATGGCGGAGGCTGTACCTTCTGCTCCTGGACGATGCTCTATAAAAAATTTCAGGTCCGATCGCCTGAAAGCTTGCTAGATGAGATAGAGATGCTACATAACCGCTATGGGATACGTGAAGTATTCGATGATACTGGGACCTTCCCGGGAGGACACTGGTTGAAGACCTTCTGTCAAGGTATGATAGACAGGGGTTTGGCCTTTAAGGTGCGGATAGGGTGCAACATGCGCTTTGGAGCGCTGAGGGAGGAGGATTACAAATTGATGGGCAAGGCCGGTTTCAGGTTCATACTTTACGGTCTCGAGTCCGCCAATCAGAAGACGCTAAATCGTTTGCAAAAGGGCACCACAAACGAAGAGGCGTGGCAAACATGCAAGTGGGCAAAAAGGTATGGAATGGACCCTCACCTAACCATAATGATGGGCTACCCATGGGAGACCTATGAGGACGCAAGGAGGACCATTGAGTTTACAAAGAAAATATTCAACGCGGGTTATGTTAAAACCTTGCAGGCGACCATAGTGATCCCCTATCCAGGGACCATGTTATGGAACCAGTGCAGGGATAACGGCTGGCTCTTGACAGATGATTATGAACAGTATGATATGAGGCAGGTAGTTATGAAGAGCGAACTGACCAATGAGCAGATAAAGGCGCTAACTCAGGACCTGTATAAGGTCTTTCTTTCGCCAAGGTATATGCTCAGGACGGCTCTCTCGGTCAGGTCGAAGGACGACCTGGCGTTTGCTATGAGAGGCGTCAAATACATCTATGGACATCTGAGGGATTTTGCAAACGGCGATAAAGATAAATCTAACACATCAAAATTATCAAAATATGATAAGCTGGCGGGATAGTCCTCCTGTTTCAGTGATAGTCCCGACTAAAAATTCCATACGGACTATCAGGGATTGTCTGTCATCCATCAAGAAACAGACATATAAGAACTCGGAAATTATAGTGGTGGACAACCAGAGCACAGATGGAACCTTCGAGGTTGCTAACGAATTTACAGAAGAATGCTACGAACATGGCCCCGAGCGCTCAGCTCAGAGGAATTTTGGTGCAGCCAGAGCCTCTGGGAAATATTTACTTTTTATAGATTCTGACATGATACTTACGCCTAAAGTTGTTGAAGAATGTGTTAGCTCATGTATGGAAAAAGATGCGGTAGGCGCATACATTCCAGAGAAAATCATGGGTGAGGGATTTTTTATAAAGGTCAGGAACTTCGAAAGGGAATTCTATACTGGAACGGTGATTGATGCTATAAGATTCATAAGGAAGGATGTATTTGAACTCGTTAATGGTTTTGATGAAATGTTGACTGGGCCTGAAGACTGGGACTTGGATAGAAGAATCAGGGAAAAAGGGAATTTGATAATAATAAACTCTCCATTATTGCATAATGAAGGAAAATTTGATGTAAACAATTATATTAGAAAAAAGGAATATTATATAAAAAAAGGACTTGAAGCCTATAAGAAAAAATGGGGTAATGACAAACAAGTTAAGATGCAGTTAGGCGCATATTACAGGCTTTGGAAGGTTTTTATTGAAAATGGTAAGTGGAAAAGGTTATTCAGGCATCCAATTTTGATGGCAGGCATGTACTATTTGCGCCTAAGGGTTGGGCTTGTATATATATTTAACAAAAAGAAAATACCTGAAAATGGGTAGTGTCTTATTCGAATTACTTGTCTGTAATTTTTGATGTGCAGTTAGATAAACCGTCTTTGACTGTGTTATGCCATGGCGTGATAGAGTAGACTCTATCCGGCCAGGGTCTAGATTTTATAGTGTTTAGAGAGATCGCGGTTGAAAGATGCAAGCATTTTTTGGAAATGAGGCTGCCATTTATAAGATGCTACTATATATATTGCTAATATAACAAATGTAATTAATGATACAAATGAACCTATTATGAACCAGTGTTCAGGAGTGTACTCTAATTTTAAAGTTATGAGTCCTGACTGATTAATTATCCAACCGTTGGCATAACCATTCACAATTAAATGTTTATTATCCACGTTATTATTTAAAAGTAATGACCATCCAGGACTATAAGATTGAGTAAATACTAGAAGGAAAGGCTCCGTTACATTTACCTTTATGATATATTCTGTGGGATTTATCTCCCTGTATGTTATTTGGTTATTAGTAAGTAAATTATCGTCTATGCCTGTATAATTTTCTGCTTGAATTATTGCATAGCTAGTTGTATTATAATTACTCAACCTTTGGATAATTAATGAAGCGCTAGAATTTTCAGCTAAAATATTTGTAGTATAATAAATAGCCATCGGTTTCCAGTATTTAAATCTGTATATGGTTAATGGGCCAAACTGTTTAACAGGCACGAATAGATTGCTTTCATTAAGTGCTGTATTCCAAGCCGCTGAAGCAGGGAAGGAATTGTCTGTGGACGCTGAATCGTCCCCCCTGAACAAAACATATTTTATGTTCATTATCTGTAAGGCTGTAATCAATTCTTGATCATTATTTACAATTGTAGCGTTGTCAAGCGAATTTAAAATTTGATATGAATATGGATAACCAATATTAGTTGTTGTAAATGATGCGAAGTCAGTTGATACTAAAAAATAGGCGGGATCAGGCCCGCTGTAGCCGTACTTAGGATTTGCCCAATTATAAGGTGGGGAGGGCGGCATTAATAATATTCTGTAGCTGTTATTTTCTATTGATCTTAAATAGTTAGCTGCATCAATCCAGTATGGAGGATAATTAACCTGAAATCCAGCGAGAGTCCCCGTACCACCGCGTGGAGAACCGGGAATCACTGCTCCGTTAATTTCTGGGAACCCGTTTAGTACAATCAAAAAAATCAATATAATAAGAAATATATGCACTAGTTTATGGCCGTTTTTCCGAAACGCCTTTTGTGCAATAAATTCTACGGTAAATCCAAGGAGGACCGAGTAGGTTATTACTGTAAACACTATAAAAAGTTCATGTGGCTGCCTAAAAATATAAAAATAAGGTACATGCAAATATAACCACATAAATACGCTCCCAAAAGGCGAATTTGGGCCGTCAGCAAGGAATATTCCTATTAAAGCAAGTACACCAAAGAAGAAAATTTTATCATTTTTTATAAATAAAATTGAACTAAATGCTATAATTGTTATAAAAAAACCTATTAAAACAATATAAAATTGACTATAAAATGGTGCAAAGGGATAATACATTGACCCAGCCCACCCTTGGTTAAAAGCCCATCCGCCTAATAATCTGAAACTGTTAAAAGGAATCGCATTTTTTGTCATTGAATAAAGAAAACTTAAGGTGTTTGTTACGTTTAGCCCATTGTTAGCAATCTTAAACACAGAAGGGACAGTTATCAGCCAATATAAATTAACCAGCAGCGTAGATATCATTGCGGTAAAAGAAAATTTTAATGCGTAGGTTTTTTTATGTTTAACAGCAAACCAGCACAATAAGTAAAATACAGCAGGCATCCACGTTGCGATATAACGGGGTGGGGTTACAAAAGTAGACGCGGCAACAAGAGAAGCTATACCTATATATAGAGAATATCTTAAATTGCCGCTTTCTAGGCCACGAACCGTTAAGGCCAGCAAGAGTGGTGCGGAAATATATGTTAATATAATTCCTGTGTTAAATGGCCCACTATTCGTCACTGCATAGCTAAAATAGGGGTTTATCATATAGAATAATGCTGGTATTAATAGCGCAATTTGGTGCCGCATCCCCATCGCTTTTGCTAAATAATACATAGATAGGCCAGATGATGTAAACAATGTATAGAGCCATAACTTTTGTACAATACTTATCGAAAGGCCAATGCGCAACATTCCGGACCAAAAAATTGCAAAGGGTATTAGAAGAGATGATGGCGTACTGGATGGGTTATAAAAAGATATAGGCGCTCCAAGCCATGGATTATTATATTGCCATAGATAAAATAAATCCTTAAATATATTAATTGGCGGCGGTAACCCCTCATCGCCACCACCTAAGATCGAAGCTTTGTACCATGTAAGAGGAAGCAAGCCCAAAATCAGAATTAATAAGATTGACCAGTGGTTTTTTATGAAAGTCTTTATATTATCAATATATGCTTGTTTTAATTTAGGTAAATGTGGGCTAACCATATTATTGACTACTAGAATTAGTCGATAGATGAAATATAAACATTATGGAAACGTTAGGGGTTTCTCTTTTCTTTAAATTAATCATATGTGAACGAAAGAGATAAACGAAACTCAAACGATATCAGGCACATGTTCGTAGGATTGGATCTGCACAAGAACTACATCCAGGCCGCAGTGGTCGACGATAACGGGAAATTGCTCAAGGAGAAAAGGATACCGAACGGGGATAGGGAGATACTGAGCTTCTTCGAAGACGAGATGCTCAGGGATGGGTCCGATATAGTGATGGAATCTTCATCCACCTGGTACCACGTCTACGACCTCCTGTCCAGGGCCCAGGGGAACCATATAATTCTGTCAAACCCGATCAAGACAAAGGCGATAGCCTCTGCAAGGGTGAAGACGGACAGGCTGGACGCCAGGGTGCTCGCCAACCTGCTCAGGGGCGGTTATATCCCGGAATGCTACATACCGTCGAGGGAGGTGCTGGGCCTGAGGGAGATGGTCAGGTACAGGGCGTCCCTGGTCAGGGCGAGGACCCGCATCAAGAACAAGGTGCACTCCATACTCCTCATGAACGGGGTGGAGGTCGAGCACGGCCCGTTTACCAAGGAGTTCATAGAGGAGCTGAGGAAGCTGAACGACTGACTACAGGATAGATGGATATTTGGCTGTCATAAGCTCGCTGAA
This sequence comes from Nitrososphaerota archaeon, assembly GCA_029786595.1. GTDB lineage: Archaea > Thermoproteota > Nitrososphaeria > Conexivisphaerales > UBA164 > JAJZYL01. The sequence goes on along the minus strand of JAFLXO010000020.1, from coordinate 331 downwards.
CGAGCAGATAAGAAGCGTATCCAACATGATAAGGCGTGAAGCCTTACAGGATGAGTCAGCAAGGCTGCTCATGTCCATCCCCGGCATAGGCTTCTATTCGGCACTGCTGATATCCAGCGAGATCGTGGACATAAACAGGTTCGCCGATTCGCACCACCTCTGCTCCTATGCAGGGCTGACCCCGTCCACGCACAGCTCGGGAGGGGTGACGTACCACGGTAGGATAACCAAGCAGGGCAGCAGGTACCTCAGGTGGATAGTTACTGAGTGCGCCAAATCCCACATAAGGACCCAGCCGGACAGCGCCCTCACCGCCTTCTACAGGGACCTG
>JAFLXO010000001.1:70004-101528 GCA_029786595.1 Nitrososphaerota archaeon | reverse complement strand
GAGGCGGCGCACGTTCATCGCCCATGTCATCGGCCGGTATCGGGTTACCATGAGGGCAGATACCGGGATGGCCCAGGTTGCCGCTGAGCGTTTTAATGGCTTCATCATCTATATCCCCCTCTATCGCTATGGATGACGATGCCCTGCACGCTTCATCAAGGGGTATGCCGGCGTTGGAAAGAAGGGTCTCAAAGAGCCTGTGAGCCCTTGTAACCTGGTTTATGTACGCAACCCCGTACTGGGAAAGCCTGTAACCGATGGGCCCCTTTTCGATAAGCGACATCTCCACCAGCCTGTCGAGAAAGCCTAGCGCCGTTGGCGGCCTCACCTTCATCATGGTTGCTATGTCCTTAACCCTGGCAGGCCACCCGCCAGATGAAAGGGAGCGAACCGATTCGACACACTCATATTCCCTTTTGCTCATCTTTATATTCATTTGCCTTTACCTAACTCGGTTAGGTACTACCTAATATAAACCTTTCTTCGCCTGAGCTTCTCCCCATCCATTAATCGAAGGACCGATGTCGTACAATAAAAAGCGTCACCGTCATCCTTTCTGGAGATACCCCCATAAAACGAAATATGAGCCGCTATTACAGCGCAAGGGATGTGAGTCACATTAAAAACCATGATGTAAGGAAAAGATGCATCATTTGGGTAGATATTCGGAATGTAGAGAAGCATGGCCGTTCTCCTCCAGATACAGCTCCCATTTCTTGCCATTATGTATGATATAGTCGGCTGACAAAAGGCGGTCTAGCAAATAATGAGTGAATGCGATCCTTGCACTTCAAATATGTCATCCTAAATGGCTCTCTTTTGCCCGTCCAAAGCTCAAATCCGTGCGGCTTATTGGCTGTATCTGGCTGACTCGTGCTAACATATCAGCTGCGTAACGTCACAGACGTTTATTCGACTGTAATTTCCCAATGGCCGGTCAGCTCAAAAAAAGTTCAGCTGCACTGACCCGAAAAGTTGGAGAAACCTTTACGCCATATTATCCTTTTGTTCTGATCGCGCGGGAGGCGCAACCTTCTCGTAATCGCGCCGGGGCCTTTTAGTGCCGCACTTTGGGCACCTGACGACGCCCGTGCCGGCGAACGTCCAGCCAACGCCGATATTTTTCTCGTCCATTGTTGGGGCCCTGAAGATTTCCCCACACTCGGGGCATTTGAGCCAGGCCCCGCGGCCCCTGAGGGAAAGCGCAAATGCTATGACCACAATGACGGCCAGAGATATAACAAAATAATACCAGATGTACATGCACCAGCTCCCTTCAGGCATTTATTAAACCTTGGGCCGCGGTTCACGCATGTTGACGATGTGTTCAATTGGCAGTTGGTAGGTTTGTCCCGCCACGCCGCACGACGGCGGTGCTGCATGGGCCAGGATGACAACGACCTCATAGTATAAACGGCCATCATTGGCCACAAGCATATGGATGCCGTTGGGAACCATCACCAAGCAAGCTGACGAAGCTATGCATGATTAAGGTGGCACCATATCCCAACCTCAAGCGTTGCAATGATAGCAGTAGAAAAGCGCTTGCGCCAAATTTTAAGGGCTGTGAAGGCGCTGCACAATAGGGGTGATGGCATCAGAAGGCGGCACGGTAGGCAGGAGCATCGGACCGATGAACTCATGCCAACAGGTTATTATATTGGTGAAGATGCCAAACTGGCGATAGTTTTATGACAAAGGAGGATATGCCACACGAAAATGACGTTAAGGATTTTGTTTCGGTGTTCAGCACGATGTGGAAGGAGATCGATAAGCAGATCCCCGGCCTAACGGGGGAGGTGAAGCTGAGGGTGTTTGAGACCATCGCCGGGGCCTTTACTGAGGCCATGGGGATGGCGGCCGACAATGACCCATGGGAAGAGGATGAAGACCTGGATGACAGGCGCTGACGGCCGCTAAAGGGCCAGGCGAGCGGCCGGGAAGGGGCGCACGGTGCCGCGAATCCCAGGGGATCCATGGCCCTTTGCGATCAGATGAACGCTGAAGTCACCATCGTAGCAAATGCCAGCAGCATAAAGACGAGCTCTATCATCGATGCCTGACCGAACCTTCTGTTCACCCTAATGAGCTCCTTAAGGCTGTTTTCATCGCGGCGGACGGTCATCAGGTTCATCATCTCCCTGGCAAGCGGCGTCATGAGTAACAGGCCTATCAGATAGGCGAAGATTCCGAAGGACATGCCGGTGATGATGAACGGGTTGAAGGCGCTTATGAGGAAGGCCAGGATGATACCGAAGGCTATCGTCAGCGTGGAAACTATCATTTCAAACCTTTCGACCTTAGGCAGAAATTTGATCATAAATTCATTTCTTGTTTGTACTGACAGCTCCCTAAACATCGGGCCAAGGACCACCGCAAAGAACAGGGCCGAGCCTAGCCACGCTATCGCGAAGATAACGTGCAGCCCCGCTATGAATACGGTCAGCACCGGCATCCTTGGAATGCCTCCGCCATTTTACAGTCGAAAGAACTGGCCGTTACCGGCAACAGATCAGGTCTAGCCATATTACCGATTGATGGCCTATCCCCGAATCTTAAACGCTGGGTTTCCTAAAATCCGGAAAACCGACCAATTAAAAATAGCTTATGCGCACTCTTCCTTGATTACCTGTATGCTCATGTCATCCGCATAATCGATTATACAGAAGAACTCCAATATCTCTTCATGATTTACTATCGCGTGTTTTACCTGGCCGTCTATAAATATATAGTCGTTTTCATTTAATTCGTAAGCCCGATCACCAACGCATACCCTACATCTGCCATTGGTTATGATCATCGTTTCCTGGTAATTGTGCGTATGCATGGGTATGACTCCATTGGGCTCCAGGGTGAACCTTCTTACAGCGTAATGCGCGCCATTTTTCTTGGTTATAAGCCATTGAATATAAGCCCCCTTTTCCCCGTTTACCGGCACAGGTTCCTTTTTAACCTCTGAGATGTTCGCCAGATAGTGGTCCATGAAAATACAATTATAACCCCAGATAAAAAACTTTGTCAACATTTTAAAATAGAGCGCTTGCAACCATGCAGTTTATCATAATCTAATTCTATTTTTGGCAGCGGCTTGCCTCGCTATTCCAACATCTATAATGCACACAGGCCGCCCTGAGCGTTTTACAAATAGCCCTTTGTGCACATATGCAACGCTCTACAGCCGAATGAAACCATGAAAACGTTACCCCTAAGCACACCCCCCTGCATAGTCGACTGACGGCGCAGATATGGTTAATTAGCCGTAACAGAAGATGCCAGTCATGGCGAGCGGGCTTCAGTTTAGCACGCTTAATACATCCGTTAGCAGGATCGATTTAAATGAAAAGGTCACCGGGAGCCTTAGATACTTCACCGATATGAGGATGGACGATATGCTGTACGGCGCCGTCTTCAGGAGCAGCGTGGCTCATGCCGTAATCGAATCGCTGGATGTTTCATCAGCCAGAAGCCTGCCGGGAGTGAGGGCCGTCCTCACTTACAGGGATATAGACGGTATCAATGCCTATGGAGGCCTGGTAACCGAGGCCCCTGTCCTTGTACAGGACAGGGTCAAGTACTTTGGTGAACCAATAGCGCTCATCGCTGCGGACACCGAGGAGCTGGCGAACGAAGCCAAAGGGCACATCAGGATCAGGTACCGGGCTCTGCCTCCGGTCAGGTCTATCGATGATGCGCTGAGCGAAGGGCATCAGAAGGTACATGATTCAGGCAATGTAGCCAGGCATTTGACCGTCAAGAGGGGCGATCCCATGGGGGCGCTGAGCCGGGCCCCCTTCGTCCTGGAAAGGGAGTACAGGACATCCATGCAAAAGCACATGTTCCTTGAAACGGAGGCTGGGATGGCCTACGTCGACGAAAAGGGCATCATAAACCTATTCTGCAGCGGACAGGGGGCATACTGGGACAGGAGACAGGTGGCAAGAACCTTGGGGATCAGCGAGAAAATGGTGAGGGTGGTCAACTATCCTGAGGGGGGCGCTTTCGGTGGAAAGGACGAAATAACCATACAGATATACCTGGCGCTGCTGGCGTTCAAGTCCAGGAAACCGGTGAAACTGGTATTATCAAGGGAGGAATCAGGGGCTGCTGGCTACCACAGGCACGCATCCAGGATTTCGTTAAGGATGGGGGTGGATAGGGAAGGCAGGATGCTTGCCAGTGAAGCGCATATCTATCTGGATACCGGCGCATATCAGACCTATGGGCCTAACATACTGGACGTAACCATGGAAACGATAAACGGCAAGTACAGGATACCAAATATAAGCGTGGACGGATACCTGATCTATACGAACAACGGCATGGCTTCGGCCTTCAGGGGGTTCGGAGCTCCGCAGGGAAACTTCGCCCTTGAAAGCATGGTCGATGAGCTCGCTATAGCGCTTGACATGGATCCGATTGAATTCAGGCTAAAGAACCTCTTAAACGATGGTGAAGTGGGCCCCCTGGGGGCCACCGAGAGGGGCATGAAAGGCGCGAGGCTTGTACTCGAAATGGCGAGGAGCTCTCCGCTTCGCGGCCTTGAGGCGCGGTCACCGCTTCCCTGGATAAGGAATGGGGTGGGCCTTTCGTTCGCGGTAAAGGGCGTGGGCTACGGGCCCGTCGATGACCTGTCCACCGCGGCCATTGAGGTGCTGCCGGATGGGCACGTCCGCATATATTTTTCCAACGCGGATTATGGGCAGGGAATCAACACCGGGCACGCCCAGATCGTGGCCCAGAAGCTGGAGCTTCCAGTGGAATCCATAAACGTCATTCACGCGGACTCTGAATACGATCCAGATACGGGGTCATCCAACGCTTCGAGGAGCACCTTCACCGGAGGGAATGCGCTGTTGCTTGCCTGCGATAGTGCGATATCATCCCTTGGCGCTGAAGCCGCGGAGGCATTGGAAACCACTTACGACAGGATCGGATATCATGGCGGGGCGTTCAGGTCAGAGGACGGCAGAGAAATAACCATATTCGAGGCCGCCTCAAGGGCTATATCCAATGGCCATCCTACTAAATTCACCGGCACGTTCAAGATGCCCAGGGTTGAAAGGCCAATCGAAGGCATGCACGAAGCGCCCAAGGTGGTCAATGGGTACGCAGCGATGCTTTCAACAGTGGAGGTCAACCTGCTGACTGGCGCTGTGACCGTAAAGGGGGTCGACTTCTACGTTGACATAGGCACCGTAATTAACCCCCTGATCGCCATGACCCAGTGCGAGGGGGGCATAATACAGGGCTTGGGTTACGCGCTTCACGAAGATTACAGATACGACGATGCCGCAAGGCCGCTCAACGTCAACTACACCACATATATCGTACCTACGACGCAGGATGTACCCCCGATAGGCGTCCATTTTGCAGATACAAGGGAGGAGCTTGGGCCGTACGGGGCAAAGGGGGTGGGGGAGATACCGATCGTACCGGTAGCATCTTCCGTATCTAACGCCATAAGAAACGCCGTTGGCGTCAGCTGCGGCGAACTTCCGATGGACCCGACAAAGGTTCTGCAATGCCTTGACCGCCGGAGCTCAGGTACAAGCCGGCACGTTTACACAGGGTTTTAGGCGGATCATTCAGGCATGTTGATGTAACTGGCGGCTAGCAAGAGCTCGCATTAAGGAAATCAGTCGCTGCACAAGGGGGGCAACAGGAATGTACTAGAGCCCTGGTCGGATTTTTTGCATAAATTTGCATATAAAATGCGCCAAAAGCTTTAAAAAAAGGCAAAAACGCAAAACGAAATATATATATATTATCAAAATTTATGTCAATTGAAATGACAAAAGGACTCAAATCGATTTCAAAAGTAGTAACTGTAGCGATAATTATAGTGATCATCGTCATTGCAGGTGTTGGTGGATATTACTATTATGCATCAACTTCCAACAAGGTAACGCCTACACCGCCCCCATCAAAGGGGACCATCAAGATAGCCCTGATGCTGGCCGGGGTCAGCAACGATCTGTCGTGGAACCAGGCGGGTTACAGCAGCGCGCAGGCCCTGGTTCAGGAGCTGGAGGCTGCCGGTTATAACGTAACGCTCTCAGTGTCCGAGGGCCTCTATACGTCTGAAGAGATACAGCCGGCCATGCAGACGTATGCCAGCGAAGGGTACAATATAGTGATAGGTGATGGCTTCCAGTTCACTCCAGTTTCAATAAATCTGGCCCCTCAATTCCCCAATACAGCGTTCCTTAACATAGGCGGCTATCAATCAGCGCCCGGTGTCCAGACCGTCATCGAAGACGCCGGCCAGCTGGGATTCATAATGGGCGCAACAGCGGCGCTGCTGACGCATACTGGGAAGGTTGCCATAATAGGAGGAGAGGATGTAAGCGAAATAACGTGGATGACCATGGGATTCCAGCTTGGCGTTGCGTATATAAACAGCAATTTCAACAAGAACGTCAGCGTAATCACGACCTTCATAGGGAATTTCGATGATCCAGCCGGAGCGCTTTCTGCGGGTACGGCTGCTGCTTCACAGGGAGCCGATGTCCTGTTCTGCAGCGGTGATGGTATCACGGAAGGCGTTGCGCAGGCCGCTGCCCAGTCAAATGTCATGTTCCTCTACTGTGAAACCAATGCCACTGCATTTGCACCAGAAAACACCTACGGCGGGATGACCCTTACCTTCGGGCCCCTGTTGGACCAGGCCGTAAACAACTGGATAGTCAACAAAACGCTTCAGGCTACCCCATATTATGCAACCATAGCCAACGGCGGAATAACGCTTCAACTGTCATCGAAGGTTCCAGCAAACGTATCCACTGTAATTCACACGCTCTATACAAACGTAGGAAATGGCAATATAGTAATATACCACGAAGCTTCAAATGGCTCCATGATATACTCCCCGGTCACACCCCCATATAATTCCTTAAGTTAAGTTAGGAACTATTCCATTTTTTTTATTTTTATATTTTTACATAGAATGTTTATACATACATTTCGTTATACGCCTGATCAAGCGTCCTTAACCGGCTATTTAAGGAGGCTTCATATATTCGATTTAGTAGTTTAATAAGAACATACCCCTCGGAGGGCCGGGGATCTGCTATCCGGCCTGTTTTCAACGTTAACCGTCCGAGTGGCCATTCCCTTCGAAGGCCTGTAAGGAAGGCTACATGGATTCCATCACATTGAGTCCAGCATGCTTCTGGAAAGGCTGCTTACGGCCTCAAGTGAAGTGGGGTGGGGTGCCGCTATCCGGCTCAGGTCTCCAAGGGTAAGCCCTGCGCTTACCGCCTGTGCTATGTAACCTATTAGAAAATCGGCGTCGTTGCCCACCACCTCAGCCCCTACTATCCTTCCCGATCCCTTCTCCGCCACCAAGTCTATGAAACCCTCATCCATGCCCTCTATCTGATCCCTTGAGTCCATGGAAAGGTCGTACCTCTTTACGATGTGGCCATCTGAAGCGTTCACCGGCGATATCCCAACGGAGCCTATCTGGGGGTCGGTGTAAATGGCCGACGGGACCTTCGATGGATCGAACTTCTCCATCCTCCTGTTTCCCAGGATGTTGATCGCAGCTATGCGGCTCATAAGGACCGCCGCATGGAATAGCATGGATTTGCCGTTTACATCGCCCGTGGCATAGATGTTCTCGTATTTCGGAACGTTCATGAATTCATCAGTTATCAGTTCGCCAAGCTTGCCCCTTTCTAAGTTCATATTCTCCAATCCGTCCAGGTTGGGGACCCTTCCCGTGGCCATAACCACGTGATCCGCTTCAAATGAGCCGTTATCGGTTATGACCCTCCTCCTTTCCCCGTCCTTCTGTATTTCCATGATCCTCCTTCCCAGCTTCAGGCTCACTCCCCTTTCGGTTAATCTCCTTTCAAGCAGGCCGATAGCGTCCTTTCCTGCGTTCGGAAGGATCCTATCCATCATGTCCAGCAGCGTGACGTTAGTGCCAAGGCTGGAGAATATCCCTGCAAATTCGCATCCAACGTACCCCCCGCCTATTATAATGAGGCCGTGCGGCAGGTCCTGTATCGCCGTTCCCGGTTTGAGCAGGTCGTGGGAGGTTATCGTGTTCTCCTTTCCCGGGATGTTCGGCATATGAGGCTTGGAACCGGTGGAAATTACTATGTATTCGCCCTGAACATCCTCCTTTCCATTCACCGTGACCGTGTGGGGGTCCTTCATGATGCCGCTGGCCTTAACGAACGTCAAGTTTTCATCGTGCATCCTGATCTCTTCATCGTGCATCCTGAACCTCCTGTTCTGGATGTAATCCTTGTACCTGACTATGTCCCCGTACGATGGGGTATTGACCGTGAGCTTGACGCCCTTCTCAAAGAAGGCCTGCTCCCTTCTCCTTATCTTAGCGACCTCGAATAGAACCTTGCTGGGGATGCATCCCTCGTAAAGGCAGTTGCCTCCCAGGACCCCCTTGGGGTCCATCATCAGGACCTTTTTGCCGTGGCTTGCAAGATAGAACGCGCCTGGGTAGGCCGCACCTCCGCCTCCCAAAAAGATTGCGTCATATCTTTTCAATTTATGGTTACCATTATGCGATTCCTGAGACCCATTTATACGCTTGTCGTACCAAATTTTGGCTCCCCCCCCGTGTCACATGATTATCGACCAAAATTAGGCATTTCATATTTGCGAGCGTGAGGGTGCAAACAGCACAATACCCTCCCCTATATCCTATTGACAGGCAGAAAAAACTGACCAATGATGATTCTTATAATGAGCTGACAAATCAGGGATTGAGGACGAGCTTTCCCTGGCCAGTTATTTCCTTTATCCGCTTCTCCGCTATCCGGCAATATTTTTCATTGATGTCGTAGCCTATAAAGTGCCTCTTATTTATCAGGGCGGCGACGGCGGTCGTGCCGGAGCCCATGAATGGGTCCAATACGACATCCCCCTCGAACGTATAGAGCTTGATCAGCCTTTCCGGCAGCTCAACTGGGAAGGGCGCCGGATGATTCACCGCCCTTGCCTGTTCGGCCGGAAATCTCCAGACGCTCTTTGTGAACTCCATGAATTCTTCCTTCGTGATCGTGCTCCTTTTGCCCCCTGCCCTTAACCGGCCGCTGTTCCCCTTTGAGAATACCAGGATGTACTCGTGCGTATCCCTGAGGGTGGGGTTTACAGCGGATAACCAGCTCCCCCACGCCATCGACGTGCCAGCGCTTGAGCCCTTATCCCAGATTATTTCGCCGCGCATGAAAAATCCCAGTTTCAATATGTCCTCGATTATGAAGCTGTGAAGCGGGATATACGGCTTTCTTCCGAGATTGGCGATGTTGATGCACGCCCTGCCGCCGACCACCAGGACACGATAAACTTCCCTGAAAACGTCATTTAACAGCCTCCTGTATTCCACCAGGGAAAGGTCCTGATCATAATCCTTTCCGACGTTATAGGGCGGTGAAGTAACCATCAGATGGATGCAATCATCGGGTAATTCCGCCATGTGCTCGCTTGACCTGCAAAAGATCCTGTCGACGACATCCCCTTTAACCGGATTTTCCCTGATCTCGTTCACTTCCGTTCGATCGGCCGAAACATACATCCTTCTAGAGTAGAAGTTGGATGAATCGTGAGCCACCCTCATGCTACTTCCGAAGGACTTCATTTTCGTCCGCGTCGTCCTTGGCATTTTTTCTCCTTTCTCCATGGCCTATCGAACCTTAAAAACCATTTCCATTATAGGCCGAAGTCCTCTGAGCAAGGAGTGAGCCATATATGCCATCCCCGCTGCATTCTAACCCATGATTTTAGGATGATTACCGCGTTTCGGAATGCTTACATCGGGCTCTTAACATAACGCGCGATCCACCCGCCGGGCCCCTCATTTTAAACCTCCTTCACATATGTCATCATGGTCAACATCGAGGACGTATATGGCCCATCAGAATACCTGAAGACGTTTGGCTTGCGCCGCTACGGTTAAGTACATTATAGAAGATGTTTATGAACAAGACAAATGCGGGGATCCTCAGCGGCATGTTTTGTAGGGAAACCGATGGGTGGAAGGGGAAGGAGATCAGCGTTGCAAAGCTGCTGATCAAGGCGTCGGATGGTCCGGAGACGTTCTGTATAGTGGCACAGCGTGCAAGGGAAGGAAGGATCAGCGCCATCCATCCGTCTTTATCTAAGCTGGGATATAGAGATCGCCCAGTGACGTTCCATCTGTATTCCAGTGGGGCGCTGTAGATATCCAAAGACGATCGGCTAAATGCAATAAAAAATCTGCCTTATTCACGAAAGCTGTTTGTCGAGAGGACATGCAACCGGGATTAACCTCTGTCATGATTTTGGTTCTTGACCTTTATGATTGATTTGCCAACAATTTTTATATTGCATAAAGCGCGTGGCCGGCTATGCATTGCCTTAACTGCCTGAAGGAAATAATAAAATCTGAAGTAAACATTTATTTATAAGCCAATGTTTACTGTACATGCATATGGTAAACGATGAACTGAAGGAGGAGCTTATTATATTCAATTCAAAGCCGCTCCCCGATCTAATAACCAGGGATGTGTCCATTCCCGATACAAAGGATATAGTAGCCATAACCGGACCAAGGAGGGCAGGAAAGACGTACTTTATGTTCCAGACCATCAAGGAATTTCTTGGCCAGGGTATTAAAAGGGAAAACCTATTGTACGTTAACTTCGATAACGTGATTTTCAGGAAATATACCATGAGAGACATAATCAAAAAGCACATAGAAATTTATAATCCGGACGGAAGCATTTACTTGTTCATCGATGAAGTACACGGTTTAAGGGATTATCAAGCCTGGCTCAGGACGCTCCATGACGAAGGGTACAGGATTTTCATAACCGGCTCATCTTCAGAACTTCTCCTGAAAAACATTTCAAGGGAACTGAGGGGCAGGTATGTTTCAAGAACCGTTCTTCCATTCACCTTCAAGGAATTTCTGCGGGCAAAGGGGGTGATCCCCGACGGGACCTACACTTCAGCCGGAAAAATAATGGCATACATTAGCGAATACCTGCAGTACGGCGGGTATCCGGAAGTCATTTTCCTGAAAAGCGAATACGATAAGATAGAGAAGCTCACCACAATCCTTGAAACGACGTTCTATAGGGATCTTGTGGAAATGCACGGAATAAGGGAAAATGAAATAGCAAAACAGATGCTGTACCACATACTTTCAAACGCTTCAAACAAAATATCGATTACCGGAATTCACAACGTTTTCAGGACGATGGGCATAAATGCATCAAAGAGGACTCTATGGAAATACTATAACATGATGCGCGATTCCTTCCTCTTCCTTGATGTTGAGCTGTACACTTTATCGAGGAAGAAGATGCTTTTTTCGCCCAAAAAGGTCTATTCCCTAGACCTAGGAATACCCAACGTCATAACTAAAATGGGAATAGGAAACCTCATGGAGAATGCGGTATTTTTGCAGCTTTACAGGAAGCACGGCGATAAAATACACTACTACATGACAGGGAAGGGGTTTGAAGTTGATTTTGTGGCCGGTGATCGTGGAAACGGGCGGCTGATTGAGGTTTCATACAAGAGTGATCCGGACCACCTGGACAGGCTCGTTGGCGCGTCGAATGAGCTGGGGATTGACGACCTCACCCTCGTGACTTGGGAGGAAATAGGTACAATAAAGAAATCTGGAAAGGAAATACATTTAGTCCCGCTTGCAGAATTTCTTCAGTGAAGGGCTTTGCCCCGGTGCCCAATTTCACGATTGTATTTTGGGAAATTCAGTGAGGCTTCGGCTATAGCCCGGCAGATTCGTCCAAAAGCCACTTCCAGACTGGTATGTACTAGATTTTCCCGCCTTCCAGGCTACCTTCGAGAGCTTATCAAATATGGCCTGGTCGTCCTTCACCAGGGGAGATATGCCATAAGGGACGCTATTATCAAGGACTACCTTAACTTAAACGGATAGAAACTGGCGGCCGGCCACCGTTGGCCCCCCGTGCGCTTGCAAACGCATTTATTTGAGTGGATGTGCGGCCGCTTCAGCCCCTTTGGCACCGGCTCCTAACCCAGCAGCGTTGTAGCCGCCTGCAGATGGGGGTGGTCCTCCGTCGGTGCGATCCGGCCTGAAGCCCGTTCTGGCATTATGGTCCGGTTTGGCGGCAGGCGCTCGCTGGCGCCCCCCCTTATTCATCTTCCTTCCTTCTGAATATCCCTGACCGCCTTCATGATGTCAAGCAGCAGTGAACTTCTGGGCGGCTCTTCGTAATTGCCCTTGCACATAGCATCGACGGCTATTACATATATAGATGACGTCGCCGCGTTGATGGTCACGCGCACAGATTCGGGCTGCGTCACCCACTCGTTTTTCCTCACGACTTCGCTCACGGCGGCGAGCACCCTATCGGGATCCAGCGCCGCAGGTATTTCGTATTTGGTCCTCACCCATCGTTCCTTGAGATCGTGTGAAACTATTGCGGCCTGAATCATCAGGCTGTTAGGGATCTTCATGAGCGGCGAATCGTCCAGCTGTATGGTCGTATACGTAAGCCCGATATCCTTAACGGTCCCGCTATATCCGGGTATTATGTACTCATGGGAGTAAAACTTGGGAGGGTATACGGGGGCGATCATCCCGAACTGCCACTCGGTAAAGGTGACCCGGTCGCTCACTTCATATGGCCTGACCAGTATTATCATGATCCCAGCCATGATGTTTGAAAGGACGGTCTGCCCTGCCAGCCCTAGCACAAGGCCTGCGAAGGTGCCACCGGCAAGGAGTTCGGTCCCGTTCATGCCGACTATGGCTAGGAGGATCAGCGCCAGCGTTATGTAGGCAACGAACCTGTAAATCACCACCACCGTATTGCCGTGTTTCTTCCCGAGTATCTTTGTGGATACCGAGCCGATTTCCCTGCCCAGGAAGGTTATTGCGACAATACCGAGCGCCGCAGCCACGACCAGCTTTATGATGGTTGATGAAGTAATAGAAACCACCCTCAGGGCAAATAGCACATAGTAGAGGCCGGCGCCGATGCCTATGATCAGAACGATGAAGAGCACGGAGTACACGAGCAGCCTTCCATATTTCTTCTCGTTTTCATCCATTTACTTTTATTGCCCCCATTACTATTTATCCGTTTCCAAAGCTAGGGTCAACGCATGATACGCGGCATGGGCGGGCGCCTGCCTGAACGAAGCCGCGTCACCGCCCCTCCATCAGCGATTCATTGAGCCCCTTTACAGCGTCGGGGTCCACCACCCCGTAAATCATACCCTGCGATCCATCGAGCAGCACCGCTGGCAGCCTTGCTATCCCCGCTGGAATATCCACGTTCGAGATGCGTACATCTGACTCCGTTTCCAGCAGCTTCTTACAGGAATGGCCGCCACATATGAAATGATACACCCTTCGGATAGAACGGCCGCCAAACCCGCCGGCCCTCCCACCGGCGGCCCCACCAGCCTCCTCTATCAGCATGATGTACAGCTCATTACGCCCACCTGAAGTAAGGTCCACGTAATCGGCTGATACCACCAGCTTCCTTGCTGGGTCCCTGAGTATAGCGTCCAGTTCTTCAATGGCGCCCATAATATACAGCCTTTCCCTATAATTAATTAACCATTCCGCTAAATCAGCCAACGACATGGACCCTCGCCAGCCTGACGATTTAACCCGACCTGGATGATGCCTAAAGGAGTGTGCTTCTAAATTTATGGTCTCCGTATCTAAGAAACCAGCATGGTATATTAACGGGATAGACTCATATGATGCAGTATACCTGTATATGACTTCAGTGTTGATCTAACTCTAGATAACATCCTCTTATGCTAAGGCACGCGAGAAGATTTCACTCGTAGCTCTCCTCACCGTGCTGAGTGATGTCCAATCCCTCCGCCTCCTCCTCAGGGGTCACCCTTAATGGCGTGATCAAATTGGTTAACCTGAGAAGGGCATACGCGCCCGCGAAAGAAAATGTTCCAACCACCAATAATCCAAACGCCTGCAGCAGGAACTGATGGGGATTGCCGTAGAATAGGCCGTTAGGCCCGTTTGGGTTGACCATTGTCGTGGCAAAGATCCCCGTGGCCAGTACACCCCATATGCTCCCCGCCCCATGGGCAGCGAAAACATCCAACGAGTCATCCAGCTTGGCCCTAAGTGCATACCAGTTGGCCACCGTATTGCTGATGGTACCGCCAACCAATCCTATTACGATGGCCGCCATAGTGGTCACGTAGCCGGCCGCCGGGGTAATGGCTACAAGGCCCGCCACGGCGCCGACGGCTATGCCGACAGCCGAAGGCTTGCCCCTTCTCCACCAGTCCATAAGCATCCAACTTACCGCTGCCGCGGCCGCAGCCATGTTGGTATTCACTATAGCCTGCACGGCGATGTCATCGGCGGCCAAGGCGCTCCCCCCATTGAATCCGAACCACCCGAACCACAGGATTGCAGCACCCAATATTACGAACGGTATATTATTCGGCCTGATCTCCCTTTTTTTGTCGATCCCACTCCTCCTGCCAAGCACGATGGCGGCGGCCACGGCCGAAACACCGGCTGTCAGATGCACCACGAGCCCGCCGGCGAAGTCGATGACGCCCAAACTATGAAGCCAGCCGGTCTGGCCCCAGACCCAATTAGCTACGGGCGAATAGATCAGCGTGGTCCAGAGGACGATAAAGATCAGCAGCGCCTTGAATGAAATCCTCTCAGCGAAGGCGCCTATCATGAGCGCGGGCGTTATGCCGGCGAACTTGAGCTGGAAGGCGAAGAAAAGGAGGGCGGGGATGACACCGGAGTATGCGGGATTCGGTTGCGCCCCTACACCCATCATAAAAGCATTGGAGAGATTGCCTATTAGGCCGTCCACGGACGGGCTGAACGATAAGGAATAGGCCCAGAACGCCCATATCAGGCTCACCACAGAAAATATAGTCAAGGTCTGAATTATAGTGGAGACCAAGTTCTTTCTTCTGACCAGGCCCCCATAGAAGAAACCGAGAGCCGGAGTCATTATCATGACCAGCGCCGTGGCCGCAAGAACCCATGCGGTATCACCGGCATTTATGGCCAAGGTTCTATTCCTCCTAACAATACACCCTTGAAATTCTTTATGTGGCCGCCAACCCCGGATCGCTCTAGGGCATCCCAGTTTTTATATACACATCTTACCCTTTTAATAAGAACAAGTGAGTCGACCGTGTATCCAATCGGCCTCCTTTTTCCCATAGAGGTATAGCTAATACAAATATTTAAAACTTTGGTTAAGCAAGCATGCAGCTTTCACAAACAATTGCTGTAGTTCGGCCGCCCGTCAGGCGTGCAACCCTGACCCACATCACCCGCTGATCACCTGAACCCTGCCAGAGCTTCATGCAGTCACCATGCTAGACGATCCTGAACTGACTGTGCACGCTTAAGCCTCTAATCTCTCCACCTTGCCCAAGTGCAGCTGATCATTTCCGCCAATAACACCCTTACTGGGGAAGCGGTTCCCAATGATGGCGATACCTAGGCAGTCATCAAATTAGAGGTGGTCACCATGATAAAACCTGTTATCACCACTGTTAAGAGCCTTTTTATAAAGGGACATTATAATATCGCCAGATGGCGCACATCGATCTGATCCGTGGGAATCATAGGGGTAAATTATGCGCTTCGGAAGGCATTATGAGACCTTCCAACCCACTCAGAAACGGTGATGAGATGCCTTGAGCCTTCGTGATGTTTCTAATGCCGGTCGTCCTCAATGGAGGCGCTCAGCCGTTCACTTTTTGAAATCGATACTTCTGGCCTATTCCGCAGTTTTCATAATTATTCCGGTCATAACGACCATCGTGAACTTAGGGCCACTTGATTATCCAGGGACGGGCTCCACGGTGGGCGTGGGACTGCCGTTCAACTATGTATATCATACGGCGAGCGCGATCCGCATCATTCGAATCCAGAACGTGGTAGTCCCGTGGGCCCTTGTAGTCGATTTCCTATTCTGGCTTGCAGTAGCCCTTCTCTTCTTCCGTTATCGACCAACAATGGCCAGCGACACCGCTAACCTCTTCCTGATAGTTTTCATTCTGTACCTGGCTTTCTATTATGCATTGTTACGGGAGAACGGGGCTCTATTTGTCCCTCCATGGCTTATCTTCTTCTATTAAGATATTACACTGAATGATGTTCATGTACATTCATGTGACCGCGCATCAAAAATTACAGACACACAATTCAATATGACACTAACCAAACTCATGACATCCTTAAGCGACCGATAGGCAACCGTCATTCGCTGACGCCGGGAAATTACAGCAGCTAGCTTGAATTCCTAGCAAAAATGCTTGGGACCAGAGAGAATCTGGAACGTCGGAGGCTTATTTTGTGGAAGCCTGACCAATTAATCGTTCCCGATTTGGACGAATAACTTAAATATTCGTTCCCAATATGGGCTAACATGGACACAGGGGAGGCGCTGCGCCTGCTGAATGAGTGGTGGCTCTCTGGTAGGGTAAAAAAGGAGCTTGCCAAAGAATTCAGGAGGGATATATTTACAGAAGCTCTAAGGCTGGTTGGAAAATACAGGCAGGCCGTAATCCTGACCGGATTGAGGAGGGTTGGAAAATCCACGATTATGTACCAGATGATTGATGAGCTTCTAAAAATGGGCATCAGGGCGCAGAACATAGTTTATTTTACGATGGATTATGAGAGACCTGACATCGTAACTATCCTTGACACCTGCCAGATGATTATGGGGGTTAACTGGAAAACCGAGGGAATGTACGTGTTCCTGGATGAGATACAGAAGCTGAGGAACTGGGGGGAGCAGATCAAAATGCTGTATGATGCCTTCCCAAACCTCCACTTTGTGCTTTCAGGGTCAGCTTCGCTGCAGCTTGAAAGGATGGCAATGGACGATCTGGTGGGAAGGCACTTTATGATTGAAGTCCCTGTCCTTTCGCTGACTGAATATTTTTCACTGAAGCGCGGAATCGATGTAAAAAACGTAAAGCTCTATGAGGGGGAAATCTCACTGGAGATCGACCATTACACGGGGAAGCCCTTCCCTGAACTTGTCAGCATCGATGACCAGAGGATGATAAATGAATACCTGAGGGAAAGCGTTGTGTCAAGGATAATTGGACTTGACCTTACAGCTGAATTCAATGATGCAGACGTGAATCTCCTCAATTCAATGGTTGAAATCTTCTTTTCCGAGCCGGGCATGATACTGAACGTTGATTCCCTTTCAAGGACGCTTACAAGAAGAAAGCAGGAAGTTGAAAGGCACATATACATGCTGGAGTTTTCAAAACTGATCAGAATAGTAAAGAACTACAGGCCATCCAAACTATCGGAATCCAGAAAGCTGAGGAAGGTTTATCCATACGATGTATCGCTTGCCCTTGCCTACAGGCCATCACTGGAAAGGGGGAAGGTGCTTGAAACGCTCATGATATCGAGGCTCAACATAAGCAGGTACTGGAGGGAGGGCGATAAGGAGGTTGACGGCCTTATAGGCGATGGCAGGGACATAATTCCAGTGGAGATCAAGTTATCGGAGAATTTCAGAGATGCTAGGAGCCTTGAATATCTCCTAAACAAATTCAACCTGAAAAAGGGTATGCTGATATACAACGGAAAGAGGGTAAACGAGGGAAAAATAGCTGCAATCAACGTTAAGGATGTCCTGTTATATGGCATTAAAGGCGAGTTAGGAGTTTGAGAGAAGCAGTAAATTACACATGCTCCAGCCGTGAGATGATGTAATTTGATATAAGAGCGGTTGCGTCCCCGTGCTTGCAGGAAGTGCCTTTCTGACCTTAGGATAGGCTGTAATTAAAATTTTGGTGCCTTTAAACCACCAGTCAGGCATAAGGATGCCATTGAAGTCAACCTCCTCAAGCACCTTTCTTAACGACTTGACGCCCCTGACTGAACCGTCCAGCGGCCTGAGGAAGACAGGCCTATACCTGTCAAGGTCGAAGATAAGGGCCATGTTCACCTGTGGGATGTGCAAATGGTCAGCGTTGTGCCCCTTCTGTACGATGTTCTCAGACCTGGAGAATATGCTTGACAGGTCAAATGCAAGCTTCCTGGAATCCTGCATCAGCTCCCTGAACAGGCCATGATGGGATGCCGACCCCAGGTCCCTCAGCAGGCCGGTCAGCGTATTGGGAGAAAGGCGCGCTTTGATCTGCATCGACATGTACAGCTTTTCCCACCTCTCCATCACCGATTTAAGCGGAACCGGCTCTATCAGCCTGACAGCTGATAATGCATAGGCTGATTCCCAGTAGTCTGGAAGGTGCTTCTTCAGTGCACCAACTATATCTCCTGACACCAGCCTTATCAGCTCAGAATTTCCGTATTCGTATACCTCCCTGACATTGTGGTTTGCCTCAACAACCCCGTTTTCCGTTATCCTGACTATGTATTCTCCTACCTTTTTTGGGCCATGCCTGTCCCCATCTATCATATCTGGACGTTGAATAGCAAGCATTGAAGATTATCGACCCCTATCAAATAATAAAAAAATAAAAAAAGAAAATTTTAACGGCTTGCTTATTTTCTTCTTATAGCCAATAATATAGCTATTAAACCAAATATAACGGCTATAATAATAGCCGCAATTGATATTATATAACTTGCTGATTCTTGGCCCTTAAGGCTGTTCACTTCTGCCATTAGACCTGAAACCGTTGCTGAAAGGTTTGAGATAGTGCTTGTAGATGAAGATTCAATGCCTAGAATAGATGAATTCAGAGATGCTATTTTGCTGTTTAGCACATTTATGTCATTTATTGCAACAGTTTTAACAGAAGTAGCCCCTTGCAGGGGTACGACCACATCCTCATATGCGTTATCATCAAGCACACGCACATTTGTTGCGTTGCTTACCAGAATTCCAAAATCTTCCTGGTATATCCTGTTGCCCGATATGGTTGTGTCATTCACCTTGCTTGATTTATCAAGGCTGGCTCCTAAAAATATCCCTACAGCTTTGTTGTATTCAGTTCCGTTGTTCTGAGCAATGAAGTTTTTATCAATAATTGTATGCACAATGATCGAATCTGTTCCGTAGCTAAGCAAGGAAATGCCTCCTCCACCGTTGCGGAGCACCGTGTTTCCTATAATTTGATTCCTAATTGCCCTTGATCCATTCATGTCAGCGCGTATGGCTATACCCTCTTTGTCGCTAACGACGTAGTTGTTTTCAATTACGTTCCCGGTAACGCCCGCCTGATTATATGAAGCTACTAAAATGCCTTGTCCGCCATAGTTATTCATTACTGTATTACCACTGATTATGTTACCATCTGCAGGGCTCGGAACGCCCATACTTATGCTGCCCGAGTTATACTGGCCCAGGTCAAAAATCCCTATTCCTCCGCTGTTGACGTTTCCGATCACTTGGTTGCTGACCACTGTTGAATTTGAAGTTCCCACAAGTTCAACTGCGAAATTCCGCATGGGGTTGCTGTTGGGCAAAATGCTATTTGATGCCACTATGTTGTTTTCAATCAGGACATCAAAGGAGTTCTGCACGTAAATGCCAGAAGTATCAGCGTACTCCACGGTCAAGCCATTGATTTCTGTGCCATTTGAGTTTCCGCCTATAACCTCAATGCCGGAAGTCTGATTAAGTGCATTTATGATCGTGTCCGCTGGATCCAGGTTGCTTGATTCGAGGATAACCGGCTTGGTTATGTTAACCGTTCCATAGTAAACGCCAGGAT
Source organism: Nitrososphaerota archaeon (assembly GCA_029786595.1). Taxonomy (GTDB): domain Archaea; phylum Thermoproteota; class Nitrososphaeria; order Conexivisphaerales; family UBA164; genus JAJZYL01. Next base: position 81,839 of record JAFLXO010000001.1, on the reverse strand, counting down.
CAACCTCTATTATAGAATATGGCGCAGCCTTGCTTACCGCATATGAAATTGTAGCATAAGGGTTAACAGCCGAACCGTTACCCGTTATATTGCTGCCAGTGGTGCTAACAAAGATAACGTTTGGACTGCTTGCTTGTGCATGAGTTATTGCAATTCCACTGCCAAAAGTACTGACGATCATTGCCAAGCTAATTAAAACGGTAGCTAATTGTTTGTAATTCATTATCTTCTGCAAATTTAAAGGCCTTATAAACCTTGATGCCGTCCAACCATCGATCAGGCATATTGTCCACATCACCAGCTGATCAACGCGTATACTGACCTTCCCATTGCTTCATGTAGTCATCAGGCTTGATGATCCTGAACTACCTGAGTACGTTCTCAAGCCTCTCATCTCTCCACCTTACCAAGATGCTGCTGATCATTATCTCCGTCATCAACATCTTAACTGGGGAAGCGGTTCCCAATGATGGCGATGCCCGGGAAGGCAGTCATCAAATTAGAGGCGGTCATGGCCTTAAAAATGACCACAGGGTGACAGAAACGCTATTCAGCGACATGGCGAGCGCCGCATACTGCGGTGGCAGGTACAGCAGAGGGTAAAGGATGCCCGCCGCTAGCGGTATCAGGATCGCGTTGTAGCCAAAGGCCCATACCAGGTTTTCCCTGATCCTCCTTTCAAGTTTGTACGAGCCATCGATGAGCATTTCGACCGCGGTCGGGGAGGTCACTATAACATCGCCCGCCTGCTTGCTCATATCCGAACCGCTGCTCAGGGAAACACCAACATAAGCCTGCTTGATCGCCAGCACGTCGTTGACCCCATCCCCTATGAACATCGCCCTTTCCCTTGATTTGACCAGCTCGGCCTTTTCCTCCGCCGTGAGGCCCTTTACGACCCTGATGCCGAGATCCCTGCCAACTTCATCAGCGAACGCGCTGGAATCGCCTGTCGCTATCATGACTTCAAAGCTACGCTTGAGCTCATCGATGAACTCCTTCATGCCATCCCTTATTTCGTCCTTAACCATAAATGAAGCCACAGGCCTGGAATCTATGCATGCGATGATATCGCCTTCCATATCCACATCGCAGTTCTTCGCAATGAAGCCCTTCTTACCGACGAGCACGCTGTGCCCCTCGACCATCCCCATGACTCCTTCGCCCGGGAACTCGGTGAAGTCGGACACATCCATTTCTGCGCCTGACAGGGATGATATCGCTTTGGCCACGGGGTGCGAGCTCAATCTTTCAACCGCAGCCGCCATTTCAAGCCCGCCCTGGTCGATGACCTCCCTGGGTACGACCTTGAGCTGGCCGGCGGTCACGGTGCCGGTCTTATCCAGTATCACGGTCCTTATGTTTCTGGCCTTCTCCAGGGCATCGCCCCTTCTCACTATTATCCCCTTCTTTGATAGCCTCCTGACCTGAACCATGATCGCCAGGGGTGTGGCAAGCCCGAGCGCGCACGGGCAGGCCGAAGCCAGCACCGCTATGCCGAACAGCAGGGCTATCCCTGCGGGAACATAGAAGTGCCATACGAGGAACGTCAAGGCCGCTATCGCTATTATCGACGGGGTGAAGTATGATGTTATCCTGTCGACCGTCCTCTTGAGCCCCACCGTTGAGGTGCTCGCATCGTTCACCGCCTGGACCAGCTGTGACATATACGTCCTGCTTCCGCTTCGCGTCGTATAGACCTTCAGGTATCCGCTCACCAGCGATGAGCCCGCCGTCACGGGGCTCCCCTTCCCCTTTTCGACCGGCAGCGGCTCCCCGGTGAGGACCGACTCATCGGCCTCCCCCTCCCCATCGTCGACTATACCGTCCACCGGCACCGATTCCCCGGACTTGACGATTACCGAATCCCCCACGTTCACCTGGTCGGCATCGACGGTCTCCCCGGTGGAAAGCCTGGCCTGAAGCCGGGGCACGTGTATGAACGATATCCTGAACCTCAGGTATGAATCCAGGGTCTTCCCCACCAGCACGAAAGTAACCAGAAGCGTAGCGGCATCGAAGAACACCGTGCCGCCGTTCAGGAGGTTAACTACGCTGTAAACCCATGCTGTGCCTGAGGAAAGCGCCACCAGGGTGTCCATATCCGCCGTCCTGTTCCTGAGCGCCCTGTAAGCGCCCTTGAAGTACCTGCGGCCGGCATAGAACATCACCGGGACGGAGCTTATGAATGCATACAGGGCATATCCGCTGTACTGGAAGTACAGCGCAAGCGAAGTGAAGATCGAGGCAACGGCCAGCGAGTAGATCATCGATGTCAGTTCCCCTTTCATCAGGGAGACCTCGCCGGCTTCACTGCTTTCCAGCAACGAAGCATTGTACCCCTTTAGCCTTTCAAGCAGCTGTTCTGGAGAAACCGCGAGCGGATTGGCCTTCAGGCTCAGCACGCCGGTCGCTGGGTTAAAGTGTGACGAAATCACGCCGTCGGTCGATGATATGATGTCGAGGATCGTGGATGCGTTTTCCGGATTGGCCCTGACGGCTATCCTGATGTCCTGGGATTCCACATCATAGCCGGACCTTCTTATCGAGTCCACCACTTCGTTCAGCTTGAAATTCCCCATGATTTCGGCGTAGCCCGTGGCCAGATTGACCGAAACGCCGTTTACGCCATTGACCTTGTCTATACTCTTAGTTACGGTGTTGACGCACGTCGCACAGTGCATGCCGACAACCCTGATCTTCTCCCCCTTTTCCTGGCTCATTCGGGCATCGACCTGGGGCCTGACCTCAGGTAACCCTCCGGGTCCATTTCAAATTCAGCCTTGCAGTTCGCCGAGCAGAAGAAGTAGACCTTTCCCCTGTAAAGGGATTTGTACCGTGTAGATTCATCCACCTCCATGCCGCAGACCGGGTCCATTTTCTTCATACGGGGGGTTTATCAGTAAGGCGTAAAAGGGTTTCCCTTAACATCTGTTAAGCAATTATGAATGTGACATCCTCTCATGCTAAGGCGCGTTCGCTTCGGTCTCCCTTAAGAGTTTGAGCAGCTCCATTCCGCGGTCTGTCAGTTGATACATTACGATTTTTCCATATGATCCCTGATCCTGGACCAGGCTATATTTCCTGAGGACCGCTATCTCCCAATCGACCGATCTCCATTCCAAGCCCAGTTCCTTTGCAAGCTGATACCTGTCCTTGGGCGTTTGAAATTTCTGAAGCAGTTTCATCCTCGCCGTATCGAAGATAGGCCGGATGGATCTGTCAAGCCGGCCGAGATTCGGGCATGCTGAAGGGACAGGGATATTCACAAGCTGGAAAAAAATGGCGAATCCTCAAACGACATGCCCTTTCCAATGAAATAATGCTTCAGAATGCCGGGAGCCACAGGTTCAGGGCCCCGATGCGATGGCCTAGCCAGTAGGAGCGGGCATAGGGCCGGACGTCAAACCCGCACCGCCCCGCCTTGCCAGGGCCCAGGCTACGAAGAAGATCGCGGTGGCCACGATTTCAAGATAGGCGCCTATTCCCAGGGACAGGACCGAGCCTGCGGGTACGTACCCGCTTGCTGCCGTGGCCGCCACGGACGCCGCGAGCCTTGTTAAAAAGATGAGAGCTGAAAGGAAGGCCGCAATTCCAAGGGCGCCGGCGACCAGGCCGAGCCTCCTCCTGAGGACGAAGACTAGCCCGACTATGATCATGATTGGCCAGAGGAGGACCAGGATCTCCCGGGATATTAAGGTGGTAAAGTAGCCCGTCACGCTAAAGGAAGCTGAGGCCGCAAGCAGGAGGATCAGGACCACCAGGGCGCCGGACGAGGTCGCATAGCTGTAATTCAAGATCAATTGGGGCTGGGGAAGGGGGTTGATCGCGTAGAAATCGTAAAGGGATACGCGCTTCGCAGGTACGGACGGAGCGGCGGGGGGCGTTACCACGAACCAGGGCGAGAAGCCGGAGGCAACTATGATTAGCAGCGCGGCGGTCCCGAGGATGACGACGATAGTCCTGGATGCCATTTCCTAACCCCCGATCCCATGAGGCCCGCCATTTTCCATGATCTCATCGTTTGCGACGGACCGCTGGAAATCGCCCCACAGCTTGATTCCTGTGATGCAGAACATGCTTTTTATTATCATTATTGTTTCTTATAAAACTTGTTACCAGCACTGGTAATAGCTTTTAGATAATTATCGAGATCATAAAAAAGCGATGATATCCATAGAACTATTATTATCACGTACGAATTTGCAAAACGAATCGAACAAATCTGCACATATATATTGCACGCTTGGCGCGGTTTTGAAGCTTGCCGCAAAATATCTCGGTGAGCCATATGAATAGTTCCATTTCAAAACTGAGTAAAACCCTCATTGTAACGCCAATAATAGCAACTGCAGTTCTCACCTTTGTGCCAACGCTCTCTGCATTTGCTGCCATACAAACCCCAAATAACTACCTCTGCACCTTCAAAAAGGATGCCAGCTATATTTACTGGACGCCAATTATACTTCTGAATTCGCCGTACGGTGGCAGCTCTTCAGCATCCACCACATAAGGCTACACAGGAGAATATTCAATAGGCGGCGTAACCTCTTCGACTACACAACAAGTAGGTTGGCAAATGAGTCTAAGCGATGGGGAAGCTGCTGGCCTCTTTGAATTAGCCAATTGGACTTATTACACCACGATCTATGGAGCTTGTCCGGATTATGTGTCCATGAAACCCATTTCATCCGAGCAGTATTATACACTGTATCTATTACCTTCAGGCAGCCAGAGCGATAATGACGAGATAGGTTATTTTGTATACAATGGCTACAGTTCCATCCAGTTCAATAATGATTATAGCACCTTATCTTATCAAGTTATCACTACAAATGGCCCTGGCACTTCCGAAACGGTGCTCTCAACGTCAACAACGTCCCTTTCATTTTCGGTAAGTTTCCCGAGCGCGAGCAACTATGTAGGATCTGGAAACCTTGATATCTCGATTTCATATTATCAATCAGGAACCTCAAGTTTTACGTATAACTTCCCAGGATCATTCGGTACTTGGAACGTAGATTCGTTCAATGGACAGACGGGTTCAAATACGCAGGGGGCACTTGGGTTTGAATTTGTCTAGGTCAACTGGAGCAACGGGCAGCGCCAGCATATGGAGGATTTATAGCCAAGCCAACTTCAATACAGATTAGTGATGGTAGAACATGAACAAGGGCCTGCTCGTTGTCTTTTTGGTACTTCTCCTTTCTGTTAGCTTGGGAGTGAACGTTTACTTTGCATCCAAGTTGCCGCCCCCAACGAGGCCGGTCACCGGCACCCTGTATGCAAGCATTGTGTCACCTGAATATCCGCTTATGCTTGGCCCAGGGACCCAGTTGGGGCAAGGGATGAGCTTCGCTATTGAAGAAAATCTTAACGGGACAGCATTGGTAACCTGTAGCTTAACAGCGAATGCCCCCGTTAACTTTTATATAGTGAACGGAAACACATATGTATTTTCCGAGCGGAACATAACTAACCTGCTCGTAAACGTCACTGTTCCCAAAGGTGATTGGGCCTTTATGATTTCGGAGGATGGAGTTATTTCAAATGTAACTTCTGCCTGGATACTCATCAACTACACTTATTTTGCATCGATAAACAAGCCCCAGTGATGATGGGTCGGCATCCCCCTTATTGTGACGTTTAAGCCATTAATGAAAACCGGGCATAAGGCCCTGAGAAGAGGATTGAACGTTAAGCGAGCCATACCCGCCAGCATCTCTCCCTTTCGCGCCCATACCTCCCCAATTGGCGGGCATCTCCCGTGACCGGGTTGCTCGTGCGTAGCGGGCCTGTGGCGGCTGGATTATTTCCCTTCAGGCGTCATTTGCCCTTATGAACCTGGGGTTGCGCTGAGCCAGGTTTATGGCCCTTTTGTACCCGACCAGCCCTATTACAACCACAACGATGACTACAAGGAAGAAGCCTATGCCCAGGTCATGCAGGTTGTGGATGTATATCGGCGTCACTATGGCTATGTTGAGCAGCCACGGGGCATAAAGTATTGCGGCCCCCCCTACGATAAATGCCAGCCCACCGTACTCAAGCACATACGTGCTTATGGTCTTGCCAACGAACGCGATTCCGCTCATGTTCAACCTCTTGTTTGAGCTGAGCCACTTGCCAAACGCCGAGCCGAACAGTATCTGCATGGTCATCGTGCCAAGGCCGAAGAGCAGCCCGGGAAGGAAACCGAACCACGGGGAGGGCATCGACGGCGCAAGCACCGTATATATGATGAGGGCGAACGCGCCGAACCCGAAGCCGGCTATGAACCCGTGGACCAGCGCAAGCTTCACCGGCACTGGCTTCGTATCCATTTCATTATTTGAAACATTGGCCGGGTTTATTTTGTGCTCAAGCTCCTGCTTCTGAACATCGCTGTGCTTTTTGTGGATCCCGAAGATCACTCCAAGCCTTTCCTCCAGGTAGTGCCAGTGAAGGTACTTCCCCTTCTTCGCGATGTACACCCCGGCAAGGGCCATTGCGAGCCCGACTATGATGTATGTAATGCCAAATGCCGCTGCGGTCAGAAATATGCCTGCGAGGGCAAAGTAGCTCAGTTCTGAGAGTATAGCCCTCTGCGCCGTAAAGCCGCTGGAAAATACCAGCCCAGTCTTCGCCCCGCCCTTTGTACTGAAGGACCCAACGGAGTATGAAAACGTTATCGGCCAAGTGTGCTCATCAGGGGTTATGCCGTGGACTATCCCCAGCAAATAGGAGATTATCAGGGCGGTCAGGAGGCCCACGTTTTCAGGGTTCCAGAGGTTCAGGTAAACCATTTTATATCGCTTCCATGATCTGGCGGCCGTGAGGGCAGAGAGCCGGGTTCCCAATCCTCTTTAACACCAGCATGGCTGTCCTTTCATCTATCAGGTAATCGAAGTTGCTTACCATTTTGCACGCGCTATCAGCATCATCCCCGCACTGGACCAGGAACGTTTCAAGCGCACGGTGGTCCATCATTATCCTCCTGTAAACGGCCCTGCCCGCTTCGCTGAGGACCACCATCCCCCTGTTCCTCTGTATGAGCCCCTTGCCCTCCAGCCTGTTGAGCAGTTCCTCCACCGTTGGGGGCCTGATCTTCATTGACTCTGCGAGAGTTGAGACCCTGACGGGAAAGCCATTTTGAGAGCCGTTCCATATGCTCACTATGCAGTCCCTTTCCTTTTTGGTTATATTAGTATCAGCCGACATATGTTAGTACCATACTAATACCCTTTATAAGGTTATCCTAAAAAATATTCCCATATCGTATACTGCGGGCCTTAATTTTACGATGCCAGATTGAACAGGTTATGCCAGAGTTCCATGGACAGCGCGCAGCTGATCCTGTCATCCCTCCTCTGTGCGACCATCCAGCCCAGCAGCTTCTTATCCTGTGCAAAGCCCGATTCCGAGTTGCTCCTCTTATGATATTCCTCAAGGTAGCCCACGTTGAATTGGTGATAAAGTTGTTCACGGCGCTCTGGTCATTATAAAAGCAGAACAGGTCGTTCATCACGGGAACCGTTTTATTGCCGGATATCATGAGGTCAGTGATATACCTTGCGAAGTTCTTAATCTGCGGTTTAGAGAATATGCCATCAAAGGCGAGCATGTATGAGGAGACCACTGATTGACGCTCGACTATAGGTATCATCAATCATTTCAACAATTCGCCTATAAAATCAGCGGCAACAAAATTATCTGGCAAATTTGGTAAACTAAATTTTGCCAAAGTTTAGCCAGATCAATTACTTTAAAATCCCTGCGCTGTTCAAAAAGAATGTGTGCGCGGGTACCACACTTATTTGATTTTCATCCATGCTTTCTCCCATTGTTATTACCATGCCCCTTTCCGCGCCGAAAAGTTTCATGAACTTGCGCAGCGCCCTGAATTCCCTATCTCTCGATTTCTCCTCTGCTATACTGTATGATACCTGCACGGGCAAAAGCTTCCCCCTGTGTTCCAGCACTATGTCCACTTCAGCTCCTTCACCTTTCCAGTAGTACATTGAAATGTTATTTTCAGATGACACCCTTTTCAGTTCCTGCGCTACAGCGCTTTCAAGCATTCTCCAGGTGTTGGATACAGCTGAATTTACAAGCAATCCATTGTCAATAATGTGGACCTTTCTGGGTGAATTTTCCACAGCCCTGGGTGAACTAGAATAGCTCCTTAGAAAGAAGAAAATAAATGCTGATTCTAGGTAGCCAGAGTACCTTTCCACTGTTTTAAGCGGAATTTTGAGAAACTTGGAAACACTGTTGAAAGTTATGGTTGAAGCTGTAGAAGCCACATAGAACCTGGCAAGCGACTCGACCTTTGAAATGTCCCGAATTCCGTACCTCTTTACAACATCCTTCACTATTATGGAATTGAAGTATGATAAAATCAGCTCATTTTTAACTGAAGGATTAAGGACAGAATCTGGGAACCCTCCGCCGTTAATGTAACCCATCATTTCCCTTTTAATCGTATCAAGGTTGGCAGAAACGCTCAGTGGACTGTCATAGTTAAGGCCACCGAACCCGAGGTACTCCCTGAAGCTCAATGGAGTGACATTTACTTCTATGAACCTGCCAGAAAGCAGAGTGGAAAATTCTGAACTGAGCAGTTTCGAGGACGAACCCGTGACTATAAATAAAGCTTCCCGCCTTTCAGATAATCCCCTTACGAACCTTTCCCATCCTTCAACTTCCTGAGCTTCATCCAGCAGGACATAGGTTTTTTCGTTTTCCCTTTTAACCTGCACCCTGTAAAGGTCATAAATCCTGAGCAGCATCTGGTAATCAGGGTTCAAAAGCCTTTCATCGTCAAGCCTGATTATCAGGGTGTCCCTTGGATCGGTTCCCTGATCAATGAGCCTTTTGATGGTTTGAACCGAGACGTACGATTTGCCGGCCCTTCTAACGCCAGTAACAGCCACAACGCCCACGGCCCTGAGAAACCCCTCTATTCTGTTAACATAGTGATCCCTGGTGATGCCGGTTTCAGGGGGTCTACCCCAGAAGTTCCAGCTGGCTATCAGGCCCAGAAGCTCTTCATCGTTCAATTACAGAAACATCTGCAGTTACGGTATAAATAGTTTGTCATATGTGACATAAAAACTGCCGAAAATATGTCAAACGCGACTTGATAAGCGTCTATTAATACCCTGAAACCCGGAAAATACCTCTTAACCTCCTCCGGCGTGTTTGCTCTCTTCGTAACAGCATAGATCCTTTCGGGGATGGGCACCACCTCCCTAATAAGGGGCTCCAGCTTGTGCATGTCCTTGAGCGAGCACGTTGTTTTGGTCCAGGTCGAACAGGTAGCTGGTGAGGGTTGAAGTTATGTGTTTAAACCCTGTAGTGGACGAACAGCATCAGCAGCCTGTCCCTCAGGGACAGCTTAAGGGGCCTGCCTGCGCCGGCCCTATTTTTCCTTGGCCTCTTCCATAGCCTCTGCCTCTCATATTCTTCATACTTTGCTTTAACCTTCTCATATATGAAACAGAACTCGGACAGTTTAAGCCCTGTAAAGGACCTAAATGCGTTCGCCATTCTGGACACCAGGCCATAGTTCAGCATGACAGCAATGCCCTGAAGTCGTTTATATGACAGAAAAATATGACAGAAAATGATTTTGACGCTTTGATAAAATTAAATTGTGCCTAATGTCTATTGTCAAAGAAAGACGATTTACCTAACAACCACACATCAAAATTTAGAGACAGGTAACACAAATAAGATGCTATATGTTTGTAAAAGCCCTAAAGGATCAACCTGGCTTCCAGCCCCCTCCATTCCACCTTAAGGCCAAGTTCCACAAGGGTTGAGACGGTGGCCTCGATGTCCCTTTTCTTCAGCAGCTCGATCGCGGCTTCGGCGTCCTCCGTTTTAAGCGCAATTATATCTTTCCTAAGCGCTTCAGCAAGGCCCGGGCCTATCAGATTAGAGCCGTCAAATACGTACCCCTCAGGCCTGGCCTTCGTCAGCGCCTCCCTCATGATGTCTTCGGGCAGGCCGTTCTCCCTTGCCATTTCACTGACGGACAGGTGGTCGCCTGCGACCTTTACGCTCATCGCCCTTTTCATCAGCTCGTCCCTGAGCGGCCTTTCTATTTCCGCGAGCAGCGCCTTTACCTTATAGGCGTCTGGCACCCCCCTGTATACTATCATCCTCCCGGCGATCTGAGGGATCTTCCCCCTGTAATTGGCTGAGTCTATCGCTACTATCAGGTTCTCAACCTTCAGCTCGCTCAGCTTCCTGAACTTCCTCTCAAGGTACTCCGGCGTCCAGAACCCCACGATCTCCATGTAAACCCTTATGCCGCCCTTTTCAAAGAGAAAGTCCGGTATGATCGTGTAGCTTCCGGCCCTGAGGGGCTCAGGCTCCCTCCTTATCCCCCAGCCGGTCCCTAACGATGCAAAGCTGCGGTAAAATCTCCTTTCCACCTCGCTGTCAAAGGTGACCTCACCGGTTCCGGAGGAGATCGGGTCGTCGCTGCTCGCCCTGAGCACCCTGGAGCCCTTCGCAAGGCCGGCTTCAAGCCACCACTTCTCCGCCCTGGTAATGAAGTAAAACAGCCTGGAGATGGCGAGGCCGTAAGCCCTGGTGCTGCTGAGGGGGGAGGCCGGCCCGTCAACGGTTATGGAGGAGCCTTCAAGCTGGTACATAAGGCCGAGCCTCTTAACCGCCCAGAGCGCATCCTTCCACCTGTCGGAGACCCAGAACCTGATGTACGCCGACCTTAGGAGGATTGAGCTGACCGCGCGGAAATTGTACTCCTTTATTACGTCTTCAGGGTTAGGCGCCCTGAAGGCCTTAAGCACCTGGTTCTCGGGCAGGTCGGACCACATCGCGCTCCTGAACTCCTCCTCCTTTATCCCGAACCTTTTAGCCCCTTCCTTTATCACGGCCACTGCCGTATCCTGATCGTAGTTCCCGATCTCGCTCATCCTGGCGAAGGCGAAATCCCTCAGCGGGGCGGGGTCGAGCGCTGTCGCCGGCTCAAAGGTGCAGTAAGCCAGCATTATGTCGTAGAAGCCCCTGACCATCCTGTAATCGCCATGCGCTTCAACCTCCCTTATCCTGGCTTCGACTTCGCCCCTCCTCCTCCCAGCTGAGCCCTTCAGTATTCCGGATATCATGTCCACCAGGGGGACGTGCTCGCTACCGGCATAGGCTGGACGCAGCTCGCCCTTCATTCATCTCATACCTCCGTCAATAGACCTCTTACGCCGGTAACTTGCGCGGGGCTCGGTCGTATCGCTAGTAACTATTTCAATCAGTTCGGCCCGCTTGCCGCTGACCTTCCTCAGTATCCTGCCGAGCCGCTGCACGAACTCCCTTGAGCTTCCGGTCCCACTCATTATGACCCCAACTGAGGCGTCGGGCACATCTATCCCCTCATCGAGGACTTTTGAAGTTATTATCACCCTGTACCTCCCCTCCCTGAAGCTCTTCAGTATGAGTTCCCTTTCAGCCTTGGGCGTCAGGTGAGTTATGGCCGGTATGAGGAGCGACCTGGAGACCCTGTAAACAAGCTCGTTGTTCTGAGTGAACACCAGGACCTTCTTGCCACCATACTCCCTGAGCACGCTTACTAGGGCATCGACCTTGTTCGCGGCGTTAAGCGATATCCTGATCGCTTCGTTTCTGGCCAGAAGCGCAAGCCTGGCCTCGGGGTCCCTGTTGCTCAGCATTATGAGCCTGAGCAGCCCCCTGGGGGACCTCATGATTATCCCCTTCCTCTTCAGGTAAGCCGAATATGCATCATAGTTCCTCCTGTACTCCCTCCGTTCCTCTTCACTCAGGTCAACCGATATCCTCCTTATGCTGAAGTCGGAAAGGTATGTCCCGGCG
>JAFLXO010000001.1:0-69906 GCA_029786595.1 Nitrososphaerota archaeon | reverse complement strand
GTGCCGGGGCGTATGCCAAGCACTTCCTTCACCTTTGCCGCCCACTGGTTCATCAGGTCGATCGTGGGGACGACTATGAGGGCAGGCTCGCCAAGCTCATAGATGGCCCTGAGGGCAACTATGGTCTTTCCCCCTCCTGTGGGGATGACAATCACGCCCCTCATGCCGGCCTTCCTCCACCTGCCAAGCGCCTCCTCCTGATACCTCCTGAGGCTGCCCTTAAACGAAATGCCCTCCGGAAGCGGGGCTGATTCCCGCACTTCATCGAGGTACTCCGTTCCAGCCCTATCTAGGCCTTCCCTGAGCTTCCCATAATTGATGCCAAGGCACCTGTAGTTCCCTGACCTTTCATCATACTTCACGAACGGAAGGTCAACCCTTTCACTGAGCGTAACCGTTCCACCGTGATACCTTAGCTTCAGGACCAATGCCGCAACATAAACGGATAAAAATATTAAGGTTCCTGCGATCGCACCGCAAGCTTGTCACTGTACTGACAATTGATAATCAATATACTTTAAGAAATATCGTTCTCGAGGCTATCAGACCAGAACCCGTGGCGGAGGGACCTTTTAAAGGGCCGGTGCTAAACTTTAAACTACGTTGTTTAAATAACTAGCCGCTTGAAGCGTCACCATGGCAGAAAAGACAGTTAAGATGAAGGTGTTCGGCATGACGTGCGATGATTGCGCACTTACCGTGACCAAGGGACTGAAGGGGAAGGACGGCGTGCTTGATGTGAGAGTTTCATTGGCTGATAAAAGCGCTGTTGTGAGGATAGACGAAGGAAAGGTCAAGCCATTCGAGCTTGAGGTGCTACCCATCTTCTCCGGGAAGTCTCAATACAGGGCGCAGATAAGGGAATAGAGCGAACTAAATTGAAAAGGGAATATGACCTGGTTATAATCGGAAGGGGAGCTGCTGCATTTTCGGCGGCAATCAAGGCTTCAGAGATAACGTCAGGGCAGGCATCCATAGCCATGGTTGGCTTCGGGCATCTGGGTGGAACCTGCGTGAACGTGGGCTGCGTGCCCTCAAAATACCTTATAGAGGCATCAAAGATGCTGTTTGACCAGCGAAACCCGCGATACCCTGGCATAGCACCGGTCGCCGCTGTGCCGAATTTAAAAGACCTTATGGGGTCCCTGAGGGATGCTGTGGAGGGGGAAAGGAAGGCAAAGTATGAAGATGTGATCAAGCAGTACGATAACATTGACATCGTAGAGGGGAAGGCCTCCTTCAAGGATGGGAATGAAATCTCCGTTTCTGGCAATGCCCACAACATCAGGGGGTATAACTTCATAATAGCCACCGGCTCCTCAACCACGGTTCCAGACATCGAGGGCCTGAGGGAAACCGCCTACCTTACAAGCGATAACATATGGGGCCTGGATGATGTGCCTGGCAGGCTGGCCGTTGTAGGCGGCGGCGCCATAGGGCTCGAGCTGGGTCAGGCCTTCAGCAGGCTGGGCTCAGAGGTCCACGTTGTGGAGGCGCTGCCAAGCATATTGCCACAGGCTGAGCCTGAAATTTCCACAAGGCTTATGGAATCTCTAGCAAAGGAGGGCATCGAGTTCATCATGAAAGCCAAGGTCTTACGCGTCTCCACTGGTAAGGTGATTGACATAGTTACGGCAGGAGGCAGAAGGGAGCTGAAGGTTGATACCATCCTGATGGCCACTGGCCGTGCTCCAAACGTTTCAGGGTTAAACCTGGAGGCCGCAGGGGTGAAATACAGCAGGAAGGGGATATCGGTAGATTCGAACATGAGGACCAGCAATCCAAGGATATATGCCGCAGGTGACGTGGTCGACCAGAGGCTGATGCTGGAGACGCTGGCAGCGAGGGAGGGCGTCGTTGCGGCCACCAACATATACGAACATGCGAACCAGTCGGTGAACATGATGGCTGTCCCGTGGGCGGTATTTACCGAGCCACAGCTGGCATCCGTTGGATTCACGGAGAAGGAGTTCGCAAATGCGAATGGCGGGTGCTCCTGCCGGTCGCTGGACCTGAAATCGGTTCCCAAGGCCCGAATCCTGAGGGAAGAGGATGGCCTGTTCAAGATCGTAGTGGACCCCAGAAACGATAGGATCGTAGGTGTACATGCTTTATCGCCATACGCGGCCGAGCTGATCATGGAGGGGGTGTACGCTATAAAGCACGGCCTTACCATAAATGACGTGCTGGGGAGCAGCCATGTATTTCCAACGGTATCGGAGGGGGTCAAGCTCACCGCGCAGTCGTTCATCAGGGACATATCAAAGATGAGCTGCTGCATGGAATAGGCCTGCAGGCGCAGCTGAATCATGTGGATTCAGAAGCGCGACCTGGCCGCAGCTGCAAATCAGAGCACTAACCGGCAAGATCAGGGTCGCAATAACGAAGCCCGAAATATCGTTTGCTAAATAGGAGAATACCGGAGGGCTATGGCGGCCGAGCGGTCCTAAATTAGATAAAGCCCCAACACAAAGGAAATCTTAAATCAGCGTCCTCTGTGGGGACATGCATGATGCTGGCTTTTCCTGTAGAAAATGACGAGGGGCCTGAGTCGCGCATAGCAATGCACTTTGGAAGGGCTGGGTACTTTGCTTTTGTGAACATCAGTGGGGATAAAATACTGAACGTCGAAGTCAAGCAGAACCCCCATGTGGAGCATGAAGTGGGTGACCTGCCAAAATTTGTAAAGGAGAATGGCGCTGATACCATAGTTGCATACGGCATGGGGCCGAACGCGGTCAATTTTTTTAAATCATATGGAGTGAAGGTTGTAACCGGGGCAAATGGAAAGGTTAAGGACGTTGCCGCAGCCATAATGAGGGGTTCACTGGCTGTGGATGATAACTGGAAGGAACACGGGGATTTCGAACACAGGGACTGAATACAGCATTATATCCTCCGTCCGTTGGCGTGCTGTGACGCAGCTGCTCACCAGTTGACCAGCGCGGGCCTGCGGGTATGGGACGCCGTTCCTGAACCGTTATCCGGATGGATGGCGCCTGTGGGGCGCCACTGACCTCTGCATCGTCCCTCCTCTAGGCGCCTTTAAAACCTCAATTCTCATATGGTCAGAGCAAAACCAGCCACAGGACCAGAAGCGAGAAGAAGAGCACGGGCACCGCCATGAGGAAGCCGACCTTCATATAGTATTTCGTTGAGATCTTGATGCCGCCCTTCCTTTCCAGCGTATACAGCCACAGCAGCGTGGCAAGGGAACCGATGGGCGTGAACTTCGGGCCTATGTCGTTTCCTATGACGTTGGCGTAGATAAGGGACCCCGGATGTGCGAAGTTCGATATCGCCAGGTTGCCTATCATGACGGAGGGCATGTTGTTCATGGTGGCAGCGATGATCGCAAACAGATAGCCCGACAGCAGCGTTGGAAGCGGCCCGCCCATCGTCGAAAATACGTTCAAT
The DNA here is from genome assembly GCA_029786595.1 of Nitrososphaerota archaeon. Classification (GTDB taxonomy): domain Archaea; phylum Thermoproteota; class Nitrososphaeria; order Conexivisphaerales; family UBA164; genus JAJZYL01. The sequence goes on along the minus strand of JAFLXO010000001.1, from coordinate 66,489 downwards.
ATGGAGAGGATGATTCCGGTCAGCCCCTCCCTTCCCAGCCCGAACACTATCAGGTACATTCCGAGCGAAAATATGACTATCTGCCACGGCGCCACCTTCAATATCCTGTTCGTATCGATTTTGCCGTTAACCCTGGCTATCATAAAGATCACGGCGACGATCGGGACGGCGATCAGAGCTACCGGTATTCCGAAGATCCCCCCTATTGAGTACGATACTATCAGCAGGATAATCGTGGGGACCGCCAGCCTGAACGTCAGGCGATCCTTTATGGCTTCAGATGGGTCTCCAAGCCTCTGTATGTCATATCCCTTGGGGATGCTTTTCCTGAAGTAGAGCGTCAGGAAGAACAGGGTGGCCAGGATCGCCGCTATATCAGGTATTATCATCACCTTCGCGTAATCAAGAAACGATATTGAAAAGTAGCTGGAGGTCACGATGTTGACCAGGTTGCTCACGACCAGCGGCAGGCTGGCTGAATCCGCAATGAACCCCGTGGCGATTATAAAGGGGAGCACGTGTTTTTTATCGACGCCCGACCTTATCAGCATCGCATAGACTATGGGGGTGAGGATGAGCGCCGTTCCATCGTTTGCGAACACCGCGGAGATGCCAGCGCCCAGCAGAATTATCAGCATGAACAGCTTCAGGCCATTGCCATTTGCTGACCTCGCTATCCTGATCGCGGCGTATTCGAAGAATCCGGATTCATCAAATATGAGGGAAGCGATGATGACCGCAACAAAGGTGAACGTGGCGTTCCACACTATGCCCCATACAATGAATACATCCCCAATGGTCGTAATGCCAAGCAGCAGGCTTACGGCTGCGCCGGCGATTGCGGAGTACCCTATTCCGATGTTCTTGGGCTTCAGTATAACAGCTATCAGGGTTGCCAGGAATATTATCAGGGAAACTGTAAACAGAATTTTCATTGCAGTTTCATGTTTTCCAGCTTTCGCTTGATTTCATCCCTTATCGCCCTTACCTCATCAATCGGCTTGCCGGCCGGGTCTGCGATGTTCCATTCGATCAGTTTCTTGTGCATTTTTGCCAGCAGTGGGGCTGGGCACACATCTTCAACCGAACAGCCCATGGTGACTGTGATGTCTGCCCAGTTTATCATGTCATCCGTAAGCAGCTGCGGGCTGTTCTTGCCGATGTCCATCCCGATTTCCTTCATGACCTCCACAACTGTTTCATTGACCCTCCGTGCAGGCATCGTTCCGGCGCTTTTGGCCTCGTATCCCATGCTCTTTGCTACGGCTTCCGCGATCTGGCTCCTTCCGGCGTTTTCCACGCAGACGAATAACAGCCTGGGCTTCATGACGGCATTTGCTTTATTCTGTTATTTATAAGGGAGTAAGTTTCAGCAACTGTAGTAATTACAGAAGCTCAAAGCATGCCCCCTGCCTGCCGCCTCTCGCGGGGTTATCCCACCCATCCGCGACCTGCTTCAAAAGTCAGGGATATATGGCTATAAGTGAATAAGCCGTTTTTGATTATTATCAGGATCCTGACATTCTTGGAATTGAAACGATGCATTAACGCAGACCCTGTTATGCCGCCGATAGCCCCTCCTAGCAGTACAGTTATCCAGAGGTTCGTGAAGGAAGCCGGGATAATACATATTTTTTACACCAGTGCTCAGTTCTGTTATTTCAGGCATATCCATGCCAATGCTAGTAACAAACGCAACAGACCAGCGATGACAGGGATATAGCGGGGATAAACAGGACAATGTACCAAAAGGTTTAAGCAATTGCCCGCCCTTAATGGATGGAGGTGAAATGTATGCCGGAGGAGAAAAAGAAGGTTGAAAAGGCCGGTGAGAAAACTGGTGAAGCCATAGGGACAGGACTCAAGAAGGGCTTCGGGTTTGCCAAAGGGTTGGGCAGCGGAGTGAAGAAGGGAGTCAAGGGAGAAGAAAAGAAGGAGGAGTAAAATTCCAGCGGATGGAAACCGGTCAAGTTAGCTGGAGAGGGCGGACGTATAGCAGCCCCCTCAATTGGCCGGTAACCTTCGCGCAACTTGATGAGCTTCTGCTTTTCTTTTCCTAACCGCTTTTTCTTGATTTTGATGAGTCGGATAACTTTGAGGCCTTCAGTATGGCCACTGGCCTCAGGCTTGATTGTACATATATATATCAATTAGTAGAGCCCGACGTTCATGGGCACTTCATACTCAGGTTCACCAGGCCGGATACTAGATAGGCCGTTGGGCCACAGCTCTTGAGCACGCTCCTGAAACAGCTTCTCTGGACTTTATCCGGAAAAGGAAGTGCCTCAGCTAGCTGTATCAAGTATTTTATTCAGGGAGATTTCCGGCTTGCTACAGCCTTCCTAAGACAATCAGGGCAAACGCAGTCATCGCTGCTTTCCTTCAGCATTTCAAGCTGCTCCCTGGATAGCTTGACACTTGAACACCAGCATTCAAAAGGGCTCCCGCAGACGAACTCCTTTCCACATATCCCGCAAACCTTCACTTTCAAGCCCACGCCACCTCCACCAGTATAAGACGCGTTTTTACGACCATCCCCTTAAAAAACGCTTTGTCTGGGGGCTGCTGCAGTTCATCTTCGTTAACCCCCGCATAGCCTTGATCTGTAAAGGTCCCATTACAAGCCGATCTGAACGTTGGGACCTGCCCTATCGACCCCTTTCAGCAATGGGCGCACCTAAAACCCCTCCCCTCTGGCTTTTGCGATATACATAAGGATAAGCCGCTGATGTCTGAATATGGCGGCCCTAGACCGGAATGCAATCACGGATTCAGAGGGATGATCAAACCATCAAAAGTAAAAAAAGCCTTTTTAGGGTGGGCGGAGCATATGATACATGCCGCTTTGTCCATCGTGCGAAATCGAGGCCGGTGACTGGGAAAGCATAGCTTCTCATATGGCAGGGATGGGCGATAGCTGCCACACGATGTGGCTTAACAGGAACATCTCCATCTCCCGGATCAGCCCGGGGGAGCTGGCTGTTTCCCTTGAAAGATTCTTCAGGGCTGAAGATGGCCTGGGGGAGTGGGTACGCAGGAAGGTGGTTGAAAGGATATACTCTGGCCCTCACCCGTTCATTGCGGCCATGCAGAGGCCAAGCAGGGCGATCCTTCTGGGGTACGTCTATGAACACAGGCACTTCCTGACTAACTGGGTTCAGGTCCTTTCATCGGTCATATACGGGACGGATGACGAAAGGGTGATAGGTTATGAGCTGGCGAACATCGCAACCGAATATGTCAACGGCGCTGGACCCTCCCACTTTGAACTGCTGCTGAGGATGGGTGAGTCCCTGGGGGCTAACAGGCAGGACGTTCTGGCATCACAGCCATTGAGCGGCACTGCAAACGCCATAAGGGTGTGGAGGGGTATAGCTAAGGAAAGAAGCTGGGTTGAAACCATGGCCGCGATGCACTCCCTCGAGTTCATAGCGGACAGGAGGGTTAAGGTGCTGGGTGCCAGTGTACATTACTTCAACGTTGATATACTCGACTCAGACCTGTACACCCCGGAGGCCAGGAAATTCCTGAGGGAAGGGTATGAAGCCGATTCATATCATGCCTCCGAGGCTATGAAGTTAGTGGAGGAGCACGCCCTGGGCCAAATGGTTCAGAGGGTGCAGCTGACCGTCCTGAAGTCGCTGGACGCGGTTTCAACTTACCTGAACTCAAGGCTGGAAAGGGCCAGGATGCTGGAGGGATCATCATGAAAATAATTGTGAACGGGCGCGAGGCCGGAACAAGGGACACCGGGTGCGCGCTGTGCGGATCCACCTGGGGGGACTATTATGAGGAAATAGATGGACAGAGGCTCTTCTTCTGCTGCAACTTGTGCGCAAAGGGCTTTACCAACATCGCTGAAGGGATCAAGGGCGCATGGGGCCCATTTGAGGTCCTGACGATCGATGGGTCCTACAGCACAGGCAGGCATTGCACCGCAATGAAGGGGGATCAGAGGCGCACCTTTTTCGTCAGGTTCACGGACAACGCTGACATTGAAGTGTTCAGGCAGGAGCAGTAAAGCTGTGTATAAGGCCCTTGCCTTACGTTGTCCATGGGCCAGCCTTGAACTATTAACCGGCCTCCGGCCCTCCATTCTCCCATTTTTTTGCCGACTTATACGATCCTATAGGAATTATCATTAATGCCGCAGTGAGCTTCCTTCGTTTTTTTATACTTCATATGGCTGACGGCCGTCCGATGCGCTGTGGGACGTCTCCAGGGGCATGAACCAGCACGGCAATCCCTCTCATGGCGCGCTGCATTATCTAGGCCCACATCCTGACCACACTGTATACCTTATTTTACTTCTTATCTGCCACCTGGTCCCTCCCAGTTATATCCTTGTTCATGAATTGACTGGGGCACCACAGTTAGGGCAGAATTTTGCCGTGGAAGGGATCCTTGTCCCGCACTGGGTACAATATAACACATCAGCCGGACTAGAAGCAGGAGGCTGAGCAGGAGGCTGAGCCGGCGCAGCGGCTGGCGCGTTCTTCAGATTGTATATATGAGCCACCCATGATTCAGGGTTCATGACATGGATTTTGAAGGCGTTAACCTGGCCCGATTGGTTCCTAGCCCCTATTATCAGCACCTTCCTGATGATTCCTTCGGTCTTGGCATATGTCAATTGGGCCATATCTATATCCAGCAAAGAGGTTTCACGCTTCCTTATCAAACCCGACCTGTGGATAAGGAACAACCTCTTATCGGTCAGGTAGAGTTCACTGTGGCCCTGGATGGGTTGCTCGATCGTGCCAGTGCCGCTCATCAATATCGTTTCATCAGGTGAAAAAATGAAGGATATTATTCTCATCTCACACTATCTCCATGGACTCTCCACATGCAGCCCAGCCAGGGCCTCCATGGCGTCCAAAAACGAGAGCCTATAAGCCGACAAACAGTAACTATTTAAGTAAGGATTTCCTTACTTTTAAGACATGACGACCACGAATGAGCCCACGTTCAAGAAGGTGAAGGTCTCCGCCAAGGGGCAGATTTCGATACCAGTGAAGGTCCAGAGGGAAATGGGTATAGAAAAGGGGGACGAACTCATAATGATCAGGAAAGGGCGCAGGATAGTGCTAGAGAAGCCGGAAAAGATCGCCAAGCTACTGGAGGACGAATTCGCCGACCTTGACGAGATCACAGAAGCATCGCTGGCGAGGATGTGGTCCAGGAAGGGGGAAGACGTCTGGAACCGTTACCTCAAGGCTGAGGCCTAGACCTGAACGCCAGGGTTCGATGACGATGCTATCCCAGCGTGACATCGTGCTGCTGTCGTTCCCGTTCTCCGACCTTAAGAGTTCCAAGGTGAGGCCTGCCATAGTTATGTCGAACGACGGATATAACCGCAGCTCTGAGGATTTTATAGCGGTTCCGATCACGTCCAACCTGAAATTCAGGGACTACGCGGTGCTGATCACCAACAAGGACTTGGAAAGCGGCAGGCTGATCGTCGACAGCAAGGCGAAGGTGGATAGGGTCTTCAGCGTGAGCCAGCGGCTCGTCAGGATGAAGATCGGCCGGATGAAGGTGGAGACCTACAACAGGCTAACCGCTATCCTGTTCAAGCTACTGAAAAGCCAGTGAGGCCATCGCCAAACTGCAATCGTCTATCTGAGTGGATACAAAATTTAGGTAAGCTCAAACTCTTGTTTGGGAGGTAGCAAACCCCTTCATTGGCCTCTTCCTTGCCGGCTCCCCGAAAGACATTAATGATCTGGCAACAGGGGCTGAAGGTTCAATATGAATGCACAATCGTAACCCATCACCCTCATCCGGGAGGGAACGCACGATGAGGAGAATGGCTACCTTCGCACGGCCCGGGGGATCAACGCGATCACTGGGATGATCCTCTTGGTTCGGCGCTGATATTCAGCGAAGCTGGGATATAGTGAGGCCTGACGAGCGTAGAGCCTGTCGCGCTCACGGCCGGTGACCTCCTCGGCGCGGACATCGATCGTCTCGTCTCCGACCTCTATCTGGACATCAGGGTGCGCCTTGATGTTATGGTACCAGTCAGGGCTGGTGTCCGATCCCCCCTTTGAAGCGAAGACCAGGTAGCGATCCCCGTCCTTAAGGTACATCATCGGATTGATGCGCGGCTTGCCGCTGCGTGCGCCTATGTGATGAAGAAGCAGAAGCGGTGCGCCTTCAAAATTGCCTCCCACCTTTCCGTGGTTCCTGCGGAACTCTATAATGGCCTGCGCATTCCATGCGTTCCAATCGGCCTGGTTGCCGCTCATCTGTTATCAGATGCTCTGTTGACGGCGCAATTTATAAAGGTATTAGGGATTTTTTCGGCGGCGGGTAATCCCCTGAGCAAGAAGATGAAGGCCATATCAAATGGCATCGGTGGTAACCAAAGCGGCAGCAACGGCACATCCCCTTCAGAATACAGGCCCTATCCTAGTGAGTAGAGGGATCGAGTTAACGGCTTTGAATCCAAGGGGTCCGAAATTGAGCTGGCAATCTGATATGGCCGGATACTTTACGGCGGCAGGCCTGCCAGCCTGTACAATATGGAAGGCATCCACCACAGAGCGGGCCTGATAGGTGGACATACATAAGATATCTGGAGGTGGCAAATAAATTTAATAGGGTTAAATTTATAAATAATAAAAAATAATAGGATTAAATAGACAAGGTCCAATGGCAGACGCTATAACAGGCGCTACTGCCATAGGCCTTTTGATGGTCTGCGCAACCGACGATCCCCCTTTCAGGACCTTTGGTGGAGTAAGGCCGAAATGGGTCTCACAATAAATACATAGTAATACAGAGATGAACCAAACCATCTGCAAGGTCCCCGGGAGATAGAAAATCGGTAGCATGTATCAGGATGCGGTCGGCGGGATTTGAACCCGCGATCCTCAGCTTGGAGGGCTGACGTCCTAGACCAGACTAGACGACGGCCGCGCGTCACTGCTTGTAGCTCGAACCTCAAATATTTATTCATTTTGACGCAAAAAGGCTCCTTCCGAAGGACTTGCAACCATCACCGCTGGACCAGGCGCCAGATGTTGGGAAGCTTGATGCCAGCCTTCCCATTTTGGCGCATACAAGCGCGGTAAAAAAAGCATGAAGCCCTGAAGCGGGCGCTATGGGCAAATTTGACTTAAAGATTTGAGCAACGCTTATTAGAAATGTCCAGCGAAGGCACAGCATGAGATCCATAATTCATAGCAGGAGGAAACCGTATTCCGTGAGATTGGGCGACATCCCAGGCTTCAGCAACATAAGTTCTGATGAAAAGGTGCTCAACTACACCATGCACCTGTGCGCATGCGGCCTGTCCCAGAACAAGCCGTTCTGCGATGGCCATCACAGGTTGGTTACGGATGAAGAGGAGGGGAAGGTGTACACATACGACTTGGAAGGCAAAAGGATGAAGGCTGAAGAATACTATAACGAAGATAAAAAATATTAGGCATACATGCTTTAATCAAACGGAAGTCCGCATCCTATAGCCAGCGTCCTCATTTATTGACGGGCGGACCGGCGCCTGTATTACAATGCAGGTCGATCTGCCGGCTGTCACCGTAAATGGGCCCGGTACCACCACCTTCCAGGCCGGCGAACTGCGGCGGAATCCATAGACAGCGATTCCGGAAGGGTTGAGGCCCTTCCTAACCGACAATGACGGACTCCGCGATGCGCGGCCCGTGCACCTGTTAAAATGCTTAAATAATCCGCCGTTTTCCTTCATTTAATGAATATCAAGGAACTTTATGACGGGCAGAGGGCGGTCAGCGTCGAAGGGGTAATAGCGAAGAAGGGTGAGCCCCGGGAGGTAAGGCTGCAGAGGACCGGGGAAACGGCCCTAGTGGCCGATTGCCTCCTAAAGGACAGCTCAGGGACCATTACCCTCACCCTCTGGAACGAGGGCATCGAGCAAGTGAAGGAGGGGGATTCCGTGAAAATTGAGAACGGATACACCAATTCGTTCAGGGGGGAGCTGAGGCTTAACGTAGGCAGATACGGAAAGCTCACCGTCGTATCGACCGAGCTCTGAACAGATTCGGCCCTGACTCACGGTGTCAGGGAAGGCCCGCCTTCACCACCCGTCTGACTCTCAAGAGCAGGGCGCCTCCCTCATCATGGTAAAGGTAGCACAGGGCCTCGAAGCTCCTTCCCCTTTTCAGAAGCTCTCTGGGACCATCGTAGTTTTCGGGGAGCAGACTGGCCATCCACCTTCCGTCCACCTGGACTAGGACCCGCCCGGGCTCCACCCTTTCGACCTCTATACTCATCAGCCTGGTTCCCGGTATATCCTTCTGGGGGATGGATATCACCGAAGGGACGGCGGACGGTGTCCCCTCCCGCGCCTTTGGAGCCTCGGCAACGTGCTTCGCCCCAACGAGCCTTGCCATGGCGGCCCGTACCACTTCACGCGAGAACCCCTCCTCCTCCATCTCCCTGTACAGGGCCTTATCGGCCGTCCCCGCCGTCCCGCCTTCAAGCACCTTCATGTATATCGACCTCTCGGCCCTGGACACCAGCCTGGCCATCGCCGAAAGCCTTTCCTTCTCCGAATCCAGCGCCGAACCTGACATCGGCTCCGGCTTCGATGCGGTCCTGGAATATATCTGGTCCAGCTCACCCTGAGACAGCGGATCGGGTGCCGGCCTTTGCCCGGGCCTGATGACCGGCTTCAGCACCGCGTTCAGCCTCTGCGCTATGCCCCTCATCCGCTCCACCCTGCCCTGGGATACGTAGAGGTAGATCATATCCAGCGTATCACGCGTTGCCAAGATGACCGCCCGGCCGGCTGCACGCCTCCCGGTCCTCCCCCTCCTCTGTATGTACCTGATCTCCGAGGGGATGGGCTCGTAAAAGACCACCAAGTCCACCTGCGGAATGTCCAGCCCCTCTTCGGCTATGGAGGTGGCGACGAGCGTATTCAAAAGACCATCCCTCAGGTCCCTTATCAGGGATCCCTGCCTGTCCTGCGTCAGGCCCCTATCATGGGGCCTGGAGGCCTGGCCAACGAACCTCTCCGCGACTATCCCCTTAACCCCGTTCAGCACCTCCACCAGGTGGGCCGCCGTGTCACGGTACTGCGTAAAAACGAGAGCCCTCGAACCCGTCCCCGAACCTCCCCTGAACTGCTCCTCCAGCAGCCCCCTGAGGGCCTCCACCTTTGGATGTTCCACCGCGTGATCACCCTCCAGGAACCTTCGCACAAAGGCAAATGCTTCATCGTCAAGGATGGCGCTGTGGCCCCTGTTCTCACCGCCTTCATCTGCCATGCGATCCACGAACGCCCTGAGGGTGTGAGCCCCCTGCGCCTCCAAAAGCTCGATCATATGAAAGATGGTGAGCGCCGACGCCTGCCTTGAAATGACGGCGTAGATTGGTCCCCTCTCCTCCTCTATGCTCATCTCCGCGGCATACCTAAGCTCTATCCCCAGCTCGAGCAACTGCCTCCGTGAAACTCCCCTATAGGCACCCTTCAGATAACCCCTCGCCTGAAGCCATTTTACCCTTTCATCCAGCATGCCCTTAAGCGCGTCCCTGACCGGCCCGTACTCCGGGGGGAGATCAACCGTAATTGACTCCACGGTCACCGGCTGTATGTACGGCCTGACATCGGCGTCATCGTCGTTCCTGTATTCAACGTGCTCCACGGACAGGGAGCGGCAGATCGCCTTCACCCTTTCGATATCCGAGCCGGGAGACGCGGTCATGCCGAGTATCAGCGGGTAGCCTGGGGTGGAGGCATACTGGCTTGCTATCTCCGTATAGGCGTACTCCTTTACGGACCTGTGGCATTCGTCGAACACCAGCAGGCCGAACCCTTCGAGCGACATCCTCCCCGCAAGCAGGTCATTCCTTACCACCTGGGGCGTAGCGAATACCACCCTGGGCCGGCCGGCCCATACGGCCTCCCTGAACGTGGCGCCGGTCCTGCCGGTCAGCAGTACAAAATCGTCCTCGGGAAGCCTGATGATCCTTCTGAAGGTCTCCAGATGCTGCACGCACAGAGGCCTGGTGGGCGCCATCACCAGCACCCTCCTGCCCCGGTAGCTGTACAGCAGGTCAGCTGCCACAAGCGCGGAGATCACGGTCTTGCCCAGGGCGGTGGGAAGCACTACCAGCGTATTCCTAGCCCTGGCCGCCCCCGATATAACCCGCTGGTACTCCCTGTCCTCGACCGTTCCTTCGTAGATCAGCGGGTGAGAAACGTAGTCCAAGCCGCGCCCCTTAACACATGTTAAACCGGTAGGATGGGCCTGTCAGGATTACGCATCAGATTTCGAGGACGTCCTCCCCCATCTTCGGCGCCCTCTTCACCTTTGGGTTCAGGGCGTCGACAGACTTCAGCAGGGGGACCAGCTTATCGTACTGAAAGATAACCTTGTACTCTTCGAGCTCATCGGACGACCTGAGCACCAGTCCCCTCTTCTTTGTTGGGGAGCCGGAATCGTCCGTAGGGTTCAGCTCGATCGCCAGCCTGGCCGGGCTGCTCTTATACGCAGGCATCTTCAGGACGAATATGCCCGGCACGGAGGTCTTGAGCCTGCCCCAGTCAGGGCCGGTCTTCAGGAATGTGGAAAGCTTGTCTTCGGATGACATGTCAATGACTAACACTGAACCCATAATAAATCTTTTCAAAGATTGAGAACATATGAACCAGAGTCTCCTCCGCCTGACCTTGCATATATCCGAAGATGCATTGACCAAAGGCTGCACCCCGCTTCAGTTTGCCGTTCAACTGTGCATTAAACTTCCTTGAAAATTTGCCCACTAAATACACAATTTATAATCCATAGAGATTGTGCAGCCTAAAAATTAAATTTTAGAAACATTAAAATAGTAAGATGGTGATATATAATCGAGGTGTATCGAACGCCTAAGGCTAAGAAGGCCGCAAAGAAGGACGCGAAGGCCGCAAAGAAATCTTAATTTTTTCCCGACCTTTAATCAATTAACTACATACTTTTATTTTTTTGATCATTGCCATTGAACCCCTTTCCAGCAGCTACATTTATCCTGTAATCAGGGGGACCGTACAAACGCAGATGGGCTTATGTTGCTGTAATCGGCTGGCCGATGCCATGACGGGTTTATCAACGGCCGGATATTAAGACCGGGGGGGGTAGCGTTTGACGGTAGAGCTCAGGGATTACCAGATGCGGGCGGCCAAGGAGGCCATCAGCGCACTGAAAAGGGGGAAGAACGTAGTGCTGGATATGCCGACGGGCTCCGGTAAGACCATCACCTCCCTCTATGCAGCGCACTCGGTCTACGGGCGCAGCGCCGTATTTACGAGGACGCTGAGCCAGTACGAGCCGTGGGAAATGGCAGCCAGAAGCCTTGGGCTCACCTTCAGCGGCCTTTATGGAAAGGCCAGGGTGTGCAAATGGGCGAGGGCCCAGAAGAAGGGGTTCCCGGTCGCCCTGCCTCCATGCGTAAAGGGGGCCAGACGCGCGTCGAAGGGGGGCAGGTCCGACCTGCCTGCGTCGATGTACGTTGAAGGCAGCTGCGTCTACAATTCGCCCGACTTCGAAGTTTCACGAATATCGGAGCTTGGGATCAGGCGGTTCGTAAGGGGGGACCGTAAGAAGTGCGGGTACTGGTTTTCAAGGAAGGCGGCCACAAAGGTCAAGCTCTACACGTATAATGCAAGGTTCCTGCTGCCCGGCGTGGTCGACACGGGCTGTGAAGTTCACATCTTCGATGAGTTCCATAACTTCGTTGATATAAACAGCCTTGCCGAGATATCCATAACGCCTTCCTGGCTGGGCTGGCTAAAGGACTATGCGGAGAACAAGGCCGACGTCCTGACCATATCATCGCCCGGGAACCGAAGCATCCCCAGGTGGAGCGAAGAAACAAGGGCCTGGATAGGGTCGCTGGAGGCCTGGGTAAAGGGGGGTGATGAGCCCGACCTCCCGCCAACCAACGGGCTCATCGCTGGCGACGACGATGAAGTTGACCCGCTGAGCCACCTCTATTCGGCGCTGGAGCTACTAAAAGGGGGGAAGGACCTGTGGCGCTGGCACAGGAGCGGAAGGGAGGATGATGTTATAAAGGGCAGGGAGCCCGAGATCAGGCTCAGGCCCGTTGATCCCGGCTATCTCACCAGGTCGCTGACTCATGGGCCACCATGGATTGCCCTGAGCGGTACCCCACCCAGCGCCGCGTACATGAAGGATGTCCTTGGGCTGAAGGACTTCGTGATAATACGCGAAGGGCCGCCCTGGTCATGGACGGCCGATCCGAAGATGATAACCCCGGTCAGGCCGTTCACCGGCGTTTCACTGAGCTATTCCAGGCGCAGCGCGGACAGGGAAAGGGTGAAGGAGCTTGTTGGCGGGATAATTGACGGCGAAAGAAGGACGAACAGCGGTGGCATTACGCTGGTGGTTGCACCTTCAAAGTCGATTGCAGGCTGGTTCAAGGACAGGTGGTACGTGGAGGGCAGGGGGACGCTGGCGAGCGACGCTCCCACCTCCGGGGTAATAGTCGCACACGCCGGTGGGAAGCTTGTCGAGGGGGTGGAGTTCATCTCCGGTGGAAGGTCGACGCTGAAGTCCATAATACTGCTGGGGGTCCCGTTCCCAAACGTACGCGACCCGTTTCTTGATGACCTGGCGAAGATGCGCGGCGACAGGGTCAAGTGGGACTATGTAGTTGAAAGGGCCAGGATAGCGGTCAGGCAGGCTGTAGGGAGGGCGATAAGGGGTCCGGAGGACAGGGCCACCCTGATGTTCGTAGGCGACGAATGGGTCAGGCTGCTGCCCAGCTTCTTTCCAGAACTCGCCAGCAGGTTAGCCTGAAGGCCCGGAAAGGCATGGCTGACTTGCTGGGAAGTCCGCGCGCACCTCCTTGAGCTGAGCCCCCAGAGTTAGCACTTTAACATCGCTGGATATGATACACCATAAATCATCGGAACGATGGGGGGCTTGGTCATGGGCTTTAGAGCGGACCATTTTGACCATCCTTTTATCGTCCTGAGCCCTGTCACTCGATTTGGGCCCTCCCCCCTCCCCCCCCGCTAACCGCTTGCTGGCCGCCAATAAGGCTCACCTTCGGCACAGGCCTTAAAGCGTTCAGGACTTATCAGAAGGCGTATTAAGGGGCAACATGCAAATTACCTTATGAGCGATTGGGGTCCGTTCAGTTTGAAGGGGAAGAGGACGATAGTCACCGGAGGCGCCATGGGCATCGGAAGGGGCATCGTGAACAGGTTCGTAGAGGCTGGTGCCCGCGTCCTTGTGGTGGACAGGGCTGCCGATAAGCTGAAGCTGACGGTTGACGAACTTTCTAAACAGGGCGAGGTGTTTGGCCTTGAAATTGACCTGCTGGATGAAGATGCCCCGGAAAGGATAGTTTCCGAGGCGGTCAAGAAGTTGGGTGGAATCGATGTGCTCGTAAACAACGCAGGCATATACCCAACAGTGCCGATGATGAACATGACGAAGGAGCTGTTTGACAAGGTATACCGTCTGAACTTGAGGGCGCTTGCCTTTCTGTCCAAGGCCGCCGCAGCGCAGATGATCAGGCAGGGGGCTGGAGGCAAGATAGTTAACATAGCATCGATAGACAGCGTCCATCCATCTTCGGTGGGCCTGGCCGCGTATGACGCATCAAAGGGAGGGGTGCTGATGTTCACGAAGAACTTTGCCCTGGAGATGGCACCACACGGAATCCTGGTGAACGCTATAGCACCGGGCGGCATAGCCACTGAAGGGGCATCGATGCCATCTCAATCTTCAGAGCAGATGAAGGCGATGATGGAGGCCTTCATACGGATGATCCCGGTGGGGAGGATAGGACAGCCTGATGATATCGCCAAAGCGGCGGTGTTCCTGGCATCATCGGCCGCCGACTATATGGCGGGCAGCCTGATCATCGTAGACGGAGGGCGGCTGCTGTCATAGCATCCACCTGGTGCCTTAGAAGATAGCGCCTTTCATTTTCATTTTTTACCGGTATACTTAGCTATAGCCCTCAGGGCCTGTTAAAGCAAGTTATATGAACCGATTGATAAAATGGTTTCAGAACTCCATGTGCGGTGCCGCCATCCGTGTAAACAAATGCTTAAATATGGCTATTACATTTGGTTGGTTATGACCAGTGAAGGTTCAACCGTACTTACCGTTGACAGGAAATCGTTCTATTTCCTTGCCTACGTCCTGAGCCTGATTACTGGTATAATTATGCTGATCATTGCCGGTCAGGACAGGAGGCTGAGGAAGCATGGTATCCAGGCCATAATGCTGGGCCTGCTGTCAATAATCATCAGTCTGGTGCTTTTCTTCGTCCCGTTCCTACCAACCATTGTAAGCCTGTTGATCTGGCTCTATGGCCTCTACGTGGGCTTTGAAGCCTACAGCGGCAGGGACATCAATATCCCCTGGATAAGCGGCTTCGCTGATGAACACTCCAAATGATCACCTCTAACGGGTGATCCCAAGGTGGAAACCGGCGTGTGGACCCAACCTGAATGACGCCGTAAGGAAGATGCTAACAGAAGGAGATGGATAAGGCGCTAGCAGATGGGCTACTGGACCAACTATAACATCTATTTGCCTCACCAGCAGAGTAGAGGTCTCATATCCGGCTTCAATCGCCTGAGCCCGGCCTAGGCGCCGGTTCCTGAATTTGGGAATTCTGACGGCCAGAGGCTGACTACCAAATGGCCATCACCTGAATCAGGCCCTATTTTTTCCACTGGTCCCTGAACATCAGGTAATAGAAGAGCGGGTCGAACATGGTTATGATCCCGCCGAAGAGGGGGATCATGGTGAAATCCAGCGGCAGAAGGTACCCGGAGATAAGGGGGCCGAAAGAAGATGCGCCATTGCGGCTCACCGAGGTGGCCCCGTTTGTGGTAGCGCGTTCGGTCGGGTCAACGTTGGTCATAACGAACGACTGCCTGACGGGCATGGAGCCCATGGCGAAGGTCCCCCTTGTGATCAGGAAAAGGGCTGCGAGGGCGAAGAACGGGGAGAACGCCATAAGAATGAACGCCACGGATGCCACGACCCTCGTCAGCACGATGACCTTCAGCTTGCCTATGGCCATGGACAGCCTGGGCATCAGGTACATTGAAATCAGCGTTACACCGTTCATCAGGCCAAACACTATCCCTATTTCGCTAGTGGGGGCGTTGTACCGCAGCTTGAACCAGAGCGAAAGGATTGGGATTATTAAACCAGATCCCAGCCCACAGGGGATAGTCGGGATGCTCAGTTTCAGGATGTTCCTGTAGGAGATGGACGGCAGGAACCTTCTGCTCCTCACCTTCAGGTCCCTGATGAAGAATGAAGCTACGAGGGCCGCGAACCCCAGCAGCGCCCCCAGGTAGAAGAGATCGTAAATATACACGTGAAGATATGCTGCCACCGTGATTATGAACGAGCCCACCATTGCGGCTGACATTTCAACTATTGACGCGATGCCAAGCAGCTTCGGCATGCCCTTTGCGTCGACCGTTTCAGATATTATGGCCGTCTGGACCCCTCCGACCGGGCCCCCGGACCCGATTGGCCCCCCGGTTGAGCCGGTCGTGAACCCGGCTATGCCGGCCAGCACGGCGAGCGCATATACGCTTTTTATGGAAATGAACAGAGACGACGAAAACACGAACATGGTGAAGAGCAGTATCAGCACGTACTTCCTCCCATAATGATCGGCCACCATCCCAAGGAGGAACGCCAGAAGGGCGTTGATGATCATGGCGATGAACAGGACCAGACCGACGGTCACCAGACCGTACCCTATGGCGTTCAGATAGAGAGGGAGGATCACCATTATGAAGCCGAGGCTCATGCTGGTCAGCGCCCTTGAAGTTATGGCCAATTTGGCATTGGGATGCACTATTCCGCCTCCTGATGGTGCCCTGCTGACGCTTTCAAAGAGGAGGAAGATGGGCTCCTACCATGTTTCATAGTATGCTCCCGCTACACCGTCTCAGGTCTAACACTCGGGCCGGCCGGGCCCGTGCTGCAGCTACGCTCGACCTTCCTTCATCCTCCTTTGCACCGATGGTATAGAGTAAAAGATGTCGGCGTACGCCCGTTCAAAATAGGCCAGCGACGCCTTCAGCGTGGAGCTCCCCTTTCCGGTTAACCGGTATACCGTGCTGCGCCCCTCCGTCCTGCCCATTATCAGCCCCCCCTCTGAAAGTTCCTTTATGGCCGGATAGATGGTCCCGGGGTTAGGCTTCTCCCCCCTCCTCCTCTCGATTTCGCGGGCAAGCTCCTGACCGTACATGGGGCGGTTTGAAAGCAACCACAGTATCTGAAAGGACAGCATGCCGCGCATATCACAGCCCGGCCTCTTTTTCACCGACTTCCCAGCCATGCCCCTTGGGTTTAACCCTTGGCGGCGATATAAATATATTGGCCGTCCGATAGATTCTTGCTGTCAATTTATATATACATTATCGGGCATCCGATAGATTATATGGCGCAGAAAAAGGAGGGGACGTTCAGCATACTGGGAATAGCTGGAAGCCTGCGAAGGGAATCCTTCAACAGGGCGCTTCTAAGGGCCGCTTCTGAAGTGGTGCCCAGAGGCGTGACGCTCGATGTCTTCAGCCTTAAGGGCATACCCCTTTTCAATCAGGACCTCGAAGAATTGAGGATGCCGGTTCGGGTGAAAGATTTCAAGGATAAGATCGAAGGCGCAGACGCCGTCCTGATAGCCACTCCGGAATATACATCCTCATTTCCGGGGGTGCTGAAGAACGCCCTGGACTGGGCATCAAGGCCCCACGGCCACAATTCCTTTGAAGGAAAGACGGTTGCTGTTGTCAGCGCGTCCACGGGCGCGCTCGGAGGCTCAAGGGCACAGTATCACCTGCGGCAGGTGCTGCTTGACCTTGACGCCCGCCTGGTTACAAGGCCCGGCGTATTCCTGAGCTACGCCCATCGGAAGTTCAACGCTAATGGCGAGCTGACCGATGATATCGCTAGGTCCCTTCTTAAGGAACTGCTTCATAACGTGATCGCCACGGCCATATCATCAAGGGGCGGAAGGCAGGAGATTGCCCCTGGGGAGACCGCTTCTGCCATGATGACATCCTGAGGCTCCGGCTTTGCCGGATGATGGATTGCTAGGCGCGGAAAAAGGCGCGATATACTTATATTGGACACCCAATATATAGCCTACCAGTGAAAGGAAGATTGTTTGACGATTCGATTCAAGGACAGATAACTAAGGCCGTTGAAAGGATGGAAGAAAGCGTTGTCAGCATAGAAAGCACGAGGCTGGCAAGGGATAACCGGCTGGGGATAGTCCCCCTCGAAGGTCAGGCGTCGGGGATCATAATTGATGGGCGAGGGCTGATAGTCACCAATAACCACGTCATAGACGATGCCACAAGGGTACAGGTGACCCTGAGGGATGGGAGGACGTTTGTAGGCGAAGTGATAGGGACCGACAAGCCCACCGATCTGGCTCTTGTGCGGGTGGATTCGGACCACCTTACCGCCGCCAGGCTGGGAGATTCGGATGCTCTTAAGGCTGGCCAGATGGTCCTGGCAATAGGGAACGCGCTCGGCCTGCCAGGCGATCCGACGGTATCAATGGGCGTCATCAGCGCCCTGGGGAGGCCGCTTCCAGGCACCGACTTCGTGCTTGAAGGGCTGATCCAGACGGATGCCAGCATCAACCCGGGCAACAGCGGCGGCCCGCTGGCCGACCTTGAGGCCAACGTAATAGGCATGAACACCGCTATGATGCCGTTTGCACAGGGCGTTGGATTCGCAATACCGGTGAACACGATCAAACAGGTGGTAGACCAGATATTGAACAACGGAAGGGTGATCAGGCCATGGCTGGGGATATCAGGCGTAGGGCTCAACCCCGCGATAGCGAGGAGGTTCAACTTGCCAACGGAGTCCGGCGTGTTCCTGGTCGGGATAGCGCCCGATAGCCCGGCATATGAAGCCGGCCTTAAGGAAGGCGATATAATCATCCAGGTCGGTGAACTGAGGGTTAATGATATGAAGGACCTCATACAGGCCCTATCAAGGCTACAGATCGGGCAGGCGCTCAGGTTAGTGGCGCTGAGGGTCGGGCGCCCATATGAAACTTCGGTCAGGATAATGGAGGCCCCCGCCCAGGGTGCCTGACCCAGCCCGGTGCACTTGTATCTTAGGCCGGCACGAGAATGACGTACGCTGCCCGCTTCCCTCTATGGGCCAGGGTCGCGCTTCCCGGCCGCTGGTCTTATTTCATACATCATCAAAGCTGTCATAGCGATCATCAGCGCCATAAATACCGCGGTAAGGAGCAGGGGCAGGCGATATCTGTAGTCAAAGGAGGGGGTCAGCACGTCCAGCCCGGTATAGCCAAGGTACAGCAGGAACAGCGCCCTGAGGAAATAGCCGACCAGGTTGCTTATGGCATAGTACCCGGCGTTCATTTTAAGGGTGCCGGCGGCCAGCGACGTGACGTTCCTGAAGTATGGCACAAAGGTGGACATGAAGATTGAAAATGGACCGTGCCTGGCCAGCCATCTGTCAGCCACTTCGATGTCCTTCTCCTTTATCCTGAAGTAGGAGAGCGCTTTTAACAGGATCGCCCTGCCCGCGAACCTTCCGCCAAAATACTCGATTTCGGCTATAAACATCATCGAGCCAACCACTACCAGGAGCGTCAGGTAGACGTTGAAGTACCCGAGGGACGACAAATAGCCGTAAAAGGGTATCAGCACATAGTCGCTCACCGGGAAGAAGCACAACACCAGGAACATCGTGACGTAGCCCGTGGCCTTAAGCGGCGAAAGCACTGATTTTTCGTATCTGTAATAGGCTGCGACGTTCATAAAGTGGAAGTAGCCGTTCAGGAAGCCTGTAAAGGTCAGCAGGAAGGTGATGATCGAGAATATCAGCAGATAGTAGGAGTATCTGGAGATTTCCTCCTTGCCTGCTTCTTCGTATGATTTGAGCCTGTGTTCTATGGACCCAAGCCTGTTCGGACCGCCCTTATCCTGCCGGCGCATCAGATCACCGCTCCCACCTGTGCCGCTTAAGATTTATGTCTAGCTCGATGAACGAAAAGGCTTATCCATTGAGTATAGAGGGATGGCCATGCAGGGCCGTCTGTTCCTCAGTACGCCTTAAATAGACCGGAGACAATGGCATAAATCGAGTAAAATGCCCAGCTACAGTTTCAAATGCAAGGACATCGGAATGAAGTGCGGGTTCGAGGTCAAGGGGGCTTCATCGAAGGATGAACTGATGCAGATCGCATCCATCCATGCGAAGGTTGCCCACGGGATACAGTCTGTATCACCGGACCTGGCACAAAAGGTCAGTTCGGCCATCCGCGGCTGAACTGGACCATTTTTTTTCTTCCCCTGCGGGAACATCTTCAGGCACGACCTGAATTCAATCCATGACACCATCTTACGCTAAACTGGCCCCCGCCATCACCTTTTTGAGTTCACCAGTTGCCAGGGAATCGGCTTCAACGACAAAAACCCATTAAAAAACTTTATAAATAAATGTCATTATTTATTTATTATGGCAATTTATGGTCCATTCCATAAATATATTAAACGCATATTAAGTTTCCATTCATTTATTTACAATCAGGCATGGAGCCATGGGCGCGGCCGGAGGTTCGGTTTGAGCACAAGGGGAGGAAGGTTGGCAGCACTGCTCATCCTGATCATGTTTGTAGCCTCCCTGTCTCCACTCCTGTTCGGAGCGTACGGCAGCTGGGGGGCGGGCGGGCCTGGCTCGGGCGCCGTGTTCGCGCAGCCCGTCAACTCGACCACGGTATTGCCATACAATACATCAGGATCTGTGCTGTACACCCTGCTGCTCCATAATGGCACGCTCCTTTACGGAAATCAGCAGACTAACACAAATCCCTCAAACGATACTAACCCTTACGCGGTAACGTACGACACTGCCGACAGGTGCATATATGTGACAAATGGAAGCGGTTCAGGGCCTGGCTCGGTGCAGGTTATAAATTCCTCAACGGAGATGATGGTTGCCAATATAGGAGTTGGCCCCAAGCCTTACGGAATAGCGTATGATCCGGCCAACGGGTACATGTACGTAACTGATTACGGATCGGATGCAGTTTCCGTCATTAATACCTCCTCTCAAAGCGTTATAAAGACCATACCGGTTGGCCATGAACCGTATGGAATAGCGTATGACTCGGCCAACGGGTACATGTACGTGGCCGACTCAGGTTCCACTGATAACAACTATTATATCTCCGTCATCGATCCCACCATGGAAAGCGTAGTGGGTATCATCAATATGTCATTCCACGCTCCTCTTGAATTGCTATATGATCCATCCACCGGCTACATTTATGCCACCATTCCAGATGGCGGCTGTGTCGCCGTTATAGATCCAGTTAACGATTCGGCCTTATCGTATATAGCTGGCTTTAACGGTCCATACGCCATAGCATACGATCCTTCAAATGGATTGGTCTATGTTACCAATGCCGCTGGGAGCGAGTATGTGAATACGGTGGCCGTAATAAACACTTCAGTGGAAAGCGTGCAACAATATGTTTCCTTGCCCGTGGGGGCCGGCCAATCCGCCATTCCATGGGGTATAGCATATGACCCTCTTATGGGGTCAATGTACGTTTCAGAATCCGGAATGGGCCAGATAGCCGCGATCGATTGTTCCACTCAGGACGTAACAGCCGCCATAACGGTGGGAAGTACGCCGTATGGTATTGCCTACGACCCGGCCAACGGTTATATGTATGTGGCCAATGAATACTCAGGGACGCTATCCGTCATCTACACCGAAAACCCATTAACCTATTATGCCTACTATCAGGGAAGCCTGCACAGGTCCATGTATCCCTTCAGTTTAGGAAATACGATGATGGAAAAATTGAACAGCAATGGCTCCGTCACAATGGATATAGATAGTTCGAACTCAAGCCGCCTTATCCTGGGGTACGGTTATACCTATGGTAAGCTCGGCAACCTAACCGGCCTGCAAATCGTTGGGACCGGACCGTACTACGTTGATCTGTGGTTCGATGCCAGCGCCGCCAACGATACATCTGCCAATGGCCCGTTCTTTGCCTGGACATCCGGGGGGATAATGAGCTCTCTGAACGGCGATGTCAACGGGTCGACGGCCCCACCCATCAACGGGAACGATACAATAGGCCCGTCAACCGTAGTGTCCATAAATGCCATCAACTACACCCTGTTACAGCTGCAGGCAGGTGACTATGCCGGGATAAACAACAGCACGCTTGTGGGTATATGGGTCGGCATCAACAGCGTTGCTAACGAAAACGTTGCAGCCAGCGTAGATCCCGGGGTCGAATTTTACACCACCGGCGCTGGGCCTGATACCGTTGGGAACGTCCTGACCATCTCATATTTCGGAAACACCTACTTCTATAACTACACTCAGCTTCCGGTAACTGTCGAAGCGCCCGTTGGAACCGCGGTGTCCTATTCCTGGACCTCGCCATTATCAACCTCTTCAACCGGAAAGATATATAGCTGGATTTCAACGTCAGGCCTAGCGTCCACACGATCGGCTGTAATTTACCTGACGGGCTCAGGCGATGTGGTTGCCACATATGTAACACAATACAACCTTACACTTCTGGTAAACCCTTCGGGCTCTGGCTCTGTTACTCCGAAGACAGGATATTATAACCAGGGGTCCACCGTCCAGCTTGCCGTTTCCCCGGACAGTGGCTGGGTGTTTAACTCATGGACTGGCTCGGGGTCGGGGTCCTACACCGGCTCATCTTCATCGCCAAGCGTCATCATGAACGGGCCCATCATCGAGACCGCAAATCTATACGCCGGCATTACGCTGTCCGCATCAGGGATAGCCGCAGGCTCACCTGCGGTGGTGGTCACGGTTAACGGTAAGGCCTTCTCCTGCTCGCAGCTGCCGCTGACGCTTTACGCCGCTCCCAATTCCATTTTAACCTACTCCTTTGCTCAGCAGGTCCTCTATGGAACCGGAAACAGGTCATTTTTGGAAAGCGTAAGCGGGCTGGCAAGCTCCCAATCGGGCACCCTGACTGTGACGTCCCCGGGGGCCATAATCGGTACATACCAGCGCTAGTACTACCTTTCAATGGTGGTCAATCCAGCGGGCGCTGGTGCTGTAAACACGACCAGCGGGTATTCCGTAAAATCGGGATGGTATACCCCGAACATAGGCGGCCAGTTAATTGCCATCCCAGCTCCCGGGTGGAGCTTTGCCAAATGGGTGGGATCGGGCAGCGGATCCTACACAGGGACGCTTCAGATGCCTACCATCTATCTGAACGGCCCGGTCAATGAGACGGTTTACTTCGACGCCGGCATTACGGTCTCCGTGTCCGGGTTGAACGCTCCGGGGACGGCGGTTATAATAGACGGCTTGAATTACTCATTATATCAGCTGCCCCGCACGTTCTATCTATCACCGGGAAGCACCATGGACTTCACGTTCATTTCCCCCATAGCGGCTGGGGGAGGGACCAGGTTTGTATGGACTTCCACAGCCGGAATCAGCGATGAACGCTCAGGCTCCGTAACCGTCTCCTCACCGGGCTCGCTTACAGGTAAATATGAAATACAGTATTCCGTTACATTCCAGAGTTACCCCGCGAACGGCTCCTTTGTATATACTAATTTCGGCTCCGGGCTCACGCCGTTCACCATATGGGAGCCCAGTGGAAGTGTTGTAACATACCTTTTCAATAGTTCGTTCAGCGGCGGACACGGTATAAGGTACATTGGGCCGGACCCTCTAAACGGTTCGTTGACCGTTACTGGCCAGAGCACTATCACGGCCAATTACAGCACCACGCAGTACTATCTTACGACCTATGTCAATGGTTCTACAAGCGATGGCTCAGTTTCCCCATCATCAGGATGGTATGATGCAGGTTCATCCGTGATCGTTAGGGCAACCGGCGGCACAGGGCACTGCTTTTGGGGCTGGACGACGGGTTCCATGGATAACCCAACGACGGTGATCATGAGTGGCCCGGAGTCGCTTGGCGCCAATTTCCTGACCGAGGGCGAGCTGTGGTACGGCGCGCTGGACTATGGCTCCAGCTATCCGGTGCATTCCACAGCCAGCCTCTCCGGCCCAGTAACTGTACAGGATATCCAAAGCGGTGGCTCAACATGGCTTCCCCCTGGCTGGTATTACATTACTTATGGAATGGACTCCCTCGGCGAAAGGGCTTACAGCGCCACCACCTCACTGTACGTAAGTTCAGGCGGCAACGTTACAGATATGGCGATATACAACACGCCTACCAGGCTGAGCGCAGGCTTCACTGTTGGCGTTGGCACGTATACGATCTCCGGATACCTCAGGACGGCCGACAATGGCATGGCCCTAGGGGGGCAGACTGTAAACGTGACCTTCAGTACCGATGGCGGTCAATCCTGGCATATAGCCGGCAGCGTCACTACGAACAGCGCGGGATATTACTCCTATACGGTGAACGACCCATACGGAAGCGAAGGCATAACCAACTCTAATGCCTCATTTTCAGGAAACAATGGCTACCTGGGCTGCTCAAGCCCGATGGTTGGCAATTGAAGGTATGACGGCGCTAACGGTCAGCGCCTCCTTTATTGTAAGAACCCGGTAGGAGAAGCTCCACAAGGAAGTATGACGAATAGCGTTAGATGGCTAACCGTGCGATTGGCCATAAGGTGGGAATGAGGACAAGCGGATCGGGTTCAGAAGGAAGGCTCTAGGCCATCCTTAGCTGCTGGACGGTCGGTCACCGGTCAAATTTTGCCCGGCCTTTCCCAGGGGGACGGTTCGACTGTAAAGTTCCTCGCGCCGGAACCCTGCCTGTCGATCATCCAGTTCGGATACTGCACCCTCTGCTTTGTAAGCTCATCCAGCCTGGCCATCTGTTCCCCGGACAGGTTAACATCCAGGGAGCCAAGGTTCTCCTCTAACTGCTTCATTGTCCTGGCTCCAAGCAGCACTATATGCCCCTTGGACAGCAGCCAGGACAGGGAGACCTGTGCCGGTGTGGCCCCCGACTCCTTAGCGATATCCTTCACCGCCTCTACTATATCGAACCCCTTCGCCTCTTCAAAGAACGGGAAGAACAGGCCCCTGTCGCCCGCACGTGTCCCGGCCGGAGGGCTGCTTTTCCTGTCGTACTTGCCGCTCAGGACGCCCCCATGTAGCGGGCTCCAGACCAGGAGGCTCATCCTGCTGTAACGCATGAATGGAAGCACTTCGTGTTCGATGTCTCGGTTCAGTAGGCTGTAGTTCATCTGGGCCGTCTGGTACCTGGCATATCCCCTTTCCTCACACCTCGCCTGCAGCGTAGCCATCTGCCAGGCCGTAAAGTTCGAGACGCCGGGGTAGTCGACCATCCCCTCCTCGATGAGGTCCTGCATTGCTTCAAGCGACTCCTCAAGGGGGACGAGGGGGTCCCATGAATGAAATTGGTACAGGTCTATCCGGTCTGTTCCCAGCCTCTCCAGGCTCTTCCGCGCCGCGATCCTGATATGGTGCCTTGAAAGTCCGACATCGTTTATGCCCTCACCCATCTTCCCCCTGACCTTTGTGGCTATGAGGACCTTTTCGCGGTATGGCCTGATGGCCCTGCCTAGCATCCTCTCGGACTCCCCGGCGTCGTAGACATCGGCCGTATCGTAAAGGTTTATTCCAGCGTCAATGGCCCGGGAGACCATCCTGTCCACGGCCTCCTGATCCAGGCCACCCAGCTTCCAGGCGTTCCCCGTGCCGAAGGTCATGGCCCCGAGCGCCAGTACCGATACGTGAACGCCGGTGGTCCCCAGCGATGTATACTTCATCTAGATCACCAGGGCGGGCCTTAACCCTTCCCTATCATATCGGATGTCCGAAGCGCGTCCGTTCAGGCCACCATGCAGGACCGGTATAAATTTCTCTTTAGCTATCATGACCCGCTTTATCACTATCCCACTTATAATTATTTGCGCGGAAAACGCGCTACCGGGCCGCCGTCCTGCGGTGGCTACCTGTGATTGCCTTATGAGGGACGGACGGCGGTACTCCCTTCTGACCCGTCAATATGACCGGCTACAGCCATTATAGCTACCATATCTACCTATTTATATCAGTCCTGACAACGGATATGGTTGTGCGCAGAAAATAGGGTTGCAGCCGCGGCGCTCATCATCCTGCTAGTGTTGATGTCGTCGGGCCCATTAGTGGCCGGCCACCATCCGGCGGACTTCAGCAGGGCGCAGCAGACCTTTACCGGTTACAGCATAGTGCTCCAGCCCGATTATAACCTGCCCATTCCGATAAACATATCCGCGTATGGATTTCAGCTGAGCTTTTCGGTCCAGTCAAGCGTGCCCCTTGACATATACGTCATGAATCAGGGCCAGTATAATACGTTCGAGCGATATGGCTCGGTCGCCTATCTTTATGGCTTCCAGACGGAGAATATCTCCCGGACGCTTGGCATCGGAGCTCCGGGCAACTATTACCTGGTCATCAACAACGACATATCCAGGTCCGCTGCTGATGTCAACTACTCATACGGCACCATACCCGTCGGTATATACACAAAATATTCTGGGGCCCCGGCCCCGACGGGCCTGGCCGATTATGGGGAGGAGATCAACTCCGCCGGCTACGTCGTACCATATGAAGTCGTTACGTCAGGGGTGCTGGGCCAAGCGACCATAAATGCCATAGGAGCCTATAACGGCTCCTCGGCTGACCCATATGGGGCAAGCCTCCAGCTGAACGTCATGCTTCAGGTCAATACCACCTCCGGGCAGTACAGCTACTGGCTGCAGGACATCGCTGATTTCACTACGAACAAGAACGAAATGATGATCAACGATAACGTCTGGAACGCCTCTGCCCAGGCATCCAGCATGATCAGTTCAATAACGGCGGGCCGCGGGGAGGTGACGCTATGGCAGCAGGGGGATCAGTACTACTATGGGTATTCCACCGCTACAACTTCATATTCACTTCCGCTGCAGCTGCTCCTCCCCATAAGCGTTTCCTCCTCTCATAATTCCATCACCTTAACCTTCGGTTATCAGGTAAATGGAGGGCCTCGGGTTACATACGATACGGTAACCATAACCGAACCTAGCAGCGTGATTAACGCCTCCATACTGGTGAGCGGCTACAGGATGACCCCTTCAGGTAACTATTACGACGCGGAGCTGGTCTTCGGAGGCGAAGAAAACGGGGAGGCGACCACGTTCACCAGCATGAACTCGGAGCTGATGCTGTTCTACAGGATGCCCAACGGCACATTTGTTTCTCCGTACGCAGCATATGAATTTGGCAGTGACACAGCAGAAAGCGCCTACAACCTGCAGACCGTCCTGCAAAACGGCAACGCCTTTGTCACCATAGGCAGCCCGGATTTCAGCAGCTACATATACTGGGGGGCAGAACTCAATTATACGCCGCCCCCACAGCCCCCTGGCTATTCCTTTACCTGGAACGAAATAGGCCTCCCGGAGGGGGCGGGCTGGGAGGTCACGGTGAATGGAGATCTGTACTACACGACCAATTCTTCGCTAACCATCTCCGGGCTTAACGGCTTGCTCTACTGGAGCGCCAAAAACGTTAGCATCTCAGGCTATACATACTACCCGACCAATCCCGGAGGGACCATCGAGGGAGCCGGAAATGCCTCGATAGTATATGAGCTATCGCAGGGCGGCGCCCCCGCACCGGCGCTGCCATTCGGGTTCTCCATGGATCAGCTGGTAGGGGCGCTCCTGTTCATCATCGCCATAGTGGCTATCGTGGCAGCCCTTTCCAGCAGGCGCCGCAGAAAGGGAGCCGCCGCTCAAAATCCATCAGAAGGGCTAAATCCGGTAGCTCCCGAAGGGGGAGGGCCGGCCGCGCAATGGTGCACCGCCTAGTCTGAATATATCAGGTTCCCGTTAATGTATACGTTGGTATGGATCGGAACTGCCCGCCTAAGGGTATTATGGACGTAGCACAGCCCTTCGGCGGTCCTGCACAGCCCTTCTGCGTCACTGGACGCCTCCCTTATCCTTTCAACGCCTTCGGAGCCGGTCAGCATTATGTCAAAGGTCAGGCTTCTGAAAAGCCCCTCGATCCTCCTGTCGATCTGCCCGGTCACCGTGGCGTTCAACGTGTCCACCTTCAACCCTTCGCTTATGATCAGCGCCGCCCACTGGGTCAGGGAGCACGCGCCTGCGCCCATCAGGAACGTCTCCAATGGGGTCACTCCGTTCCCCTGACCGCCCCTCTCTGGAGATTCGTCTATGTCCAGTGATAGCCCCCTTCCTTCCGAAGCCGTTCCCCTGAAGTGAAGGTGCTCCAGATGTTCCAGCTTCACCTTGATGGTGCCTGGAAGCTCATCCCTTGCGCTTCGCCTCATCTTCATATGGTCGTTTATACGGTCCAGAAGGACCCTGTCACTGCTGATTTTCATCTTGCTGAGTTCTTATCAGGCCCTCATAAACATATCGTCCTGATACGGACCTACCGGATTAACATGAGCAAGGCTTAAAAGGTGCGCCTCCTTTCAATTTACGGCAAGGGGTGCGAAGAGCTGAGAGGTCCAGTTGGACTAACCCTTGGAACCTGATCCGGGCAATGCCGGCGTAGGGAAAGCTGATGAAAAGGACATATAGTATTGACGAAAGCGGGAAATGTTTTAAGGCCCGAATAGTGGGCGAGTCCAGCTGCTACCATGCCCCCCGCCGGTATCAGGCCTTGGCGGAGGGCCCAGTTGCCCGAACTGCCATCGGGACGGCGCCGTCACGCAAAATGGAGGGGACCCGGATGTGATAGCGCCATGAACAGGGACATCCAGGCCATAATCATATCCACATCGTCAAGCTTCTTCCTGTGGGGCATAATAACGGCCATAGGCCCGCTTGCAGCCTCCGGGAGCGTAGTCGGGTCCGTTGCCGGCTGGGCAAAGGTCGTGCTGCTGATCACCGGCCCGGTATCCATGCTGTTCGGTAGTCTAATAATGGGATACCTGGCCGACAGGGTTGGCAGGAGGAGGGTCTTCCTCTGGACTATGCCCGCCTACAGCGCCGGGCTCGTGCTGATAGTTGCCTCAGCCCTGCTGGGCAGCCTCTATGGGACGATAGCGGGACTTGCGGTAGCCGAATTCGGCATCGGGGGGGAGGAGCCGCCATCTCTGTCTCTGCTTACGGAAAATACCCCACCCTCTGATCGGGAAAGATATCTTACGCTGGTGCCCAACTTCAATAATATGGGCAGCGCCCTGATAGCGGGCCTTCTTCTGATCTCGCACATCAACTTCGCCTACATCATACTGGCCTCGGCAGCCTCACTCATAGCTGTGATGGCCTATTCGAGGATGCGCCTGCTGGAGTCCTACAGGTGGTTGCGCCAGGCCGGTGACGAACGAAGCGCTGATGATATTAAGGCAAAGGTGGGCGTGACGTCGGAGGGAAGGGCCGTCGCCCACCCGGGTTACTTCATAGGCATTACGGCGCTGATCACCATGGGGGTTTCACAGTTCCTCACGTTCGGCCTGATGGCCTACATCATAGGCCCCTATGAATTTGCATCGCCCACCTTCGACGCCCAGATAATCTTCATGGCCACGATCGGTGCCAGCATAGGGGGGTTCATTGCGGCCAGGCTAATAGTAAGGGGTCGCAGGAGCTATACGCTCTATTCATACCTGGGGGGCTTCATTACGATGTTAGCGATATTCTTCCTGGTGAGCTCTCTGGGCAGGCTGCTGGTGTTCCTGCCGCTCCTGTTCTTCAACATGGTGATGAGCGAATTCTGCTGGGCTTCACGCACCACGCTGGAGCCCGAGCTGTTTCCTACGAGGATCAGGGGCCTGGGCATAGGGTTCATCAGGGTCTTCCCGTACGCGGCATACATACTTTCAATATATCTTACTAGCTCCTACGACATATATGATTTCCTGCTGCTCAACCTGGCCCTGTGGTCGCTGGGCCTCGGAGGGGCCCTGCTGTGGTACCTGGGCGGCTATGAAACCCGGGGAATAGACCCGGACTACCCATGACCTTTACCGTGCCCCTGACCTCCAGCCGATATATTAGCCGCCAGGGTTATCAGGGAGAGGGTGGCCAGGAGCGCCTCCTCCGTCCTGACCGTCTTCACCTTCTGATCTTCGATCGTGCATAGCCAGGTGAACCTTTCCCTGACCTCTCTCCTGATAATGCCCTGAAGCCCCCTGCGGGGAGAGCCGAACGCAACCAGCAACCTTGCCCCATCGTGGGTCGCCTTCAGGAGGCCGTCCCATTCTGAGCTGACCGGCCTTCCATACCTGGACGTCGCGATCATCAGGCCATAGGGGCCACCGCTACTGATAACTTTATCCAGGCCGTCCACGGTGCGTACTTCATACCCCCTGTACACGGGTGAGGAGGCGACTTCCCTGGCGACGAAGGAGTCCCCCTTCCTGTACACCCGGACCAGCGCCAGCCCATTGCTGGTTGAGGAGCCCTCCCCCCGGACCAGAGGCAGGGGCTCCACCAGCCCCACATCGGCCATGGAGCCGTTGATCACGTACGCCTCCCTTATTTCACCATCCCCGGCTATTTCGGGCTTCACCTGGTGGAGGGGTATGTTCAGCGGCGGGAGGCGACCAACGTACGAGTACTCCTTACTGAGCCTGTAGGCACGCCTCCGCAGGTAGGGGGCTGTCCTTATGTAGTTCAGGAGGTCCTGCATCAGCGCCCCGTCCGAAGGGCTCCCATCCAGGCGGTCCCGGAATATGAATATCCGCCGCACGGCGAACATGGCGCAGGCCCTGGCCACGGCCCCCACCTTCTCAGTTTTGCTCAGCAGGTCAGGCCTTTCCGTCAACAGCGAATCCGGCAACGCCACGTCTATGGCTATCATTTGGTTCCATCGCCCAGCATCAGGGCCGCCCTTATCTCATCCGTCCGGAGGCCGTACTTGTAACCGGTGAGTATGCCGATCAGGTTCCTGGCCTGCTGCTCCCTGAGCTTCATATATGCCATCACGACTGGCCTGGAGAACTTCAGAAACTGGTAACCTGCCAGGATGTAGCTTCCAGCCACCAGCGTGCGATCCAGGTCTATATCCCCCTGCATATCGAACTTGATGGGATACTTCTTTTCAAGGTAGCCGAGCACGCCCCTTACCGTCCCTTCGCCTTCACACCTTTCAACGATATCGCTTTCAATGTACAGCCTCTTCCTTTCCTCGAGGTTCAGCCCCCCCTTGAGGCGGACAGCAGCATCATAGGAATCGACTTCATAGTCGACAAGCTCCCTGGACTGCCTGTCGGCTGCTGCCTTGAGGGAGGCTATAAAGTACTTGTCAAGATAGAAGTCGAACATGGATTTGCTGCTGGCCGGCTCAAGCCTGCCGAGCGCTTCGAGGAGATATGGATGATATCCTTTACCGGCGTGCAGGGCCACCGCCTCAGCAGCCGTAAAGCTGTCGATGGTCTTCCTTAACAGCTCCTCACCACCCACAGGGGCGCCCCTCAGGTAATAGAGGCGGCCGGCTATGTCCCCGTACTTCTCCCCGGCCAGCTTTGAGCTGAAGGCCTGTTTTATGTTCCAGATCAGGAACCTGTTGTAATAGGCCATTGTAAGCTTTGAAAAGTGCCTCAGAGAGCTGCATTCCTCCACCAGGTCCTCGTTTATCCAGCTGATTGACTCATCCACGCCGCCCCGCTTATTAGGCAGCTGCAGCTTTGCGATGAGGGAAGCCGTATCCTTAGACGTCAGCAGCTCCGCATAATCCTCCGGTTTCAGCAGCTTGCCCCTCTTGGCATAGGCGACCGCCACATAGAACTTCGTGTTTACCATTTGTCAGCCATCAACCCTGAAAAGCTCCTCCTTTATCATCTTCCTGATCTCCTTCCCCTTTGCCTGGAACGTAGCCTTGATTCCTTCGATGGTATCGTCCACCTTTTTCTCATAGGCATCCACCTCCTTTCTGACCTGGCGCTCGTTCTCCTCAATTTCTGCCTTCCCTGCGGCCTCCTGCTCCTGGATAAAGGACCTGTGCGCGGCTTTGGCCTCCTCCCTTGCCAGCTCCTTGAGCTTTTCCGCGTCCTGTGCTGTCCGGGCCTTGAGGCCGTCCAGCTCATCGTTCAGGTCCTTAAGCATCTTCAGGTATTTCTCTATCGTCTCCTCGGGCATGGATGATCCTGCGCCCACCCGGGAATTAAGCATTTCTGAGACGGCCACCCATCATTATTAGGCCAGGCCTGTACTTCTGCCAGCAGGAACTTCCGGTGTAATATTTTAATATCCGGCCTGCAGGCCCTTTATTATGGACAGAGATGAGGAGGAGGAAAGGCTGCTGAGGAAGAAGCTCCTTGAGCTGAACAGGAGGAAGCTTCAGGAGCAGCGCCAAGCCCCGGCTCAACCGGCTCCTCAGCCAGCCAGCAGGTCCCCGCGGCAGATACTGTCTGAAAGGTTGATCGACAGGGGGGATGAGGTGCTGCGTGCCGCCGAAGCACAGTTCCCCCGTGAAACGGCGATGATAGTGGAGAAGCTGGCCGAACTGATAATGGGAAATCAGATCGCTGAACCGATAAGGGGGGGCGACCTTCTTGCGCTATTCAGGGCGGTTGGCCTTAACGTCTCCTTCGAAACTTCTATCAGGTTCGAAAAGGACGGCAGGGCGCTTTCCATAGCTGAAAAGCTCAAGGAAGACAAGGCATAGCCTGAAGCTAGCCGGGGGCTGTAAATGGATGATTTAACCCCCAGGCATCCCGACCTGCCCAGAGCTAACGCTTTTTAAATTAAATAAAATTAAATAAAATACGGATAACCGTAGCCAGCGCTTTCCTCATTGGCCGTCCCGTACCGGAGCCCCTTTGCGCCGGACTACTTCAGAGGCACGTACAGCGAGCTCCTGCTTGCACCTATACCCGGCGTTCCGTGAACGACCTTCTTGATCGGGGTCGCATACTCGCCGAGATAGTGTCCCAGCATCTCCGACTTGATATCAACCTTGAGATACTCCTTCCCGTTGAACACTTCGAGGCTCTTGCCCACCATGAACGGTAGAATGACCATATCCCTGGCATGCGATTTGACCGGCTTTCCGTTGCTGGCCCTCAGCTTCTCTATGAGCACCTTCTTTTCGTGGCTCAGCTCCCTGTTCAGGCTCCTCCTCTGTCTGGATGGAAGCAGGTTGAGGAACTGCTCCATGGGCATTTCCTGAAGCTGTTCCAGTCCGTATCCCCGGTACTTAAATTCCCTTACCATGTGCCCATTCCACCCGCTATCTCCCTTTTATCCATTTCTGATCAATACCCCCTGCCCGTCTTCCTTGAGGATATGTTGCCAACCTTTCTGCCCGGAGGCGCGTTCCTTGAAACCGTAGTGGGCTTTCCGGGGTGCTGGTGCCTACCTCCTCCGTGCGGATGATACACAGAGGCCATGGCTATACCCCTTACCGTCGGGTAGTTCTTGCTCCTAGCCTTCATATAGTAATATCGTCTCCCTGCCGTGAGGAATGGCTTTTCCTTCCTCCCGCCACCGGCTATAACTCCTATCATGGCCATTCCCTCATCCGAGGCATCCATGGTCTTCCCAGACGGCATCTTGAGCTTGACCATATCGCCTACGTGCGCGACCACTATAGCCGACGTGCCGGCGGTCTTGACGTATCTCCCTCCGTCCCCGTGTATCCTCTCCACGTTGGATATGATGGTTCCCTCCGGTATCTTCCTGAGGGGCAGTATGCAGCCGTTCCTCAGCGGCGCATCCTCCCCCATATATATCCTATCCCTTACAGCTATCCCAGTCGGAGCCGGCAGGAGCCTGTAATTCCCGTCGTCCATCTTCAGCTTCATCAGCGGCGCATACCTGCCCTTTTCGTGCACTATATCCTCCACCACAGCGCTGTAGGTCTTCCCATTTTCAACGGCCGGGTATTTGACAGCACCCAGCCTGTTCTTGGAGCTGAACCTGAACTGAAGGCCGCCCCTTCCTCTCCTCTGTACCTCAATACGCTTACCCATTACTATAACACCCCTAACTTTGACAGCAGGTCGGACGCCTTGCTGGAGCTATCCAGCCTGACGTAGGCCTTCTTGCCGTTCTTATCCTTCATCGTCCTTATGGATTGGACCTTTACCTCGTACAGCTTCTGCACCGCCTCCTTTATCATCCCCTTCGTGGCATCCCCCCTAACCAGGAACACCACCTCGTTCTGGACGTTGGAGAGGCTGTAGGTCTTTTCCGTAACGTGCGGCCTCTTTATTATCTCAAATGCCTCTTCAAGCTTCATCCTCGATCACCCCGGCGAGCCTCTTGCCCGCCTCCTTGAAGGCCGATTCGGTCCACACCGTGAGCCTGCCCGCCCTTCCTCCGGGCGCCAGGTCCAGCACGCTTACATCCTTTGCTACGACGACATCCAGCCCGTTTATGTTTCCGCTGGCCCTTCTGACCTTGCTGTCGTCGGTTACGACCAACAGGGGACCCCTGCCGTACTTGGTCCTTCCATGTACGTACTTACCCTTGCTCGTCCTTTCCATTTCCTCCTCCAGCCCCATCTTCTTCAGGAAGCTTATCATCCTAGAGGTCTTGGATATCTTTTCCAGGTCGTCCACTACCACCAGCGGCAGCTTCACCTTCTTGCCCAGCCTGTGGCCCCTCCTTTCGACGTATTCGCTCATAGCGGTAGCGCTCACCGCGGAGAGGGTCGCAAGGTCCCTTTCCTTGCGGTTTATGTTCTTATAGATCACCTTTTCGGCGCGTGAAGGATGCGACAGCCTCCCCTTTACGACGCTGTCGACCCCGGCGGCCTGGCCGGATCGCGGGTTCTTCTCACCCTTAATCCTGGCTACCCTGGCGACGCCGTGGCCCGTCTGCCATGACTGTGCGCTGGTCCGTTCACCTGCGAGCGGGTCCCTCCCCTTCCTCTGTAGGTGGTGCGTAAACATTATCCAGAATGCCCGGCTTATCAGCTTTTCATCCACTCGAGCAGTGAAGGCCTTGGGCGCCTTTATGGACTTCACCTTTTTACCGGTCAGGTCAAGCAGGTCAGGCATCCACCTTGACACCTCCTACCGACATCGACATCACCTTGAGATCCTTTCCAGCCGTCCTCTTCCTTACGGCGCTCCTGATCAGTATTGGCCTCTTTGTCGGGCCCGGGAGAGAGCCCTTGATAAGCGCGTAGTCCGAGCCCACCAGCCCAAACTTGTTAAAGCCGCTCTTTGGGTTTATGTCATCGCTGGACGAATTTAACACCTTCAGGACCCTCAGGTTCAGGATTGGCCTGCGGTGATAACCCATCTGGCCGGCCCTTGGAACCGTATAAGTTACATTGTGTGGATGCCAGGCACCCAGCACGCCGACCGCCCTTACGCTCTTCCTGGATTTGTGCTGCTTCCTCTTGATGCCCTGCCTGGTAACAGGCCCCTCTATTCCCTTCCCCTTGGTAACACCGAACGCATCGACGTATGGCCACCGCTTGAGCAGATCCGCCGAGCTGAGCTCGGTCCCGATCATGGACCTAGCAACTTCAATCCTCTTTTCCATAGAACCACCTACCATCGGTATCTCCAGCCTTACGGCCTTCTTCTCGGAGGTGCCCGCCTCCGCAGGCACTACATAGGTCAACAGGCGCACGTCCTGCACGGCGCCAGCATCCATCTGCTGGTCAGCCGGCTGAGCTGTCCCCTGGCCCGCAACGCCAGCTTCCTTTGGCTGCATGTCGACCGATTTATCGGGAAGCCGCCCGGCCGGGCGCTCACGCCCCTTGCCGAACACCCTTTCATCCTTTAAATTTAATATATCGCTGTAGATCTTCATTCCACCGTACCCCTTGCCGTACAGCCTGACGCCGAACACGTGGATCTTCGGCAGGGTTACGACCGTAAACGGTACGAACAACGGTTTTCCATAGTTCGGTATCTTATCCCTGTCATCCAGGGCTATCTCGTGCGCCATGCCGGCCTTGAAGCCAAGTACGGCTCCCAAACGCGGCTCGCCATCCTTCTCGGACCTTACGTATTTTACCTTCGGGACTAATCTCTTTGACCTGCCGCGCGGCAGGAAGGCGAGAGAACCCCTTCTCGGCGCATTATGCTTTCTGTGGCCTATAGACCTTCACCCAATTTATCCTACTTACGGGTAATAAATCGGCTTTTAAAACTTATTGGAAGAGGTCCTGCCGCGGGTGCTGGGGCTGGACTTACCGCCTGCAAATCCTTTAAAAGGAAGCCATTCGCCTATTAGCGCTATAATGCCAAAAAGAGAGGACTTCTTTAAGGAGCCTGTAAAGCCTATAGAGGTGAAGGACGGCAGGTCGATTTCGGCGCTGCTTGACGCCATGAGCGACACTTCATTTCAGGGGAGGAAGCTCGGCGAGGCCTTCAGGGCCTGGGACGCCATGCTGAGGGATAAGGATACTACGGTGATGCTGGGCCTGACGGGGTCGCTGTCCACCGCCGGAATGTGGAAGATCATGGGATACATGATAGACAGGGGGTACATAGACCTGATGTTATCCACCGGCGCCAACATATCTGAGGATATATACAATGGAATGGGTTTCGTCTACGGCAAGGGCACCCCCTGGGTTGATGATCAGGTCCTTCTGGAGCAGAAGATCGACAGGTACTATGATGAATGGGCCGACGAATACAAGTACAGGGAGATGGAGGGGCTTCTTGCGGATTTCATTCAGGGTCTTGACCGCGGGTACATCTATTCGACTGCCGAATTCCTTCACCTCCTGGGCAGGAGGCTCGATGAGCAGGGGATAGATTCCATGGTCACCAGGGCCTACAGGAGCTCGATGCCCATCTTCTCGCCAGCCATGGTGGACAGCAGCTATGGAATAGCGGCGGTATATGCCGCAAGGGGGAAGGGCAGAGTGGTGGTGGACCAGTTCAAGGACTTTGAGCAGATGACGGAGGTGGTCGAGAAGTGTGATGAAACGGCCGTCGTGTACATAGGGGGCGGAGTGCCAAAGGACACCATCCAGCTTACGGCTGTGATGAAGGCGCTCCTGCTGGAAAGGAAAACGAAAAAGGAGGTGGTCAAGCCCCACAAGTACGCGATTCAGATAACGAGCGATTCGCCCCAGTGGGGAGGGCTAAGCGGAGCCACCTTCGAGGAGGCCATCAGCTGGGGGAAGACTTCACCGAACGGCAACAACGCCATCTGCTACTGCGATGCGACCATAGCGCTGCCCCTGATAGCCCACGCGCTTAACGAAAGGGGGATAAAGAGGAAGCGGCAGGACCTTTCGTTCCTCTTTAAGGGCATAGGAAAATTCATGAAGAAGTAGAGCCGTTGTGCTCCACTTCACTTCAGCCGACCAGCAGCGAGCCCACCACGCGGGACTTCCCGGGCTTTACGTTCAGGTTCAGGACCACGTACCGCGGCAGGAGCGGCACTTCTCTGTTAAGCTCCAGGCGGTACCCCCCCGCACCATCACCTTTTGCTTCACATGGCGATGAGATGCCGCCGGAAACCACGTGAAGCTGCCCATCACCGACCTGTGTCCACGGAAACGTCTTTATGGTCCCATTTAACGACCTTGCTGTCCTGGTTTCAGGCCTGACCAGCGCGTAGGCATCCTTTACTTCGTTCAGCTCCACGTTCTTCAGGGCCAGGCCCACCCTTACGCCCCTGCCAACCCTGTCCTGGTCCTCATCCAGCACCTGAATGCTCCTGACTTCGACCTCCTTCCTGGAAGGAAGCGCCAGCAGCCGGTCGTGCACCGCTATATCGGTGAACGAGAAACCCAGGGCCACGGTTCCGACCCCCTTGACCGAAAATAGCCGGTCCAGGTATACGTACCCGCCCTCCTGGGCCTCAGCCTGGCTTTCATATGCGTCTACGTCGGCTTTCATATCCATTGAGGATATGGCAAGCCCCTTGAAGGTCCTTTTTATATCATCCTCGCTGTCGGTTATTATCGTGCCGCGCAGCCCTGAACTCTCAAGGAGAAGGCCTAGCTCACCGTCGGACCAGGAAAGCTCCCGGTTGGGCGCAAAAAGGAAGGCCGAGGACAGGGTGAGCGCCTCCGCCGCAGTGAGCACCTTCTCCGGGTATGGAGGAGAGGAAACCAGCACGGACCTTATATGATCCTCCTTCTTCCTGTAGTATATCCCTAGCCCATCGCTTTCGTGCTTCTTGCCAAGCTTTGAGGCTACCAGTGCCGCCGACTCGGCGCTGGACGACAGTACGGAAACTATGTCACCCGTGATCATGGATGGAGGTGGCCTTCCAGCGTTAATATGCGTTTTTTGCCGAGCCAGTCAGGCAGGTCAGCCTGCAGGCTTGCTTACCGCCTGACCCTGATGCCTCATGGACCTTACGGGTTCGCTGTCCAAGAGGGCTTCCACCGCCTGCCTTGTGTACCTGGTTCCACGCGGATCACCTGTCAGCACGTGCTCCATTGAGCCGCCCTCCATCTCAAAGAATACCTGGGGTATCGTATAATCCTCGGACCAGTCTCCGTACCGTTTAACGAGTTCGTCAGCGGCCTTGCCAACATCGGAGTCTATATCATAGAGCGTACAGGGAATCCCCAGTTCGGCCGCTAGGCGCTGCATGGGCTCGACCGTGGTGGGAACGCAGTGTGGGCACCATTTGGCGTAAACTACATGAATTGCAGATAACCTTTTCATGCGATATCCAACTGCAGACCTTTATTAAAGGCCTGCGCAAAAAACACCGCCGCGGCAACCCGAGGCCATCCTGGAAGGCAGGCTCCTTAGGCTGTGAAGACTTCGGAGGAGCATATCAGTCTGGGCCCAGCCTGTCGCCAAGCGCAGCTATGAAATCCCTGAACTCCTCGTCCGTTGCCCATTCCACCTTCAGGTACTCGATTATCTCACTTCTGGTCATTCCAAGGCTCCGGGCCTCCGACACGGCCGTTTCATATGCCTCGACCTCGGTGGGCCTTTTGTAGTATGAAAACCTGTCATCAAAGAGCTCCCTTCCCTCCTGGAACTGCCTTACGTGGACCAGTTCGTGGACTATGTCCAGGAAGAGGTACCTGGGATCGCCATCCTTCAGGTACCTGGCGCTTACATACACTGAGCCGTTTTCATCATCCACATGCATATACCCCGGCCTCGGGTCAACGATCACCTGCAGCCGTTCCAGCGCACCGCGCGGGTCCCTGAAAAGGCCCTTTAATACCGGCAGGTGCTCAAATCCCTGAAATATATCGAAAAAGGGGTGCCGCCCCGCCTTCACGTTACGGACTATGGTGATGCCTGTTGGCAGCAGGCCCATGACGGCGCCAGCTGGCGCACCGCCCATGGTGGCCTGGGCCCCCTGTCCAGGGACCTGCCATGCGCCCTGTACCCCTTCCCCCCCTTCGGTTGCGCCGCCCTTGACAAATATAGCCTTGCTATAGGCCCTCCTGAACCCCATCCTTTCGTAGAAATCCGCCGCCGAATCCGACCTGAACGCCTGGAGGACGATTAAATCATTATCAGCGGCGAGGCCGACGGCTTTGTTTACAAGGGCCATGCCGATGCCCCTCTTTCTGTATTCCGGAAGAACCCCGACGCAGTAGAGCCCTGACGCTCCATCGCGCTCGTACAGCGCTGTGATGCCGGCAGGCAGGCCGTTCCACCGGGCCATCAGCAGCGTCACCCCCCTCCGCCTCAGGGCCCTCTCCAGTGACCTACCTATAGCAGGCCTCCTGCGAAAGTCTTCGCCAAAGGATGCTATGTAAACCGATGCCCATTCGTGTATACCCCTTCTGGTTATGCTGGAGATCTCGATCTCGGCATCAGAATCCGGCACGGTCAGGCCCCGGGCCCCCCTGAGCGCCAGCACATCCATTCGGTCGGCCAACCGGTATCCGCGTTTTATGATTTCATCGCTCAGGTGGTAATACTCCTTCCTGTCCGGGACAAAGAAGGAGGGGACATAGCCGGCCTGGCCAAAGCCCCTTTCCCACGAACCTATGACGGATGATATCCTAACGGTGGGCGAGGCTATCCCGCACCTGTTGAACAGCGGCTCGTCAAATTCCCTGGATGTGGACGTAAAGTAGCCCGA
The DNA here is from genome assembly GCA_029786595.1 of Nitrososphaerota archaeon. Taxonomy (GTDB): domain Archaea; phylum Thermoproteota; class Nitrososphaeria; order Conexivisphaerales; family UBA164; genus JAJZYL01. The sequence goes on along the minus strand of JAFLXO010000001.1, from coordinate 27,539 downwards.
TCTGAACCACCTGACATCAGCCCAGTTCCCCCACCAGCCGGCTTCGTTCCTTTCGTTGATGGGTATAACGTCGTTTCCACTATCCAACAAGGTCCACACCCAATATTGAGGAAAGCCCATACAGGGCAGATTTGACATCCTCAATGGTCACACCGCCCTGCAACGCCTCTTCGGGGCGGTCCACCGCCCTCCGGCACAGCTCCAGCGCAGCCGGGGCATTGAAATCATCATTGAGAAGTTCGTCGAAGGCTTCAGCAAGCCTCCTGGCCCCGCTGCGGCTCGCCTTCCTTTCGTCGATATGAGCAAGCCTGTCCCTCATCCCGCCAAGCGCATCGGCCTGGGCCTTCAGCCCGTCCGTGTCAAAATCCATATCGGCCCTGTAAGGAACGGAGAGCACGTATAGCCGCAGCGGGTCGGAACCGTAATCCTTCAGGATATCCCTGACGTAGGTGGTGTTCCCCTCCGATTTCGACATCTTCCTGCCGGATATGGTGACAAGCCCGGTATAGATCCAGTACCTAACATACGGCCTGACCCCATTCAGCGCCTCCGCCTGTGCTATCTCGGCCTCATGATGAGGATATATCAGCTCGTAGGCGCCTCCATGTATGTCATACTGCATCCCGAGTTCGCTGATGGCCACCGCCGTATCCTGAATGTGCCAGCCAGGCCAGCCCTTCCCCCATGGGCTGTCGAACAGCGGCGCCCCGTCTGGCGCCTTCCTCCAGAGCGAAAAGTCGAGGATGTTCCTCTTATCCGGATAGAGCTCCAGAGGCCTGAGCGAAAGCTCCTGCCTGCTCATGTGCGCTAGGTCGCCGAAGTGAGGTGATTTTGAGGTGTCGAAGAAGATGCAGCCATCGGCCTGGTATGCGAATCCCCTCTTCAGGAGCTCCGATATCTGCCTCTTCATTTCGCCCAGATAGTTTGAGACGGGCTCAAACCTGTACAGGCCCTTCACCCCGATGCCCTCCATGTCCTTCCTGTAGGCAAGCATATATCGTTCTATGAAGTCACCGATGCTGACCCCGGCTGATTCGGAGGCCCTGACTATGCTTTCGTCTATGTCGGTCATATTGATGACCGTCTTCATGCTGAACCCCAGGTGGGCCAGATGCCTGCTGACCAGGTCGTAGAATATATATGTCCTTGCGTGGCCCACGTGCATGTAATCCTGGACCGTTGGTCCGCATACGAACATCCTGACCTCCTTCCCCCTCAGCGGCTTGAACGGCTCCCTTGAATTTGACAGCTCATTAAAAACGGTCAGACCAGCCAACTCCATCACTTATTATTACAAGGGGGTCAATGCCGGGGCCGGCGGCTCAGGTTCCCGCCTTCGGCCTCCCTGTTATGAACTTTCCCCATAACGGATATATATTTACGACGGTTTAAAAAGCGTGCCCATGATATTTGAAGAGGCTATAAGGTCGCAGGACGAGCTGCCGAGGGAGATCGGGCTCCTGGACTATGACGGGGGGATAAGGGTTATGGTCAGGTATCTGGGCACCGGCGCCTATGCGTTCATCACCCGAGGCGGTGAAGGCGAGTACGCCCTCGCCATTTACGATTACATCGATGAGAACGGCGTCCGGACCCCGAACAGGCTGCTGCTATTCCGCGGGTTCCGCACAGTTGAATCCGTTATGGAATTCCTTTCGGAGCTGATCGAGAAACCGTTCACTTCGTTCAAGTACTGAACGGCTGCGGCGACCGTTTTCCTAAGTCCGGGTCAGGCGCCGGCCTTCATCCTTTTGATCCTTTCAGAATACTTCTCCAAGTATGACCTCCTGCAGGTCCTGCAGCAAAAATAGTAACGAATGGGGCCCACCTTGAAAGTGTACGGTCTGGGTGCGGTTATATCCCCTCCGCAGAAGTTACACTTGAGGTTAATTGCAACCTCATCCAGCCTTGGCGCTGGTTGCTCCTCCTTCACTATGGAGGTCACCACAATGCTATCCCTGACCCGGCCGTATCGTTCCAGCTCAAGGAGAAAGCCCTGGAGGTCGGCCGGACTTTCAAGGTTGACCCTTAACGTAAGGTTATAACGACCGGCCGTCACCAGCACCGAAGATATTTTATCCATCCGGGCAAGCCTTTCAGAAACAGAGGCCACATCGGCCACCGGAACCTCCATAGTCACTATGGCGGCCGTGCCCACGTCCAGCGTGCCGAATACCGGTACAAAATTCCTGATCAGGCCGCTCTTCATCATCCGCGACAGGCGACTTGAAATCGTCGGCGTTGAAATCGATGTCCTCCTCGCTATCTCCCTGAGCGAAGCCCTCCCGTCGCTGCGAAGCGCGGCGATGATGGCCGTATCTACCTTATCAAGTTTCATGGTTCGATGACGGCGCCGGGCGTATAAATCCTTTTCCAAATGCAAAGCATAAAGTTTCTAACGCCCGCCTGGCGTATCCAGCCCATGGTAAAGGATCTGGTATGCGGTATGGACGTGGATGAGAAAAGGGCCAGGTATAGGCCCGAACGCGCCGGGAGGACCTACTATTTCTGCTCCCTAAGGTGCAAGGATTCGTTCGATGCTGACCCTAAAAGGTATATACGGTAGCAGGCGCCAATTTTAGAAGGGCTGGCACACGCAGCTACAGCGCTGCGGCTCCAGCCGTAGAAGGCCTTTAGTTGGTTACAGACTATGTCTGATGATGATATGCACGATCACCGTCCCGACCTCCACGTTTCTGCAGGACCGGCTTCAGCCTTCATGTCCTTCAGCTCGCTCAGATGCTCATGGATGATGACCCACCGGCCCTCCTCCCTGGCCAGCACCATGGTCACCCTCAACCTGAGGTCCACCGGCCTCCCCTCGAATGAATAATCGTATACGAAAATGCCCGAGATGTTGAGGAAGAATGCGACCACCGCGGTTTCGCCGATCACGGTGATGTGTGGATCCTCGACCTTGAACTTCAGGTCTGATATGTTTGCGAACACCGCCTCTTCGTACGCTATGGCGGTATCCGATGTCTGAAGCGTGTACGGGGGGAAGGCGTCAAATTTTGTAAAGGCGTTTCGGTGACCGTGCGCGTCGGCCAGCGCCTCCATGTCCTTCTCCCTTGCAGCCTCGAAGAAGCCGTTGATGGTGTCCAGGACCTCGTTCTCTGACCTGCGCTCATATGACATGGGCCACTTTGATACGACGCCCTAATTAACGCTTTCAGCGGAATTATCGGGTATCATATCAGGGTTTCATCTGCCCCCTGAACTTTCCGACGTACCTGGCAGGCGGGGTGACCTCTTCAAGTATGATCTGGCATATCTTCGTATCTGCGTAAAGCGCAAGGGTGGATGGGGAGAGGTTGGCTATCTCCAGCACCACCCTCCCATCCGAGCCCGGCGATATGAAGCCGCTGCTTATGTGCACCAGAAGGCCCAGCCGCGCGAACCTGGACCTGCCCTCTATCCTGCCCGATATGTTCGACGGAAGGGTAACCCTTTCCCTGGTTATCCCGTGTACCAGTTCGCCGGGCTCCAGCAGAAGCGGTTCGGAGCTTATGGTTATCGGCTGCGTAACATCTATGTAATCGGCCTCCTCCTTGATCTTCACTACCTCCCTGGCCTTCTTAAATACCCTGAAGGCGTTGCCAAGGTGCAGGTCTATGGACCCCGGCCCCACCTGAGCGTCATCGAAGGGCTCGATCATGACTTCACCATGGGCTACCAGCTCCAGTATCTTCTCCCTTGTAAATATCATTACATGTATTCAGGAAGCTGGGCTAATTAACTTTGGGGTGCTATAACCTGATAAAACTACATCCTGGTGATATGAATAATTTGAGGCGGGCTCAATTATCCTGCATGTCGTGCCAATCTAACGGTTTTCCCTTTTCCAACCTAAGATGATCATCCAACAGAGAATCCATTTTGGCTGTGGCCTTGGACAGTGACTCCGTTGTTTCCTTCAATTCCATGATGACGGCCGTATGGGACTCCAAGTGCTTAGCGTATTCATTGATCGCCCTGGAGAAGGACTCCACCGAGCGTTCTATATTTAAGAGCCTCTCATCCTGCTGTTTCTTACCCTCCTTTCGCTTCCTGTCGTACGATTCTATGTAACCTGGCAACCAGAAGTAAGATACTATGATTATCAATGACGCTATACCATACATGCTGTCCAGGTACATCAGAGGAAAGCCAAGATAGGGAATTATTGCTACTACCTCCCCTCTAACCTGCGAAGGCGTTATCTGAAACGGATCCTCGGCGGTGTTATCGCCCTTCGTCTGTATCATGACCGCACCGCTGCTGCTGGTCGTTATCGATATTATCCTGTGCACGATCGTAGGGGGATAGTCATACTGCACCTGATAGGCCTTGGGCACGCTGAAGACGATTATGTCGCCGACCTGCAAGGAGCTACTGGGAACGCTCTTTACCAGTACAACGCTACCCCTAGTAATGGTGGGCTGCATGCTCGTCGTGGGGACAAACATTATAGGCTGTATGTTACCCATGATGAGGACCAGCAGTATGAAGGCTATTACAATGGTGCCGCCAGCAACGATGCCGGCCTTTTCAGCACGTTTTCTGCGATTCGGCTTTTTTAGGACCGTCGCACTCGTTATAATTCACCGGCCAAATGAATTATTTTATATATTTCCATTACCCCCCACCCTATACTCTTATGTTTATGTAGAATTGCAGGCTGCCGATCGTACTCTGTTGCCCTGACGGGTTTCCACCTGGCACGGTTATCGAAGCTAGGATCAAGTAAGAGCTCGATGGTGTCACGCCAACCGTTGATAGGATTAAAACCGTATTTGTCCTCGTGATGATGCCGCTAACGCCAGTATAGGAGTATTTGTTACCATTATAGGTTACGGCGCCATTAGTGGCAGGATAGTAAAGCGATACATTGATATATGAATTCGGATTATGCAGTACAGAACCCATATCCTGAGGATCAGTCAGGTATATGCTTATCCGAAGGCTGTTCTGATAGGTTGTGATTATGTTAGAAATATTATAGAGCCCTACGCCATTTATTTGCTGAGATTTTCCAACTGTGACCGTGAAGGTTCCGCTCAGCGCCGTAAGGTTGTACGGAAGGCCACCAGGGTTGGGCTGTCCGTTAGGGCCGGCCACCCCTGTGGAGCCCGCCGGGACCACCATTAGATTCAGCGTGCTGCTCAGGCCGGCGAAAGCTGTGGCTGAAAAGGCTAAAACTATAAGCAGCCCAACCAACAGCCTCTTTGTCAAAACCAAGAAATTATGTCACCGCCAACCCGTCATTTCAGTGTTGACGCTCGCTCGTCCCTATACTGCCTCGACAGTTATATAGAAGCTGGGATTTAAGGACCCTGCTGCATTAGACGTGCTAAGGCAGTAGAAACTCCCACCAGCTATCCCAATGGTGTAATTTTCTGCGCTAGTTCCTAGCGCGTTGTTTATCTCAAACTGGACATAACCATTGCTAAGGGATAAGAAGGTGCCATTAAATGTACCTGTTGTATGTGTAATCGGTGTAAACACATGTGTATAACCCGTTGACGTACCATAGCTTATGTTCATGTTCAGGAACTCATAGTCAAGAGAGAGACTAGTCGGATTCGTCAGGTAGATCGTCACAAGCGAAATAGTACCGGCTGGCACGGTTACATTATAGAGGTTTCCGGCGTTTATGCTTCCGCCACTGTTTGCAGCAGGTGACCAACTTGGCTCTTCGGTAGTCAATGTAGCAACACCGACCGGTGTAGTTCCACTTGCAGTTATGGTGGCCGTTGTGCTAGTCGTAGCATAGGCCGCGCTTAAAATCAACAGCGCCAAGATAACGGCAGACACGGAAAATAGACGAATCTTATTCATGCTCAAAGGTTTTCGGACCACGTTATTATGCACTGTGGAACAGCATTAAGTGAATTCAATACAAAAAGTTACCATTATTTGTGAATTTTCCATTTGACCTGTGTACTGAAACGATTTAGTAGATGATCGTTTTCCGGGTTAGCTGTACCCATCAAGTATATCAGTCTGCAGCGTGCTGGGGGTGGGGTGGCGGAAAAGTTCCGCATTTTGGTAAAAACGAAGGGTTTTTTAATCGCTTTTACAAAGATCAACTTCATGGCGGCGCCTATCCCTGTGGCTCCCACATCAACTGTAAATAAGGGCACCCTGACGGGAGTCCCCACAAAGGACCTGCCCGCTATAAGGGGTCTGTACAGAGCGCTCAGCAGCTCAACGGCCCTCCAGATGTTGACCCGCCTGCGCGATGGTAATATGAGTACAGATGTGCTGCTTGCAACCTCCAATACCACAAAAAGGAGGTTCTACATATCCCTTAACATGCTAAAGAGGGCTGGCCTGATATCCAAGGTTGGCCCAAAGACATACGGGCTGTCGCCGCTGGGCTCCTTCGTGTATGCGTATGAGTCGAACATATGGCGGGCCATAGGCCAAAGTGACGAATTCGATCTTTATATGGAAATTGGGAACAGGCTAAACGGCCATTCTACGCCTGCACGTTATATAAAGGCAAATACGATGTTCCTGAAAAGCCTGGAAAGGTCGATAGGGCTTGCGAACATGGAGCCAATCAAGGTCTTCCGCGATCAGGATTCCCTTAACCTTGAACTTTCCGAGGCATTTAAGGAGGCCAAGCTCCACATAGACATAGCGACGAGGATAGTAGAGCATAGGTTGATAACTATGAAAGAGGCTGCAGAGAGGGGCGTCAGGGTGAGGATACTGACCGATGTTTCAGCGGAAGGCTTCCGAATAAATTCATTTGCCAGGATCGCGGCAAACCCCGCCATGTTAAAGGCCTTCAGAGATTTCATAAGGCTACCTAATGTGGCGCTTAGGATGGGAAGCGTAACATACAGCTTCATACTGGTGGATGGCGCTGATATAGGCGTGGAGATACCCAACCCGTTGAGCCCGCAGGACTTCCTATTTGGGATGCGGTTCAAGAGCGCCACCATGTCCGAAGAATATGAATCTAAATTTGAGGAAATGTGGTCAAAGGCGTCCAAGGACGAGTTTGAAGACATAATCAAGAGATGGAGGATGAACTTAGAATGAAATTAAGCTTAAGGGGATGGTTGGCATTACTGAGATCGGAATGGAGCGCACTGATCTGGACCCTTGCGGTAGCGTCAAATGTGCTGGTGGGCTCTGCATTCTCCCCCCCACTCTTTCGATTCTTATTTGTAGTCGTAGGTGCATACCTCATCACTATAAGCACTTACGTTGCAAACGAACGTTTTGATATGAAGGAGGATGCGATAAACCAGCCAAGGAGGCCGCTTCCGTCCGGGAGGGCGACGCCTGGAGACGCCGTTCTCCTTTCGGCAGCATCTGCGGTGATAGCCCTTTATCTTGCATATATGGTGAACGCCATGACCCTGCTGCTATTCAGTGTTTCGATGGCCCTGGGCCTCCTCTACTCCCTGCCAGGGGTAAGGGCCAAGGCCAAGTTTCCTCATAAGCTCCTTATCAGCTGGATCGGGGGTTTCCTTGCCGGTATGGCAGGGGGGGCTGCTATCAACGACCTTTCCCCCATGATATTGTTACTGTCGTTAAGCTGGGGGACGCTTGTAGTAGTATCGGTGGCGGTGGGCGACATGGCGGACGTGCGAGGTGATGCCGCCAACGGAATAAGGACCCTTCCAATAGTAATGGGACCTGCAAAGGCGATGAAAGTGATAGCGTCCCTACCGGTCCTCTATATGCTGTTCATTAGCCTGGCCGGAATCATGGATAGATCAACACCGTTCTTCTTGTTCGGCGAAGCCCCGCTGGCCATATATCTGCTCATGCAGGTCCTCAAGATAAACGGTAAATATGAAGACGCAAAGTACATCAGGCACATAAAGCAGAAGGTGAGGACGTCCCTGTTGCTTTCGCTGTTCTGCCTAATAGCGGCGACCTTGCCATTTATACTCTAAGTCGGCACGCACAAATTCCGAAATTCAAAATATGCTCTCTGCCGTTTTATGAATATGGTAATGCCGTCAAAGCAGTTGTGGCATCCACCCTCGTTGTAGCGTATGAGCTCCTTGGGGCTATCAGCCCTGCCGGCGTACGAATTGTTTCCAGTTACAACGACGCATGGCCAGCATCCGTCTTATGGCCTGTGAACGGCATCCCCACAGGCATAAGTTCACGCTTGGCCATCACCATTCCATAAATGGCATCCAAATGTTATTTGCCAGGGAGGCCGGCGCATCTACAGTAAGGCTTCAAAGTTCCACGGCCCTCTTCAAAAATCCTGATGGCGCCCTGGCCGGGTTATAAGCTTTACAGGTCTAAATCCCTGACTTTAAACAACTGTATTTTAATGTTCAAATAATGCAAGTCTATGCAGGTTTATGCAATTCCTGCTTTATAATCATAATGACAGGCAGATTATACACGGTAAAGGAAATCTCCATAATGCTGAATGTGAGCCAGAGTACCATACGGCGTATGATCTATAAAGGGCAAATCAAGGCCGTCAAGCTGCCAAGCGGGACAATAAGGATCCCTGAAGACGAAGTGGCGCGGTTATTGAGACCAGAGGGAGGTGATAAATTATGAAAGATAATGAAAATACGGCGCCTATTCAGCACACGCCCGGCAAAATAGCCATTAAAGAAACAATGCTGGGTATCAGCAAGCTTGAGTATGAGCCAGATAACTGTTGCGAAACGCTCAAAGCAGAGAATAGAAGGTTGAGAAAGGAAAATGCCATGCTTAAAGAGAAACTGAAGCACGCGCTCATTCCCATTGATGAAGAAGTGATAGGCGAAACGGAGCTGGAGGGTCAATGAGTGACGAACTATCTAGACTGAAAAAGGAAAACCAGGAATTGAAAGATCAGATCAGGGCCAAAGATCAGAAAATAGAGGACATCAGGGCCAAGATCAGGCATATGCACACGTTTGAAATAAACTATTATGGGGCTGGCGTCGTTGAAAGCGATAAAGAGGCGGGTGATCAATGAACCCAAAAGATCAGATAAACAATCTTAAGGCAGAGCTGGCTGCAAAGGATAAAGAAATAGCAGAGCTAAAGGAGAAGCTGAAGTACGCAACATTCTTTGTCAGCGAAGAGATCATAGGAACTACAGCGCTTAATAACGAATAAATTAATTAATTATTTTTTTATTGATTAAAAAGTGCCGGCTTTAAAGCCAAAGTTATCCCTTCATAAGTGCGCCAGTCGGTAGTTATGATGATCAGCTTTCGCACAAACTTTCTTGCTTCAATCAGCAAAGCCCTTAAATTTGTGTCGTCCTTGAAACGGTGCCCCTCTTCTACAACTATGACCCAGTTCTGTAAAGCCCCTGAATTCTTGATAAAGTTCAGATGCGAAAACAGAGTGGCTGCCTCTGCCCTGGATATTTCAACGTTTGAATTTGGTACAAAGCGAATCCTCAATCCATTGGCGTTTGCCCCGTCTATGTCAAAGAACTTGCCCAGGTCAATCCGCTTGAATTCTTGGTATTCGTCGTCCACGTCAAGGATAAAGGCATTTCTTGGTCCCATGTTTGGTGCAGCCGGCCCTGTCTTTGGATTCATAAAGGTATTCAACAATGACTTCACCGTTGTGGTCTTGCCTGAACCGCTTTCACCGGCGATTATGACCGGTCTGCTGCCGGACTTTATGAATGCTTGCTCATAGTTTGCTATGGGCACAACCCCCTCCCTTTCAATCGTATTAACCAAGTAGGCGATCACGGCTTAAACTGTTTTGAACCCCAGCTTCTGTTTTAACGCCTTTACCTTCCTGATTGTGCGCAGCGAAACCCTGTAGATCGTATAAGTTTGCAGCTCCCTTGGATCTCCTAATGGGATCGTTTCATCATAATAACCCTTCTTATGCTTTTGCTCGTTATTATCGCCTGGAATATTATGCTCCATATACATATAAAGCAACATTGTTAAATTATATTTAATTCCTTTTTTTCTTTAGGTGTATTCCTGTAATGTCTTCCATACGCTTAAAGGGGTCTTTGGCATATGTACCATTGCGGTTTCTGTACCGTGAATTAGCCACTCCAAATAGGGCATCAATATTCTCTTCCCAGACGCCGCGTTTAGGCTTTCACTTTGCCAATTTTATAGCTACCATCCTAATTTTTCATCAAGTCTTCTTGCTTGTGAAATCAAGCTATTATTATCATAATTATTATTGGTTCTTGACTTGGTGACTTGACCTGGTGACTTGGTTATTATTTTGATCTTCTTTGATTGAACTTTACGAAAGCTACCCAATATTGGATCTGGCTTTTCATATGGCATCAGTTCTTGCACGTACTTTCTAATGTCTCTAACATTCATGTTTATAACATCCGGCGAGTTTTCTTTATCAAGCAAGACAATAATAACTCCATCATAACTTTTCTTACCTTTCAGATAACGTACTACCTGCCCAAGTAATCTATCTACTTTACTCTTACCTTTCAGATTGAGCTTAAGCTCAATTGCTATTTCATCATCAATTCCAATATCAGCTAATGCCCTTCCATCTTCGGGCTTGATAGTGTGGGTCTTCTTAAGGTGATTATTCAAAAAACTCATTAAATCATCCCTGTATTGTCGTTCTTCTTGCAAATCCCACTTAGGTTGCCATGCATTCTCAATCAAATTTGCCACAGATTCAAACAACGACGATTGGTTGCTGGAGCTAAACATATAAATTTTAATAAATTTGCATAAATATAAACGTTCTGCATACTAATGCATCAAATAAATAAACCTAGTTTAAGTCAAACAATACTATAATTTAAACGCCTTAATGACGTCCCTGAATATTATATTGTTATATTTTAAAGGGTTGTTTCAAATACCCAAAACATAGTCGATGCCAAAACTTTATGTCTAATCAATTTAAAAATGAAATGGTCGTGCAGGTCTGATGGCTGAATGTCGCTGACTTCTTTAATCACAATCTGCACTTCGCGCGAAGTTATCCTGAAGCGTTTGTTATCGCCTAAGATTTGATTAATCTCTTGCTCATGCTTATCCAAAAGTAAGCTATTGGACTTAAGCCAACTAATTGGAATCGTCCTAGTGCCAGGAAGGGAACTCTGTATGCTATGCTTGAGTCCCTGGTTGCTGCCGAGTGCCTGAATAAATGGGGATATATGCGCTTTGTGATCCCGGCAGACCTGGCTATCCTTTTCAAGATAACCTGCGCCTTCTGATAACTTAACGGTTCATCAATATTTTTGCGGTTAGGGGAAAGGCTTGGCCACAGAAATGAATCAGGGTTGTTTGCCCTGGGGTGCTCCTCAATTCACCTTGAAAGCATTGCGCTGAAGTAATCAGCCTTACAATCCTTGGGCCGGTCTTACCTGTTACATGAATTATTGCTCCTCTTTCATCAAATACTACATCCTTGATCTTTGCCGGCAGGATCTCTCCAATCCTGAACCCACCTTCAGCCAATACAGCTATGAAAGCTTTGTCCCTTATGTTTATGGCAGCTTTGATCATTCTTTCGATTTCATCATCGGTTAGCATATCAATCTGTTTCCTTTCATTTGCCTTTATTTCAGTATGGATCCATGAGACCTCTGGGGAAAAAGGCACGTCCCTTTCAAGCGAGCCGGTCTTAACTCATTTCATAAACCGTTTGAATATCTTTTTCATGTCGCTTTTTGTGGCCGGGCTATACGTGGGATTGTCGTTAAGCCATATCATGAGGCTTTCAGCATCTTTCCTGGTCATTTCCCTGAATGGTTTATTTGCCTGCCTGGCCAGCGTGGTCATGCTGTAAACAAACTTGGACACACGCCCTTTGTTAAGCCCCATGCTTTCAGCCAGCCTGCCAAATTCCCTTATGTCGTTCCTGTTTTGTTCGTTAATCTTTGCCGTTTCAAGTCTCCTGTAAGTACTCTTTAGGGCTGTTTCATAGTTATGAATGTCCACTTTCTTTTCCCCATTGATTAAAGCAACTTTGGGCACCATACCCAACGTGAGGATCGCCCTGGCCGGGATTCGAACCCGGGTCACGGCGGTGACAGCGCCGCATACTGGGCCTCTATACTACCAGGGCTTGCTTGGCCAGCTTTTTGGAATATGACTATTAAGCTTTTCCTTCCGTCCCCGCTTCTCCCCCCTCAGCTTGCTTTGAAGCCTCGGCTTCAACGTAAGACCTGCTTATTATGCCGGCCTCTATCAGGTTGGTAAGCGAGTTCCCGGAGGCCGTGCCGGTCAGCTTCCCGTACCCCTCCTTCAGCTGCCTCCACTTCAGCTTTGTGTTGCCGCTCTTTGATTCATATATTATCCCAAGCACTTCTTTTGTGATTACGAAGCTGATATCCCTTATCTTGTCAAGCGTTGCCTTGTCCTCTGCCTCGACGTAAATGGAGCCCTTGTCAAGCTCCCTTTCGGGGAATACCCTTCTGTCGTAATAGAACTGCCTTGGTATAAACGACCTACAGGTCGAAAGAATAAGGAACTCCCTTACCCGGTCTATGGACGTCTCGACGGAAATCTCCCCCAATTAGCACACCTAGTACTTCCAGAAAGTTGCCATTATTTAAATTCCATGATTTATCCATGAAGGGCGGGGCCGCCTAACTGACGTCTATCTGCTCGAGCTTTTCCAGCACGTCGTTAACCTCGTCATAGAGCTTGGTGAACTTGTCCTCCTCCTGAGGCTTCCGCTTGCTGGCCTTCTCCTCCGTGCCAGTGGCAGGTTCCTTTCGCTCGACGTGTATCTCAGGCTTTGGAGTTTCAACCCTGTACTCCTTCTTGAGCTCTTCAAGCTTCTTGTCGATCTGGGATACCTTTACCTGCATGAGCCTCATGATCTCCTCCTTGGCGTTCTCCAGCTCCGATATGTCCACTATGGCCGTGTATTCCGCTATCTTCTTATCAAGGTCCTTAAGCTCCGCCTTGTACTTGGCGAGTAGGTAGTCCTTGTCCTCCTTGTTTATGAAGCTGGCCTCGTATACCCTCAATACAGCGTCCCCCACGAGGTCGCGCTGGAACTTGAGAACCTTAAGGTCCTTCTTCGCATCGCCGCTCCCCATTCGGGACATCGAAGTGATGCCGCCGCCTATCCCTATGCTCCTGAGGGGGTCCATCAAGCGGTTCCGAGCCCTGGCGAAGTACACTACAAGGCCCGCAGCTGCGACCACGATCGCGACCAGTAAGGCCACTATGATGTATAGATCGCCAACGGTCATGATTCCCTTTTTCGGCCGATATATAGATAAACTTTGCTAATCGAATTCAGGCTTGCCCGAAAACGGCGATCAGATCCTCCTTATCCACGCGTACTTCCTCAGCTTGCTGGACCGCCCGAAGCCGCAGTGGGAACACCTCTTCTTGATTACGTTATAGGATTTCCTACCGCACCTTCTGCACAGTATGTGGACCTGTTTTCTCTTCTTCGTCCCCATGCTTGTTGTTCCTTTCAATCTCAGTCACCTCTAATTGCTGAGGGGCGAGACCAGTATCACGTTGTCCCCCCTTACCACTACTACTCCCAGTTCCTTCATCGATCCATCCTCTTCAAGCTCAGCGGTTTCAGAAAGCAGAAGGTTCATGTGTTGATCGAAGCCCTGTAGATGGCCCCTTATCTTCTTGTTGCCCTTCAACCTTATGAGTACGACCTTGCTCAAGCTATCAGACAGCATTTTTAGCGTCATATCAGCCGACATCGCTCGTTCCCTCCCTTACACCGCGGGCCGCCATAAATAAATATTTATTCCGGAACAGCCACCCCCACCCTGTGGACATAAGGTTCCTCGACAACCGCGAGGTCAGGGAATTTTCGAACCTGATCATGGCGAAATGGGGGCTGAGCGTCAAGCCCCGACGGGTGCTGCTGCTGGACAGGGGTAAACTGTACCTTGACGACCTCATGATAGTGAGGAACGAACGAGGCGTTTTTCCGTTCCTTGGCGACCTGGAGCTTTTAAGGTCCTTCCCGCGGGTCAGCGTCGATATGGGCGCCATCAAGTCGATCATAAACGGGGCTAAGGTCATGAGGCCTGGGATAAGGGGGATGCCTCCTGGCCTGGCCAAGGGCACCATCGTCATAGTCTCCGATGAGAAGTTCGGCAAGGGGATATCGGTGGGGACGCTCATTGATGGCTCGGATGCCCTGCTGGCCATGAAAAGCGGGGCGGCCATATTCAATGAGCATTACATAGGTGACCGCTTCTGGAAGGCGGCGGAAAGGCTGGCGCCGGACGTGCTCCGCTCAAGGGGAGGAGCCGGCAACGGAACGTAGGGCCTCCGAGAACGCGGCCAGCGTTTCATCCATCAGCCGTTTGTCGGTCAGCCCCAGATGGCCTATCCTTATGACGCTGTCCCTATCCCCTCCTATGCCCGTCGCTACCAGTATGCCATGGTCCTTCAGTATCCTCTCCTTGATAGCGGGGGCTCCCTTCCCTACGTGGAAGGCGCTGACCGTTGGCGACCTGTCCCTGGCCAGCAGCCTGATCCCCGTGTCATCGGAGAAGCGCCATGCGGTCCTCCCCAGCAGGGAGTGCCTCTCCCAGCGCCGTTCCACCCCTTCGTTGGCGAGGTTCTTCAGGGCCACCCGGAGGGCCCGGAAGTTGGGGATGGCCGGCGTGGTGAGGTATATCTTTGGGTCCTTCATTATGTCCACCCACCTCCCGAGATCGAAGTAATACGACCTTACGGCGCCGGGCCTGATCACGGACCTGAGCTCATCGGAAATTGCTATGAGCGCCGCACCGGGCGGCGCGGCCAGGCACTTCTGTGAAGAGGCGAACACGAAATCGTAGAGCCCGGAACCGAAGTCGAGCTTGACGCCGCCGAGGCTTGACACCGCGTCCACGAAGGTGTATACGCCCCTTTCCCTGGCCACCCTGGCGAGGGCGCTGACATCGTTAAGCACGCCGTTGCTGGTTTCGGAGTGCACCATGAGCACGGCTTCATAATCATCCTCTGACAGGGCCTTGGCGAGCTCGTCCTCACCAGCGCTTCGTCCATCGGCCACGTTCAGCCTCCTCACCCTGGACCCGTATATTTCGGCTATCTGCGCGAACCTCTCCCCAAAGAACCCATTGACTATGGCCAGGACCTTCTTGCCATTGCCCAGAAAGGTGGCGATGCCGGCCTCCATTCCGAACGTGCCGGACCCCGTTATGACCACCATCTGTTCCTTTTTTGCCATGAACGCGCCTGCGGCGAGGGCCAGAAGCTCACCAAATTCATCATAGAACTCGCCGCTGGTGTGCCCTATGGCCGGCAGGGCAAGGGCCTCCAGCACACTCCTGTCCAGATTGGTCGGGCCCGGAATCATCAGAATAGGCTGTCGCATTGTACACCGGTATCACAGTAATCGCTAATAAATATATGCGCCAGCCGGCTCAGCTGCGGCCGGCGTCTAAAAACTTATAACTCGGTCGCATCGCTGGATGACTCAGCCCGGTGGTGTAGAGGCCAAGCATCTCGGCCTTTGGAGCCGGGGACGGCGGTTCGAATCCGCCCCGGGCTATGCGTTAGGGGTCCAGGCCTCAAAACTCCTATATATTCAGGCATGTACGCGATGAACGGTGACCTTATTGACTGAACTTTCGGTTATGATGGTTGAGCCCAAGTACGGCCTTAACATAGGCTATGTGGCCAGGACCATGATGAACTTCGGAATTGATAAGCTGATAGTGACTGGCCTGAGCGAACTTCCGGAGGACGCATATAAATTTTCAGCCCACGCTAAGGGGATTGTGAAGAACGCCGTCCTGGGAAACTTCGATGAGGAGGTGGCCAAGTTTGACCTGAGGATGGCGACCACCGCCAGGCCCAGCGCCAGCTCAAAGAACGTCAACAGGCGCGCCATGACGCCCGAAGCGGCTTTCAGCAGGGCGAGGATGTTCAAAAGGGCGCTTTTGATCCTTGGCAGGGACGTATCCGGGCTGAACAACAGGGAGCTTTCAGCGTGCGATTATGTCATTTCCATACCGGCGTCAAGGGCATATCCGACCCTGAACATCTCACACGCCCTGGCCATACTCCTTTACCTTTGGAAGGGGACTCCGGCCTCCAGGAGGAGGTCCAGGATCAGAACGGAGGAAAGGAACGCGGCCCTGGAGTATGCAGGAGCTGTGGCCGACGGCATTGACCTTTCCGAAGAAAGGAAGAAAAGGACGCTGAAGCTCATCAAGGGCATAACCGTGGATTATATTACGACGGAGGAGGACCTTGTAACGCTGCTCGGCTTCCTCAGAAGGACAAGGATAGCGCTTGCCAGGGGAGCCGAAGGAAGGCAGGCAAATCTTTTTAAAACCTCCGATTATAGAGGATGATGGTTTGAAAGGAAGAAATTATAGGGAAGTAAAGGGGATGCCCTACGTACGGAGGGAGTATATAGCCGGGGCTCCTCAGCCGCGAGTGGCCCGCTTTTCACAGGGGGGGCTGGTTGAAAATTATGGTTATCTTCTGACGCTCAAGTCCAAGGATAGGGCGCAGATCAGGCACAACGCCCTTGAGTCCGCCAGGGTCGCTGCCAACAAGATACTTGAGCCCCTTGGAGAGCCGAACTATCACCTGAGGGTGGTAAGCTACCCTCACGTAGTGCTCAGGGAAAATAAGATGGTCGCGACGGCCGGTGCGGACCGCCTCTCGGAAGGCATGAGACGGGCCTTCGGCAAGCCGGTCGGGCTGGCCGCCAGGGTTGAGAACGGTTCAACCATCCTAGAAGTGAGGGTCAGGGATACGGACCTTCCTAAGGGCAGGGCCGCCCTTGAAGCTGCCAGGATCAAGCTTCCGGTGAGGACCATCATAGGGACAGCGAGCAGGGAGGAGGAAAGGAAGGCGGCTCCCAAGGTTAAAATCGAAGTTAAGGAAAAGGTGAGTGTGGCCAAGCCGGAGCCGACGGTGACCGAAGCTCCAGTGGCAGCGCCTGCTCCAGTGACAGCACCAGCCCCAGTTGCAGTGGCAGCACCAGCCCCAGTTGAAGCCGCAGCACCAGCTGAGCTCCCATCAGCCGCCGAGCAGTTGACGGCGGAAACGCCTGCAGCGGCGCCCATAGAGGCACCAAAGGCCAAAGCGAAGCCCAGGGCCAGGGCAATGAAAAAGGCCGCAGCTGCAAAGCCAAGGGCCAGGGCTAAGGAAAAGCCAAAGGCTGAGGCTAAAGCTCAGGAAGCATCTCCAGAAATCAAGGTAGAGGGCAAGGCTGCGGAAGATGAAAAATCTGCCACCGCACCCAGGTCCAGGGCTAAACCAAGGGGTAAACCAAAGGCTAAAGCGCGTAAACCGTCTGACCAGAAATGAACAACAGGGCCGTACCGGGGGAAGGATTGGCCGTCATTGAGGAATATGACGCCAGGGGGGACGTATATGTGCTCGACGGTGAAATCTATTCTACAAAGGTCGCAAATATCAGGATCAACAGGAAGGACAGGTCCCTGACATCCATCGGGTTGAAGAAGCCATTCCCGAAGCCAGATGATGAGATAGTGGGGACGATAGACCAGGTCCAGAAGCCCTTTGTGTACATACGCATTAACCAGCTGGATGGCCGGAACGTGGGGGTAAAACAGACCGCAGTATTGTACATGAAAGGCAGTGTAAGGGATGCCCCTGCCGGAAGGGAAGGGGACATCATCAGGGCAAAGGTTAAGCTGATCAGGAACGCTATGCTATTCGTGAGAATAGATGAGCCAGAGCTGGGCGTTATATTCACCTCCTGCAGCAAATGTGGAGGCGAAGTCGTCCCAACCGGCAGGTCCTTCGTCAAGTGCACCAGATGCGGGCACCGGGATTACAGGAAGCTGGCCATGGACTATAAAAGCGGCGCTAAGTGATATCCTCTAACTCATGGTGGCCCTTGCTGGCCGGACGCCGGCTCACAACACTTCCACCTGGTTCGGAGCTTTTAACATGGCCAGTCGGCGCAAGCCGCTTTTTTTATAAGGTGGGGTCACCGCTCACATACGGCCGGGCAAAGCGAAAGCTACGCCCGGTCGGGAAGGCGGTACGACGGTGATGATTCAGAGTTAATATGATACTGATGATTTGAAGGCATTAATCTGAGTCGTATTCCGGCCCTTCCTTTTGCCATGAAGCCAGTTCCAAAGCTCAAAGGTTAAAAGGAGGCATTATGGGACAAAAACCATGAGCACCGTCGAATTCGAAGATTTTAAGAAGCTGGACATAAGGGTGGGGCGGATCCTGGAGGCCACAAAGGTAGAGGGTTCATCCAAGCTTATCAAGCTGTCAATAGAGATAGGTGCTGAAACTAAACAGGCCATAGCCGGGATAATCAAATACTATGATGTGCCTTCCCTTGTGGGAAAGCTGGTGATCGTGGTGACAAACCTCAAGCCCAAGGAGATGATGGGCCTGAAATCTGAGGTGATGGTACTGGCTGCCTTTGATGGAAAGGAGCTGTCGCTTCTCAGGCCTGATAAGGATATTGCTACGGGCTCGCCGGTCTCCTGACCTCATCTGATTTATGGGACGGCCATATGGGGCTCGAAGCCCAGCTGCCTTTGAGCCAGGCAAGCCATCACTTGACCTTCTTCCTGTATGCCGCAAATATGGAGAGGTCGTAGGCCACCTTCGATGACCCTCCCACTAGAAAGGGAAGGGAGAAAAGGGCCTGGGCCAGGGCGAGACCGGCTATGGGAGCTCCGATGATCGCGCTGGCGCTTCTGAAGGTATTGGTTATTGCGTTTGCCGAAACCCTATCGTCGTCATCAAATACCTGGGCCATGAACGCCTGTCTGGTGGGGACGTCCATCTGGGACACGCTCTGCCTCAGGAAGAGGAACATCAGCCCCAGCTCCAGCGAGCCTGAAATCGGTATCAGGATGAGGAAGACGTTTGAAAGGAGATGGGTGTAGACCATGGTGCGAAGATTGCCAAGCCTTTCGGCCATCAATGAAGCGCCGTAAATTGAAAGGGCGGTGATTACGTTCACGAAGAAGAATATTAAACCCAGGCCCTGAAGCGATACGTGATAGACAAGGAAGAACCAGTAGGTTATGAGCGATTGCGTTACGAAGCCTCCACCCAGCGCGTCCATTGAGAACAATGCCGAAAGCTTCTTGATCTCCCGCCTTGCCTTCGTTGATATATTTCGGAAGCCGACCCCCCTTTTCACGGCCTCAATTTCGGGCAGCCTCCTGTACAGCAGGAAGAGCGATATGCCCACAAAGCCATAGATCAGGTATAGGTATCTGAAGACCGGCATGGCCCCTCCAAAGAATGAAGGGATCGTAGCGGCCAGCGCCCCGATGGCCGAGGCGGAGTAGCCCAGCATGTTGTACATTCCAAACGCTCGCCCCCTGCCCGCGTCCGAGGTCAGCTTCGGGAGCACGCCAGATTCGATCGACTGAAATGGGCCGGCTTCTGTCCCTGTCGTGCTTATGTTGCCTATCAAAAGCGCCACGATGATAAGCGGAAATGACCTTGAAATGAACAGTATGCCACCGGATATGGCCATCAAGGAGCTGAAAAGGAGCAGCGTCCTCTTCCGACCGAAGGCATTACCGTACCACGTCAGGAAGGTATTTGAAAGCGCGTTCCCGATGACTATCACCATCAGTGCCAGGCCAACGTAGAGCGAAGAATAGCCCATTAGGGACAGGTAGACCGGAGTGAGGACCGTGACCGTGCCGAATACGAAGACCCTGATGGTCTTTGACGCGAATAAAACTGAAAGTCCACTCAACGCTACCTTTATGCAGCGCTTGGCTAAAATACTTTGGGGCACTGGAGGCTATTCCCTAACACGTTCCATGCCGTTCAGTTCCATTTGGGCCGCCCGCCGCGGGGGCCTGCAGAATTTGCACCCTGCGCGATCTTCATAAGGGCTCCATGGCCTCCAATTTAGCTCTGATCAGCATAACTTGATGGCCGGCACGGGCCGGCCGGCAATGGACCGCGAGTCCTTGCCAGCATCCGCAACAAGGAATGGGTGGAGGGTATCGATACACAGAGGCCAGCGGTGGAGGAAGGATGGTTGGCCAACCGCGCGGATAGGTAGGGGTGCAGCGGCATGAATATACCCGTGTAAATCCAGATACACATATTAATGGAGAACTTGGAAAGTCATAAACAATTTGATCAGAATAGATAAGGAGCTGATATTTTCGCTGATCGAGAAAAACGGATTTCGTTCCGTTGGCCTGTCCGCACCTGACGGTATACTCTACAAGCTGCCGGAGCTGGCGAGGGAAATAGAGAACAGGTATCCCGGCACAAGCGTCTTCGTGTTCCTGGAGGCTACATATGGCACGTGCGACCTCCAGAACGCCGAGGCAGACAGGCTGAACCTTGATGCGGTGTTCAACATCGGCCATTCTACGGATATACCGAAGATGGGCAGCAAGACCTTCCTGATCAGGGCTGAGTACGACGTTGATGTAGAAGCTGCGATGGCCACCGCCGCGGAGGTATTGCGTTCGCACGGATACACAAGGGTCGGCCTGATAACCACGAGCAATTACGGGGGCGCCATGGCCAGGGCCGAGGCCATCCTGACGGCCGCTGGGTTTGAGGTAGTCAAGTCAAAGCCGTTTCCGTCGCTGTTCGAGGGCCAGGTGTTTGGCTGCAACTATTACGCGCCGAGGAATTCGAATGCAGAGGCCTTCCTCTTTATAGGCCAGAGCATGTTTCATGCCGCCGGCATATACCTTTCGACGCTGAAACCCACCTACCTCGTGGATCCACATTTTGGGGAGGTGACGGACGTCAAGGAGGAGGGCGACAAGATGTACAAGAAGGCGGTGCTTGGGATCTACAAGGCCAAGGGTGGAGATAAATTCGGGATAATAGTAGGCTTAAGGGAAGGACAGTCCTTCCGGGCGAAGGGCGAGTGGTTCAGAACCAGGCTTTCTCAGCTTGGCAAGGTAGCGACCCTCATGGCCCTCCGTGATATATCCCCGGCAAGGATCAACCTGATAAGGGATTATGACGCGTTCATCGAGCTGGGCTGTCCGAGGAT
This sequence comes from Nitrososphaerota archaeon, assembly GCA_029786595.1. Taxonomy (GTDB): domain Archaea; phylum Thermoproteota; class Nitrososphaeria; order Conexivisphaerales; family UBA164; genus JAJZYL01. The sequence continues at coordinate 6,662 of JAFLXO010000001.1, read as the reverse complement.
ACCTATGGCAGACAGGGGCTTCGAAAAGCCCATCCTTTCATATCCACAGGGCCTGGCGCTGGTGCGCCTCTTTGAGGGCAAGGATATAGGGGATATATTCAACATGAACGTGTGGGCCTGACGCTGTAACTTAGCGCCACATAGCGCCAGTGCAACCACCGGCGCATGCCTATTCCGAAGCCGCCGAATTGTCCGTCAGCTCAAAGGAACCGGTGATCAGCGCCTGCTGGGCGTCTAACGCTACCTGTTCCGGATCAAGCCCCCTTTGAACCATCTTCTTCTTTGCTGCAGGAGAAAACCTTACGGATATGTTGTGCCCGCTGAACCGGCCATAGGCGGTTCCCACGAAGTTGACCGTGAGCCCGTCGATATCTATATGCCCCTTGATAAATCCGGCTACGGCCCCCATTTGCGCGCTGGAAACGGTGATTTTCATCATATAGCTCACCACCATGTCATGCCGGTCATTCAAACCTTGATGCTCCTGTTTATGTTGTCCTTCACTGAAAAGAACGTGTGCCCCTCCTTATGAAGGTCGCATACGGCCTTGCCGTCTACCATCTCGATGTTGCAGGTCGTATTGAAGACCTCGCAGTTGTGCTCCAGCTTTGCCCCCTTTTTAACCTGCAGCAGGTGCCATTCCAGTTTCTCGCCGTCCCTGCACACAAGTATGGCCCATTCACTATCGGGCTCATTGGGAGGAAATCCAACATGGGGGGGCAGATCCTGTACCCCGAGCCTCTTTTCGTCGCACCATATCTGGCCACATTTGGCACACTCCCACACGTCCACAGCCCCCAAAATCCCAAAGCCGTGCAGGAGGTTTAGAACGCCGGCGTACCTCACGTCGTGTTTGCACTGTTCCTGCGTCATGATGATCGATGACCCATCGGTGGCTATATTAGCATATCGTACATTGTTTTCGTTCCCCCCGGCTCCAAGGGCCAAATGGTTGCCCAAGCCCCGGTTTTTCACTTATTGATAGCTAGTGAAATCCAGCACTCATTAAGCTGCTGAACGCCAACGGCCACCCATGAAAGGCCAGGCAAGCGCACTCAGCGGCCTGACGCCGTTGTGCTATAATAGCTGGAGCTTTCCCACAGGTATTTGAAGTAGCTGTCCGCAAATATGGCCAGTCCGGGGTGCTCAGCCGATATGGCCAGATATGGGGAACCGCTGTCGCCCCTCCCCAGCAGTAGGAGAACCCGTTTCAGGTCCCCGATCACCCCCCCTCCGAACATCCCATCCCTTATCTTTACTTCAGCGCTCGGCATCGAGCTCTTGATCAGCCCAGCGAGACCGTTATCGCTCACCAGGAAGTAGCACTTGATGGGCTTGATAAGGGGGAGCAGCTCCTCCACGCCATACTGCCCAGCCACCAGGGCCGGGATGGCCAGCTTGAGCTCGGACGACGCGTTCTGGATTATTTCGAGCGTCTTCTCGAGCACCGCCTTCTCCCCCCTCACCACCCATATCTCCGGCCTTTCCCGCGTTTCCACCTTGTCATATATCGGCTTTATTTCGTCCAGGACGCTCTGCTTCGATATTTCGAATGTCTTATCTATCCTGGCCTTGCTGGTGTTGAGCGCAGCTTCGGGATCACATGGGAAGTACTTGCTCGGCCTCTCCTTATCATCGTCTATCCACCCCTTTTCCTCCAGGGAATTCAGTATATCGTATATCTTCGAATAGGGAACCCCTGAACTTTTGCTTAATTCGGAAGCCGTCAGGGGGCCGCCCTGAAGCAGCGCTGAATATACTTTGATTTCGTATTCTGAAAGGCCCAGATACACTAGCGATTTTATAGCCTTCTCCCCAAGGTCCATAGGTTGATCCACATGCCAGCTTTATTTATCGGTTTCGTGTGTTTTTAAAGAAACACGAGAGGGCGCCCCCTGATGCGGCTATAGCACCAGATGGACATTACAGGGAGGTATCCTCCAGCACTTACTTGACTGAAAAGGCTCAGCCGTCCCAAAGCCTGATAAGCTTCGCCACAAGGGCATCCACCCTTGGACGGTTCTTCCTGACATCCGGATTCCTTATGCAGCTCAGCCGGTAGAGGTTGCTCATAGCCATCCGCGGGTGGAGCGGCACATAGCCGGAGCTGGTGCTTATCACCAGGCCATTTTCCACGGCCCTCTCAAGTTGCCCACCCTCAAGCCCGGTTTTTACGCCCTTACCTCCCTTAACGACCTCTCCCTGATGTTCATTGAAGCCTGCCAGGAGAAGGACGATATACGCATTGATCAGGCTCTCATCAGAATCGAGAAGGATGGCCATCTCCTTCGCTATGGAACTGGCCATTTTATCCATTAGAAGCGCTATTCGGGCACGCTTTCGGTCACGAGTTTGCCGTCGACCAGCCTTACAAATATGTACCTATTATCCCTGAATATTAAGACCACTTCGCCCTCCTTTTCCTCTACGGTCAGAAGCTCCTGACCTATTACCCCATCAAACTTTGCCATTGCGCTTATCACGTACGCCTATCTAACCTTTAAGCTTATGGACGGCGACCTTCCAGTGACCTGTCCCTTTTCTATATAGGTATGGCGCCACCACTTTACGAAGACCTCCGCGTGCAGCCTGTGCTCGCCCCTTCCAAGGCTCACCGGCAGGAAGCTGAGTTCCCTGTTGAACGTGAACAGGAAATCCCTTACGCTCTGCTCGTCTTCGAAGAAATGGTTGTAGCCGTTCTCATCGGCCGCCATAGCCCATATCATGTTTGTTACGTTGTCGGTCAGGTTGGCATCCCTTGTCCAGAACAGTATCCCCTTCTTGATCCATTTTGCTGAAACAATGGTCTTTCCGAACAGCTGTCCGCCAGATCTGATGCTCATTCCAAACTGCAGCCTGAGGAGTATGTCGTGAGCCGCGTAGGCCTCCTGCCATGTAGCCCTTCTGAATGCATCCACGAGCCCCCCCTCCAGCTTTGCCCTTACTGATACCTTAACCGCTTCATCCAGGCTCACTTCGTCAGTCTGTAGCTTGAATTCAACTGGGGAAAGGAGCGTTGCCCTGGACTTCTCCCTTTCTGCCGAAGTTATGCTGATGGCCAACCTATCACCACCCCTGTCCGCCGCCCCTTGCTCACCAGATCGCCCGGCCGCCTAACCCAGGTTGCTGACCTTCTGGTATATTTCAGCCGTGGCGCAGGTGGGCGCCTCTGCCTTCATCCCCGGCCTGACCTTCCTGAGCTGTCCCCTGTATAGCCTGTCCTCGAGCTTCTCCCCGTTCTTGGCCTCCCACTCCTCGACGGGCATGCCGTACTTCTTCTGAACACGATCCCTGTACCATTCGGGTATTACGTTAAAGCTGCAGAATGGTATTATCCTGAGGTCCGGTGTCAGGTAGTGAATGTCACACCTCTGAAGCCTTTCTTCGTCCTGATTGTACTTGTCCTGGAAGTGCATCATGCCAAGGAAGAGGCTCTTCATCTGGAACTGCCCTATGGAGGAATAGTCGTGCCTTACCAGCGCATTGAAGAGCAGCCTCCCAAGGTTTAGCCCTTCAGGCTGCTTCTTTTTGTCGACGAAGCTGTTTATCTTGAGCGCTGCCTGGGCTATCGTCATGTACCTGTTGCTACCCGAGTTCAGGTCGTCGGCCTTTTCATCAAGGTACTCCACCAGCCCCTTGATATCCACAAACTGCGAAATCGGAACAAGCTTTCCCTTGCTCATATAGACGTAGGTCCCTGCACCGCAGGCAAAGTGGATGGAAAGCTCATACTGCTTTTTGTGAGTAAGGGATTCGATAAAGTGAGTTATAGGCGAGCAGCTGGGTACCGGGAACCAGTCGTCTGCGGTGACCTCACCGTTCGTCTGCGCTTCTATCCTCTTGATCGCATCCGGGATGGTGATCCTGTACTTCTCCCTCTCCTTCTTGCTCATCCTTCCGGTCAGCGATACGGGCTGAAAGTTTACCGCCCTTACTATGTCTATGTTCTGCTTGGCATAATCTATGATCGCCCCCAGCTCGTGGTCGTTTATCGACTTGATGACGGTCGGCACCAGGACCACGCCAAGGTCTGCCTTCCTGCAGGCATCTATTGCGTACGGCGCCTCCCAGTGGTTCTTTGGGTTGGTCTTGGCCGTAACCCCGTCAAAGCTCATGTAAAGGTTACTGACGCCCGCCTCCCTGTATATCTTGGCCAGCTCAGGCTTCAGTGCGATGTTGATCCCGTTGGTATTGAGCTGTATGTGATCGACCCCCTCCTCCTTCAGTATCCTTACTATCTCCGGAAGGTCATCCCTGAGCGTAGGCTCACCACCAGTTATCTGAATGGAGTTGCCGGGGACTGGCCTTTCAGCCTTGAGCGCCTTGGCCATGTTCCTTATCTGTTCATGGTCCGGCTCGTAGACGTACGCCCCCTCCAGCCCCTTCTTTACATAGAAGAAACAGTACCAGCAGGTCAGGTCGCACCTGTTAGTGACTATGATGTTGGCAAGGCCGGTATGGCTCAGGTGGTTGCTGCAGAGCCCACAGTTTGCGGGGCACTGGCAGTTATCTATGGCGACGTTCGGCGCCATCGTTCCCTTGCCGTCATCCCAGTAACTGCTGAACTTGAGATACATCTGATAATCCCCATAGTAGAGCTCCTCTGTCTCGCCGTGGTCCGGGCAGGTCCTTGTCATATAGACCTTCTGATCCCGTTCAAATATGGTCGCGGGGAGTATCCTGTTGCACTCAGGGCATATGCTCTGAGTCTTCTTGATAACGTTATATTCTACGGTCTTCTTTTCCTCATATTCTTGGCTAAGTACCATGTGTTCAAGCAAATGCGTTTTTTATATAAATATTTAATAACTTTAACCCGGTTAAATGGTAGGAATTGCGCTGGTATTTACCGGACACGATCGAATGCACCCATTTCATGGTTACAGGGTTATATCAGGGCCATCGTATGCAGCTGGGCAGGCCTAATGCCATAACCTATAGCGCCTTCCCCGTAAATGTCATTTATTTTATAGCGAAGAGATATCTGGACAACAGGTTGCAGACAGGCTACCTGCGATAAGGCCAGAAGGGATATATTTAAGGCCTTAATTGATATGAAATGATGCCGAAAGGGGCTGAAAGGGGAGGCGGTTCGGGCCATTCCACTGGTTCGCCGCTTCAGGGAAGGGCCGGGGTACACGAGGCCCCGCGCCGGAAACAGAAACAGGGACGGAGGGCCGCTTCGGCTGTCAATAAAGCCACTCCCCCCAATGACACAGTCACATACGCCATTGTTGACTCGCCGATCGGCAGGCTGCTTGTAGCCGCCACCGAACGCGGGATAAGCTGGGTAGGCGTTGGGGACAGCGATGATGAGCTCATTAAAGGGCTCCGGTTACGGCATCAGCGTGGGAATATCATAAGGGCGGGCAGGGCCATTCCGTTTGCTGAAGCTGTAAAAAGGCTCTTAGATGGATACGAGACGCCGCTACCGCTGGACATCAGGGGAACCGATTTTCAGCTGGATGTCTGGCGCACAATACAGCGGATCCCACAGGGGGAGACACGCTCTTACAGTGAAGTGGCACGGCTGGTCGGCAGGCCCTCCGCGGTGAGGGCTGTGGCCAATGCGTGCGCTTCCAATCCAGTCCCGTTCGTCATACCATGCCACAGGGTCATCAGAAAGGACGGCGAACCTGGGGGCTACGGCTTCGGCATACAGCGCAAGAAGTGGCTTATAGAACACGAGCAGAAGCTGGTTCATCGAAATTAATTTTATTGCAGCAGGCCACATTCCCTGCGGGTTGGGCCGGCCGCCATCAGAGCCCTTATCCGTCCAGCCAGCTTTATTTCGCCTTCCTCCTTGGGAGCAACGCCAGAAGCACAACTGATGCAGCCGCGAACATGGCAAATACCCACATTACTTCATTGAGCCCTATGAACGCTATAAGTGAGCCCCCTATAAGCACGCCTATCGCGCCCCCGACCGTATTACCCAAGCCCCATATCACACCATTGGCCCTGGTGAGCGCTCCGCGGTCCACCAGCTGCCCTACATAGCCAAGCAGGTTGGGGAAGCCCGTGAACGCGAAGAAGGAATAAACCGCAAACAGGGCTACCTGCGCATAAAAGTTCCTGATGAGGAGGAAGATTACGAAGGAAATGGCGGCCCCAACCGTGGTAATTATGAGCACGTTCCTGCCTCCTATCCTTGAAGTCAGCCTACCAAAATAAGGCTGGCCGATGATGGCCATGGCATATGTTACGGTCAGGACGACGCCCATCACCGTCTTGGACCTGTACAGGTTTGTCATGAACGTGGGGATGTACATCATTACGCCGGTTATGAACATGGACCTTACGAAGACCATTATCCCGATGGGCAAAAGCAGGTAAAGATAGGGCTTAAGGGGGGTGTTGGCTTTTGTCTGCTCCCCCACCCGGGGATTGATGCTCAGATGACTTAGCCCGGCATATATTATGCCGGCTAGCACGAAGACGAACACCGCGATTACGGTCAGGCCGACCACCTCACCAAGGAACGCAATTATAAACACCAGCAATGAGGGGGCTATTGCCCTCCCCAGGCTTCCCAGTGACCCGTTTATGCCCAGGGCCTTTGGAGCGTTTTGGCCACCATATTTGAGCTGCAGTATTGAACCGCCAAGCGGGTGATAGAAGGCTGCACCGCTGCCCAGCAATATGGACCCGATCGCTATAAG